>SLQV01000076.1 GCA_007131285.1 Myxococcales bacterium
AAGCGACGCGGTCCCGACCCGCGGCTTTAGCAGCGTACATTGCTTGGTCAGCGCGTTCGATCAGAGCTTCGGCCGCCTGACCACGACTGAGTTGCGCGACGCCAATGCTCACGCTGACATAACCCCCTGGTTGGCCCGCGCCTCCAGGCACACTAGAGGTTGCCAAGGCTTGTCTAATCTTCTCACCAACGCGAGCGGCCTGAAGCACTGTCGCATTGGGCAAGACCACGATGAACTCTTCACCCCCGTGACGGGCCACCGTATCGATGCGGCGCACACAACGACCGACAATCCTAGCGACCAACTTAAGCGCTTCATCGCCGACACCGTGTCCACATCGGTCGTTGAGCTGTTTGAAGTGGTCAATATCGATAAGCATCACGCTCAAGGGTTGACCGAAGCGAGCTACGCGCTCGAGCTCAAGCTGTAACCTTTGTTGAAAGAGGCGGCGATTGGCTAGCCCGGTGAGATCATCGAGGGTGGACTCGGCTCGCAAACGCTCGAAAAGCTCAGCATGGCTAATCGCGAGTGCCATCTGATCGGCAACAGCGCTCAGAAAGCGCACCTCCATCTCGGAAAGCGTATCCTCAGGGGGACGCGTCAGTGCCAGCACCGCGATGAGCTGCTGCCGATGAATCACCGGAAAAGCTGCAAAGGAGCCGTCTCGGGCCACTTGCGACCAAAATGAGAGGTAGTGGGGTTCTGCTTTGACATCGGGAACCAAGATCGGGTGGCGAATCTTGGCGACCTCACCACTGACCCCCTCGCCCTCGCGCAGCGAACGTCCCAGCACCGCTTGCGGATGCTTAAACCCGGATGCCGCGCGAACGACGAATCGAATGCCACCGTCAGACCCGATCTCGCGCAAGAAAATGGCGCACTCGCGCAAGCGCAAGTCCGCGAGCATACGTGAAGCGAGGTCGCTGACCACTTGCTGCAACTCGCTTTCACTGGCGGTGATGCGCAGGATATCGAAGAGCAATGCGCGTTCCCGCAGACGCTGCGCGAGCTCGTCGCGCTTGTTGCGCAACGCGAGCAACAGCTCGGATTCCTGCTCGACGTAGGCGCTGCTGCCATTATGCACCTCGTTAGGAAAGCGCTTGAGCACGATACGCCCAGAATGGGTCTTCCATGTATCTTCGGGGTCGCTGTTCAGACCGTCGGACTGCTGCGGCCCGGCATCTTCGGCGAGCGCCGCCTCGGGGTTGCGCCACAACCCCAACGGCTCGGGCCCGACGTCTTCTTCATCGTTGCGGCGTTTGCTACCGGATACACGGTTGTGCAGCGCGGCGAGCACAGTGGCGCGCACCCCGCGCCACTGTGCTCGCCACTGTCCGCGCCGCAACCCTCGCTCCTGAAGCCAGCGCAGAATAACGACGCAAACCGTCAGACCTGCAGCAAGCGCCGCAGCAAGCACCAAAGCCGTCTCGCGAAATCCTGGGAGAGCCCAACGCAAGCCGAAGTAGAAGGCTACGATCAGCCCCGCTGTCGCTAGCGCCGAACCGAGCGTGGCGCGCCCCAAACCCCGGAGCGAATAATCCACGCTTCGTGATGTTTCAGCTCGGCCACACATGTCGAGACGCGGCGTGGCCGTGTGGACTGCATGAAGCTCTGTGTTGCTGAAATCTATCTTCCTCTTGTCAGGCTCGTGATCCGCCGACGCGCTCGCGTCGTGACCGCGTTGCACCTGGAACGACGCCTTGCGCACATCAGACCCGCCATCCTCCGGGTCGAGGCTGTCTTCGCTCATGGATCTATCCAGCCACGCGTCACGCTCCATTGATTTCCGGCCCCTTCTCAGCTCTCGTGTGCTTCCGCTGCCACCTCGGATGTGATCCCGTCTTTCGACCCCAAACCGGCTCAGCGCACTTGGACCCGCTCAGCCATCTGGCCAACTCAGCGCGCCCCACAACCCAGCTCAGACCAGCTCCGCTCTGTTTTGCGAGACACCCTGCACCCATTGAAGCAAGCACTCTGAGGGCCCGACACTCTGGACAAGACACGAACCGAACCACGCTCGATGCGTTTGGGGGCCGCCCCTCTGCTCATTCGGTACCGTCCTGTGGCGATGCGTGGATTCGAACCACGGACCTAGCGCGTATGAAACGCCCGCTCTAACCAACTGAGCTACATCGCCGACATGCTGCCTTCTAGAACATGGCTCGCCAAGCACTGCGTTCTGTCTGCAAAAACCGCCTTCGGTATAGCACGGACCTAAGCCTAATGCACCAGATCCACCCTCGATCTCTCTGGTGCACTGCACATCGCTTGATTCGCCTATGTTCCGCATACCTCTAGACATGCTCTTCGTGGCCACGGGTAGCGCTTAGGACCCGCGCCCGAAACCGCAAGCCTTCAGTGCGTGATCTTTTTTGCGCTTTGACTTCGCCTCGGAACCAGACCTTGGAAAGCAGCGTTACCTTCGGAGAAAACAGCAACATCTTGTAGACACAATTAGGTTGAATTGCCGACAAAGCCCGCTCCGGCACCTTGGGGAGCTAGCATCCACTGCCCAGGAGCGCCAGCGCGCGAATAGGACTACCTTTCGGAATATACCGCTTTTCCGTAAAAGCCTTAGCCAGGCTCACACATTGACCGCGTTTACCGAACTTGGTAGCCGACGCTCATCACGAAAACCACTTGGTGCCGCGTAATTCCCTGCTCGGCTAGCCAACCAGGTTCCCGAAAATCCGAAGGATCATCAACGCTCAACCTGTTTAAAAAATGCACGGCGTATTGAACTTCTGCACGAATGGGAAGAGCGCCCCAGCGTGCCTCGTCCCCAAGAGGAATATCGTAGCGCAGGCCAACGCCGAGTAATAACGCGGGACCACTGTGCCGCCGCTCTTCACGCACCTGTCGGGCAAACGGCGACGCAACGGTGCCTTCGTCTGCGGGAATAGCGTAGTGAGCAAACGACTGAGAGTAGGCTCCATAAACGCCAAAGAACACCCGGAGTTCGTCGAGCACATCAAGGAGATGGTAACGCAATCCGCCGCCGAGCATGAGCTCGCGGGCAGACACGCTCCCGGTAAACCGCTCGGGTCGCAGAGCTTGTTCATAGAGGTCTCTATTCGGGCCTCCAGCCAAACTTACCCTACCGAAGGGAACGATTTCAAAGCGACGGCCGATATCGACGACCGGCGCCTCAACTTGAAGCGCAAAGGCGGATTGAAACTCCGCTTCCGGCGCGCCCGGCTGCGTGATTCCTGAACCCACCGGCACCGCTGCGAGCACACCTACCGCAAGGCCCCACTCGAAGCCTGGAGAGGTGCCGTCCTCTGCGCGGGCGCCTGAAGCCACGAGCGCAAAGGCCACGCCAAGGACGAGCGCAAAACCGCCTTCACGCACCCGGCACACATTAGCACGACGACGGCATTCCGTTGGATCCCGTTCGTTGCTGACCAACGACCTGAGCCGGCGGACGTCGGCGGCGAAACGCCTCACGAACCCAAAGTTCGCGGCGGTTTTCAGCTGTGAGCGCCCGCGCCTCACACCCTTAAACTGCGCACGCAGCTCGCTTAACTGCACACCCATGCGTATGACCCCCACCGCAAAAACCACGACGCGCAACCTAGACCCGAAGTAGGGGCAGCGGTAGAGCTAAGCGCTTAAAAAGACGAAAGGGCCGCCCCCTGCGACGAGTGACGAGGGCGACGGGACCACTCTTGACATAAGCGCCCACGCCCTAGCGTGCCAGGGCGCGCTCCGCCTGAGCGGCGGCGAATACCTCAATAACCTTGGGGGAGGTCAAAGTAGGGTCGAGGCGGGCACTCGGCGTTTCGGCAAGCGCAGCATCGAAGGCGATGCGCGCAGCGGGATCGTTGCCAAGCGCCACCAAAGCTTGACCTAGCAAAAGGTTGTAGGGTGCAACGGGTGCACCCTGAGGCTCAAGCTCGCCAATGAGTCGAGCCGCAAGCACAATCGCATCCGAAAAACGGCTCGCGCGCAGCAAGCTCTCGAGTTCAATGAGACGCTCACCGCTCTGAGCATCGCTGCCGCTAGGCCGACGGCATGCCCAACGACCGAGTGCGTCGAGTTTACGCCGCGCGGCCGCTGTGAGACCGATCTCGAGAAGAGGTACGTCAATGACCGTTCCCTGCTTGGGTTTCTCTCGGACGGAAGCATTGTAGCGCCGCAGAAGTTGGGCACCCGTTTCCGCCGCCAATCCGTAGCGGGAGGCGACCGCTTCAAGCGTCTCGCCTCCCCGAAGCGTGTGCTGGAGTACAGGCGGCACGTTGAGCACGGTTCCCGGGCTCAAGCGCGGACTTTGCACCGAGTCATTGAGTTCACGCAGAACAAATTGCCTGTAACTCTCGCCTAGCAACCCTTGAGCAATGCGCGAAAAGCTTGATGCGGCGTCTAGTCGCACCTCGCTAGCGTGCGGGATTAGCAAACGTTGTCCTGCCGCAAGACGACCGTTACTGTCTTGCTTTAGCGCGTTCGCATTAGCGAGCACCGCGGCGAAAAGCGCGTCTCCGTAGTAGTATACCGCAAGCTTTGCGAGCGTTTCGTCGTCTGTTGACAAGTGCACAAGCTGGGGCCCGACGCGCTGGGCCTGCACTGGCAGAGTACTCATGCCAGTCATCAAGGCGCAGATCACACTCCACACCCGTGGCCGGCGCACGACTTTCCAAACGCAAACCATGGAACTGTAGACCAAGGCGCTCATCACTCCTCCCGCCCGTCTGAGGCGCGTACCCTGAGGCGCAAGGCGCGGCCCTTCATTCCGAGCTCCGCTCGCGCATACGCGCGCTGTCCACCGCTGCGCTCTTATCTGAAAGAGCAGGGCGCAGCGAAGGCTCTGCAAGCGTACGCGATTCGATGCGCGGAGCCTTGCCCATACGTACATCCATGAAAATCGTAAGGATGCCCCCCGGTTCCAACGTGATCACCTCGACCTGCTCTCCGAGTTCAGGGTGACGTACGGCCACGTGATGGCGACCCGATGCCAGCGGAAACGGCTGGGCAAATGGCGTAAAGCCCATACTCTGATTGTCGATTAAGACCTCTGCCCACGGGTCAACGTGGACCTGAACTAATCCAACGGAACCGGAACCTTGGGCGAAAGCCGACGAGAAATAAGAGGTTGTCGGCCCAGGTCCCAGCAGCTCGTAGCCAAGCGCCAACGTGCAGATGAGCGCCGAAAGCAGTGTTTGCCTCAGCATATGTCGGCGCATCTGTCCCCAATCGAGAGACTTCTTTCCAACAAATCGCAGATTGCTCATCGAGAGCACCGAGTCGGCCTGTTCCGGGTTTAGCACCCCGACATCTCGCTGGTAGATAACCAGCCGAGCGCTGTGATTGGTCGCCACCCGCGGGGCGAGGAACTCTGCCAAATCATCGATCAGCGCCTGAGTTGTTGGATAACGGTTGGCCGGCATCTTCTGCATGCAGCGACCGATGATACGCTCTAGCGATCGGGGCACTGCCGTGTTCACTCGGCGCGGTGGCGTGTATTCGCTGAGGCGAATCTTCTGCATCACCGAGGCCGAATCGTCCTCGATGAAAGGTTTCCGCCCGGTCACCATCTGGTAGAGCACGATTCCTAGTGAAAAGATGTCACTGCGATAGTCGATGCGGTCGCCGAGGATTTGCTCAGGGCTCATGTAACTCGGCGTGCCAAGACCCGTGCCGGTTTCGGTCAGATCCGTCAGCTTGTCGTCCCGAGCAATGCCGAAATCCATGAGTTTGACCTCGCCTTGATGCGAGAGCATGACGTTAGCTGGCTTCACATCTCGATGAACAAGGCCACGAAAGTGTGCGTAATCCAGAGCACGGGCGACGTTGAGGGCGACGATGGCAGCGACTTCGATCGGCAGGACGGGCGTGCGTTCCAGTAGGTCGAAAAGATCGATCCCCTCGACGTACTCCATGACGATAAAGATGCCGTCGTCGTTTTTGATGAAGTCATGAACATGGATAATGTTTTCGTGCTGCAGTTCCGCCATGAAGCGCGCTTCGCGCTCGAAGCGCTCTGCAAACTGTGCGTCCGAAAGCGCAACCGCCGGGCGCAATGCCTTAATCGCCACCCGGCGTCCCAAGGGCTCTTGGACGGCCCGGTAGACCACCGCCATCCCACCACTACCGATCTCTCCGGTAATGCGGCAGTTGAGCACATGCTTGAAAGACATTCGCTTAAGGCTACGGAGCCCCCCGTCCATCTGTCAATTGCGCTCGCAGTGCATAGGCGTTCAAGGGAGATCAACCCGAGGGCCATGGACTCAACAAGGGGGCGTGCTGAGCGCACTTGTAGGCCGCCTTTTTTACGTGCAGCGACGACCGTCTCTGCAGGGGTTAATCGCTTAAATCCAGGGGCGGTTGCACAAATCACCTCTTGAACGATTACGCGCTAGACAACCCAAGAGTTGACGCGCGGGCCGCTTCCAGCCATGCCTCACCCGTGCAGCCGTCTGTCACGGCGCTCTTGGACGACCGGCGTCTCATTCTCGCCATCCTTAACGGCGACGGGGAGGCTTGGGAAAGCCTAGTCCTTCGCCATCAACCTACTGTGGCCGCGGTTGTGGTTCGCGTCCTCGAAGCCCACGGCGTCTTTGATACCGGACGTCTGCGCACGCTTGTGCAGACGCTCTTCATGGATCTCGAGCGCGCAGGCTATGCTGGCCTGCGCGGCTGGTCCGGCCGTTCAACCTTTAGGGCTTATTTAGCGGCCTTCGCGCGGGAGAGCGCGGAAGCCGCGCTTGGTGAAACAACACCTGTTTCTCTTAGGATACCTAGCACCACATCGCTGCCGGCGACGGCGGCAAGCGTCTCCGAGAAATCCAGCGAACTTGAAGCGATGCTTGTGGCCCTTGGGCGGCTTGCGCCCCAGCACCAGGCTATCCTCTGGCTGCGCGTCCTCGGGCTCAAGGCCTCGGAAATCGCATCGCTGCTTGGCCTACCTCAAACGACTGTCCTCGCCGATCTCCACCATATCGCTCGGCGTTTTTCCATGGGACTTCGCCTGGAGCCAGCGCACGGCGTAGCTGCTTTCGCCTACGTGCTCGGCGCTGCGACTGTCAAGGAACAAGTCCAACTAGCGCTGCGTACCGAGTACCAAGACACTGTCCAGACCCTGCGCGCACGGGTTAGCGCCGCCTGGCTGGCTTTGCGCCGAGAAGGTCTCAGCGCCGAAGAACTCGGCGAAGAAGTCGTAGTGACGACGGATCTTGCGGCGGCCTTTGCGGACGGCTCACTTCAGAACAGCGAGCGCAACAGCCTTGAAGCCAAACTGATCGCCTCTCGGCGCACGCTCTTCAAGACCGCTTCGCTCCAGCAAGACTTGCAGGCACTGAACGTTCTGCGCGCGGCCAGGAGCCTTGAGAACTCGCTTGCTCTTGGCGCCACGTGCCTCGCCGCCGGCCAAGTGCGTTGGGCGGATTACTTCCTCGGGGAAACATCCGATAAAAGCCAAGAATATTATGCTTTTAAGGCAATATATGACGGGCTCTCGCAACTCGAACGAAAAGAACCTACCACCTCAGCCGCAGCAACCGTTGTCCGCCATGAACGCTCCTTGGACCCGAAGTCGGGCAATCGGCTGGTCAATGGTTTTTTCTGTCTCTGTCTGAACGATTTTCAAGCGGCAGCGAGTGCCCTTGAAGAGTTATCGGGAAAAGGCCCGGTCTACCGCCAACTCTACCTTTTGGCGCTTGGAGGCGGTCATTCAGTTAGCGACGCCAAACGAATGGCCACAGAAACGCTAGCGCGGGCGCTACCGGACCCCTTGCTCACCCAACTCGCCGAGCACATCCGTGCCCTGCCCCAGGGGAGAGCACTCCCCTGGGAGCTTGTACGTCGCCACCTATTCGAAGTGGTCTCTCCGCTGATTATGCGACTTCTGCGCACCGAGCTCACCGGCCCCTCACGCATACCTCCACCTTATCATCCATCCGCTTAGCGCAGCACAGAGCGTGCTTGAGAGGTGTGTTCTGCGGCGCCACCTGCAATCCCTAGCGCGCATCTGCCTTAGGTTGATCCGCGACACCACTACGCTCGCATCTCGCCAAACACCTCGTGCTTACCAAAGCCATGTTTCGATTCCACGCCCCCTTCCCGTCGCGCCCGGCCGCCGGCCAGGCTCACCTTATTTCTTCGCACGTTTTTGGGTTCCTTCCCGCTCTAGCGCAGGAGGCAAAGTGCGCGCGTGTCCCAAGCAAAGCCACCGAAGGGGTCGCGTAGGGCAAACTCGAAGCGAACGAAGACACTCTGTGCCTCCGTGAGAAGGTTCTCCTCGTTCGGTCCGCGAGTAGGATTAAAAACGATGGGACCGTCGGCGGCTTCAGTATCGGCGAACACGGTAAACTGCCTGTCAATTCGACCAAAATTCGAAAAGTGGGCTACCGACACCACTACGCGTTCTTCCGCAGAGAGCGCTACGCGTCTTTCGGCCGGGTAGTTGAACGAAATCTCGGGGTCGCCGGCCTCACTAACCGACCAGGCACGAACACCGGCCTCAAATAGCTCACTGCGCTCGGCGCACGGTCCTGTTGCTGCCGATTCATCAAAGCGGGTGCGGGGCCAAGCAGCCTCGCCAAGCATCAGCCAATCCGCTGGCACCGCTGGATGCCGGCCGATAGGCCCTTCAGCCCCGCGCAGCCGTACGGGCAACACCCATAGCTGAGGATCTCGCGTCGATGCGGAAGTCGCCACGGCACCTTCTTCACCGACCGGAAGGCAGCGGATATTGCCGAGTACTTCGGCCGCTCCGATCGCGTCAGCATCCGCCCCGGAGGAGCCAGAGGCTGGTTCTGGATCAGATGGAGCACCAGCGCCCACTTCGATCTCGCCGCGGTCGCAGAAGGCGCCGGCCAGCAGAATGCCGGTGCTCGGGTCGCTGTCACCGGGCACCTCGAAGGAAATCTCCAAGCCCTCGGTGGCTTCGTGCAACCCCGAAGAAACGAAAAAGGGTGCCGATGCACAGGCATCCGCGCCCGTCGGGATAGGCCTGCGCGCACAAGCCAACATAAAGTATCCATAGGGCGGCGTGGCCCGCGGAGCGACGACTCGCGGACGGATACGCACGCGCTCACCCGGCGCTGGCGAGGCGCGTTCCGGGTCGGTCTCGACTTCGAGGCGAACTCCGAGTAACCGAAAGTTGCTGATGGCCACCCCGGGCGTCAAATCCGAACCACACGCAAGAAGACCGAGCACGACGCCGCTGAGCAATACCCCCAAGCCCAAACCCCTTCGCTGGCCTATTGGCTTGCATTTGACACTAAAAAGCAACGCGGGCTCCGATGGAAGGCAAGATGGGCAAACCGGCGAGGGGCTCGGATTCACTGAAATCAAAGTTGTAGGACACATCTTCCTGGTTACGCCGATTGTAGGCGTTCTGCACATCAAGGTAGAGGGTGACAACTTGACGGTCGAGGTACCACACCTTAGCCAAGCGCACATCTAAACGGTGAAATGCGGGATTACGCGCACTGTTTACCGGCCCAAAAATCGGCAAATAAAGACCGCTTGCGCTGTCGAAGAGCGAACCCAGCACTGGCGTCGTCGGATTGCCCGCGACGTAGAGAAAGCGACCGCCAATCTCGATATTGTTCTTGAAGCGGTAACCACCGGCCACGTTAAAGATATGGCTCTGGTCGAAGTCGAAGGGACGCCAACCCTCGCCTCGGTCGTTGCGCTCAGAACGCATCAAAGTGTACGAAAGCAACCCGTAGTAACGTCCAGAGGAGGGCAGAAGCCTAACGTCTAGCTCCGCGCCGTAGATGCGGCCGATGCCGTCGTTGGTGAAAGACGGGCTCTCACCCGGAGGCGCACCGACAACACGATCGAAAAGCTGCTTGTAGAAGCCCTCCACGCCGACACGCAGATCGGGACTTATCTGCTTTTCGAGCCCAGTGCTCACGTGAATCGAACGCGTAGGGCGCAGCTCAGGGTTTCCATCAACGGATGCCGCGGCCTCCTGGGGCTGGGGCGGCTGGCTAAAAAGCCCCACGCCTCCCTTGATCAACCAAGTTGGCGCAAAGGCGTAGCGCGCTACAAAACGCGGATCGACCGCTGCGCGTTTGATCTGGCCAAAGTAGTCCGCACGGACGCCGCCGATAAGAGCCAGCGCGTCGGTGGCCTGGTAGAGTGCCTCCACATAGACCGCAGGAGAAACAATGAATCCGCTTTCCTGCGCTTCAACACGGTCTTGTGCGGAAAGCGGCGTGCCAAAAGGATTGCCCTCTCCGGCTTGATTCGGCGAACCCGCGTAAGAAATACTGAACGGAGTTGCCTGAATATCGATGCCACTGTTCAAGGTGAGCCGCGGATGCACTTGGGTCACCCACTCGCTGCGGCCAGCAAGCGGAACTGTATTGAGGTCAAAATTGAGCGCCGGCCCAAGACCAAGCCGCAAGTTATCCGTCCCGCCGGCCAACAGCAGTTTGTGACTGGTCCTGGCGTTAAGCCTGTGGCGCCAGCGCACCTCACCGCGATGAAACTGGGTCTCGAAACGCAAATTGCCGCGAAAAGACGGGTCTTGGTCGGATGCTTCAGAAAAAAGGAGGCGCAGCCTGTCCGACGAACCGTAAGCCAGAAATGTCACCTCGTCCCGAGACGAGGGTGTCCAGCGCGCTCGGGTTTGGTAGTCCCAGTAGACCGGGGCTGCTGTTGTCGAAATCGCGCCGTCGGGAACGAGCGCCTCAAATACCGCATCAACGTAGGAGCGCCGCGCGGCGGCACTTACGTCAACGTTTTCGGCGATGGGACCTTCAAACATGAACGAGGCGTCAAAGAGGGAAGCATCGAGGTAGCCCCCCGTGCGCTCGGGTTCGAGCGCCGAGGGTGTTACCTCGACGACGCCGCCGACCCTGCGCCCGTAGCGCACACTAAAGTTACCGGGGTAGAAGTCCACCTGGCCGACAAAGGGCGACGGAAAGACGCTTACAAAACCGCCGAAGTGATAGAGGCGGGGAACGGGCGAGCCATCGAGGAAAATTTCACTGTCCTGCGGTGAGGCGCCGCGAATGATAATATCGCCCGACAAAAAAGGCGGCCGGCCTACACCGGGAAGCACTTCGATACCGCGCACGGCATCGCCGCGCGTCCCAGCAATGCGATTAAGCTCGCGGGCCTCAAGCGTGCGTCGTGTGACTTCTCGCGGTGGTGCTTCGACCTCAGCCGTGGCTTCAAAGCGCGCCTCAGCCTTCAACTCCGGAGTCTCGGGCAACGCCAAACGGTACCGCGCCTCGGTGATTTCACCGTCACTCACCACCTCAGTGTAGCTCCGGACCTCACCCGTCAGATCGGTGAAGGTGACTTGATAGCGGCCAGGAGCAAGCGCTTTCGAATATGCTTGTCCCTGCTCATCGGTGAGCACGTTCAGGTCAACGGCGGCCGCGGAAGTCTGCCGCGCCAAATCATCTTCTTCTGCCCCGGGCGACTGAGCGGCACTACGAGACGTTACGGTGAGTTCAAGCCCCACAAGCGGCGCGCCGTCATCGTCGACCAGCCGGAGGGAGAGCTCTCCTTCGGCGGGTGGGGGTGGTGCGGGAAAGTCCACACGGTAAGCGATTCGCGCCGCCCGCGGCTCGCCTCCGCTCCGCGCGGGCTCAAAGCGCGATGCGAGGGCGGCGGCGAGGGCGGCGGTCTCGAGACGCGCATCGCTGCTCTCGCGGACGGTCGCATCGCTTACGCTGCCATCTTTATCCACCGTGAGCACGACTACGACTTCACCAGGCAAAGGCACGCCCTCAGGCGCAACGGGCTCTTCAGCTTCGATGAGCTTAGGTGGCGTAGGCGCCAGAGGATCAACTTCTGGCGACGCTTCGGACGCGTCAGCCGAACCATCGGTTGCGTCCGAGGCGTCAGCCGCAGCACTAGCCTCTTCGGCACGCACTGAGCCGGCGCCTGCGACGGCAAGGACAATCGCGGCCAAGCCTATAGGCGTGCAACGTGCGAACAACGCGAACGTAGGAAACGCATAAGGCACGAGAAAGCGAACCTTTCTTTCTGGGCGTTGTCTCATGCGCACCGGCGAACATAGCCCCACCGTATCACCAGCGGCAAACGAGTTTCGGTCTGATCGCAGCGCTCGCCCCCCACTGGATGACGAATGTAGAACTACTCCCTAGACCGATGTTAGGTCGTTGGGCTTTTCCAAGCCCCACCCAAATGGGGGTGCATGGGCGCCAGTGTCATTGGAAAGGCCGATGTGTTGACTCGCTCTCTGCGGTACGGATGGAGCATTTAACCCCCCCTTTCCCGAACGAGGACATGTGAGGCTTGTTCCCAACTATCTGACGTTTTCTTGCAAGGTATTATCCCTGAGCAGGGCTAGGACGCCTAGCTAAGGTTGACGTAGCGGTGCTCAACTTCGTTGCGGTCGGCATAGGGACGCAGCAGCGTATAGTGCGCCAGCGCGCCTTCGGGTGCTTCACCGACCGACCCGACGCCAGCGATCATGATCTCGCCAATAAACCTCGTGAAGGGGATGTGACTGGCACCGCAGACGACAACATCTGCCGGGTCATCGCCGATGAGTGCGTTCATCTCATCATCATCCATGACGTGATTCATCTCCTGCAGCGGGTCCGCAGGCGAACCGTGAACAACAAGCACTTCGGCACCGTTTACCAAAGGCAAGCGTAGTTGGCGCGGTAGACGACGAATGCGCTCAAGGACCAACTCGCCAAGGGCCTGCCGAGTATCCAAGAACGCCTGGAGGCGCTCGGCCTGCACCGCATCTTCCACTACAACCTCGCTGACATCGACCCCCGCAAGGGCTTGGTCACTAAGGCCCTGAACGCACTGAATTTTATCGGACTGTAGGCGCTGCCAGACCCGCATCGGATCAGGCCCTCCGAGGAAGTGGTCTCCTGCCGCGATGATGGCGCCGATATCGGGCTGCGCCGCAATCTCGGCGAGCACCTGTTCAAGCGCCGCGGCATGGCCGTGAATATCCGAAATAAACGCCAGAGTTCGTGAATGTGCCTTTAGCCTGCCCACCGTCATCTTCCAAGGACTGCGCCGAGGAGAGCGTTGACGCAAACCCGGAAGCCCGCATGGACCCTCTCATTACGTAGAACACAAGCTTGCACGATGGCGGGAGAGTGCGAAACCGTCTACAGACAAACATGGAGAGGCGCGGAGAAGACGGTCCCAGGGACAACGCGCCGGTGGCCCCTGGTCACCGGCTAGAAGTTGTGCAGCCCAGCGCTGGGCTGCACAATCATGCGCCGTTGAACGAGGCGTCCATCAATGCGGCACAACTAACTTTACTCGAAGAGGCATCGACGGATGCTCTCTATTCGAGGTCGGAGGTGGCCAAACTTTTTGGTCTTGCTGAAAGTCGACTGCGTGCATGGGAGAAGAGCGGTTTTTTGCAACCCGACGCCGAGGGCCGACGGGCGCGCTACCGTTTTTCCGATCTCGTCGAAGTACGAGCCGCCAAAGGCCTCCTCGATCAGGGGATTCCGCTGCGCCGGGTACGGCAGGCGCTGGCTGCGTTGCGTCAGGCGCTACCTCCCGGGGCGCGTCCCCTCGTATCCTGCCGTATTTTGACCGAAGGCACCGAGCTCGTGGTACGGGATGGCGAAGGCACCTACGAGCCCCACACCGGCCAGTGCCTAATTGAGTTCTCCTCCGCAGAAATCAGCCACGCTATCGTCACGCAACTTCGGCCGCCTAAGCCCGCACGACTGGAGCAAGATGCCTATCAGGCCTATCTCGATGCATTGCGTTTAGAGGATAGCGGCGAGGGCGCGGCCGCAGCCATCGAAGCCGCTTACCGGCGCGCGCTGACCTACGACCCCACCTTTGTCAGCGCCTTAACGAACCTCGCCAATCATTTACTCGGTCAAGGTCAGACGGCGGAAGCGCTCGCACTCTATCATCAGGCACTCGCACAGCAGCCGAATCATCCCGAAACGCTATTCAATCTCGGCCTTCATTACCTCGACGAAGGCGAATTAGTGGCATCGGCCCAAGCCTTTCAGGGCGCAACCGCCAGTGCGCCTGCTTTCGCCGACGCGCACTTCAACCTCGCTATGGTTCTCGAGGAACTCAATCAGTCGGTACAAGCACGTCCTCATTGGGAGCGCTATCTGGAACTGGAACCGTCTGGAGCGTTGGCAGTTGTGGCGCGTCGTCACCTTGAAGAGCTGGTCTAACGTAGACCTTCTTGGAAACACAACGCGTGTCGAGGTCTGACCGGTGAGGAGCCGCGGGCTGAATGCGGTACGTGGCGCCGCCGTGTGGCGTCGAGCGGGCACAACCGACCAAGCAAAGGGCCGAGCATAGGGTCAGCAGACAAGAGCCTAAAATGCGCGTTGGCGCTTGATCCAGCGGACGAAGGAGGGGCATGGGAGTGCGGCTTCACGGTTAGTTTGTTTCGCCTCTAGTTTGTTTCTCCTTGGAGCGCCACAACGTGAATATGATCACCCTGGGCGAATGCCAGACGGTCGCCGGAACAATCGAGGCTGGGAAAAAGAGGCAGCGCTTTCGGTTCACAGGGCGAGTTCTCCGCACAGATACTAGGCAATGGGGACTCATATTCCCGCCCTTCTGGTAGCGCCACCGCCTCTGGAAGGACAATGCGCCGCAGCGAGTTCGGCCCCTCTGCCCCATCCATGATGTAAAAGGTAGAGCTGAGGTACACCTGACCGTCTTCTTCAGTCTGCGCAAAGACGAACCTGTCTCCGCATACGGAAAAGCGAAAGCTATCTACACTCTCAAGCACATAACCAGTTGCTTGATCGAGATCACGAATGATGTAGCCCTCACCGAAATGGCGGTACGCTAGCCACTTCGCATCCATAGAAACACTCACTTCGACGATATGACCGCGGGCCTCACGGATAACGGGTTCCCAGGCATCGCCTACCCAAAGCTCAACACGGTCCTCATGCTGTCGAATGCGCAATGCTCCCGGAAGCGCTGGCCGGACCGACTGGCCGGTTCTATCGACATGGAAAAAAGGCACCGCATACGCCGACTGCCCCGCGAGACGGAACGAAATGACTTGCCCGTCTGCACTAAAAATCGGGCGAAATCCAGCACCTTCTCGGTTAGTTAGCACCACCCTTCCACCTGATTCGAGCGTCCAAAGTTCGAGTCCAGCAAGGTGTGCATCGGTGACCAAGACCTCTAGACCGGATGGCGCAAGCGTAGGTGGTCCTGGCTGCAGTGTTTCGAGCGTCGCGATAGGGCTTGTATAAATAGGCCGTGCTTTTCGAAGATAGGGATCAAGCCTCTGAATACGCGGAGTTTTTCGGAGCGTATTGAGGACGGACGCCACCCTTTCCAAACTGACACCCCTGGGCTCACCAGGACTCTGGCGCAGGATATGTATTGCGGTGGAAGAACCCAGAGCATCCTCCTTTGCACCGGATATTTGACTGGTTGACCCTGATGGCCCATCGGTTGATAGAGATTTGGATCCCCCAATACTGGATTCACAACCTACACTTCCAAGGCTGACGAGAGCCACAAGCAATAACACCCAAGCGATCGCGACGATATCGCGAAGCCGCTTGCACTGTGCATTTTTAGTGCGGCGCAAGCGCGGAAAAGCCCCAACGCAGGGCGTGGCGCGCGAACCTTGTTGGACGGATGTACCCCGCAACATGCGACGGCGGCCCTGAAGTATAACGCCTAGGCACAAGAAGATTAACATATTCGCCGCACTGGCAGACCTATCGATTGTACCGAGTGCACAGGCCGTAACAGGGCTCCCGGCGGAGCCTTGCGTCAACACCTGCGCCTCCACCTCAGACGATCCAAGGTCCATAGCCCTCAGGTCCGTGAGGCCATCGGTACCGAGCTCAGGTGGAATGTCAGGGACGTCTGCGGCGGTGCCATCCTCCACATTTAATCCGACGACGCACCAATTTGTCAGGCCTGCCCTCACCATACAAGCAATCGGGCCAAACGTTTGGCCCTGATAGACCACAGATACTGAGTGCTGACCTGCGCGCAGCGTTGTCTCCCAACTACCGTCGTGCACCTGCGACGTAACTTCTTGAGCGGCCCCGGCAAAGGATACCGTTGCACCAGCAAGGCGTTCGCTTGTGTCTTCTGCGCCTAAACCGAGATTGCGATAGACGATACCCTTGAGTAAACCTCTGGCCGGCACATCCGACTGGGGCGGAGCAACCGGGTGTGCAGACTGGGGCGGAGCAACCGGGTGTGCAGACGCTGGCGGTCCCTGGTCAATGGGCAAACCGAGTTGCTGTAGCGCCGAATGAGCCAGTGCCGTCCCTGCATTTCTAAGATTGGACTCGTCACGCAATACGAGGGCGTCTCCGGTACAGTTAGAAAGAAACCCTACCTCTGCCAAGATAGCGGGCATCGAACTATGCGTAAGCACGTAGAAGTTAGCTGTCTTCACACCGCGATCTCTAAGGCCTAGAGCATAAAGCTGTCGCTCCTGAGCCCGCTCAGCAAAAAGGCGATCAGCCGTCTTTCCCGAACGATCGTGGAAAGTTTCGGTCCCGTTAGCTGTAGGGCTTGGATGCGCATTTAAGTGAATCGAAAGAAAGAGCTTCGCCCCGTGCTCCCGTGCATAAGCCACCCTGCCTTGGAGCGAGACGGCCCTGTCATCGAAGCGCGTCATGGTCACTTTGAGCCCCGCGCGCGTTAGGTGAGCGTAGGTCGACTGGGCAACCGTAAGGGCCGCAGAAGCCTCCCTAATGCCACACCCCACCGCCCCGGGATCCGAACCCCCGTGACCGGGGTCGATCACCACGTCGTAACTGGCGAGCGCCCTATGGCTCAACCCCCCACACAAAAGCAGAACGACACCAAAAGAGCAGCCAGTATAGCTAAAGGGGAACCTGAACCTCGCTTCGTGTGCATTCGGTACCGCGCCTTTCCCTAAGCGCATAGCGGCACCCTTTTTCCGGAACGCTTTCAGCGATAAAGCGAAAAAAAAGAGCACAATCACGAAAAGAGCAATAAGTGTGCCGATTTCCGACTTTAGTCACCTTTGGTTGCACTTCATCACATGCGTGCACGAACGACAGGCGAGCAACATCCGCTTTTTTGCTCAGCGGTAAAATTAAATTTTAACCACCTGTGAATGATCTGGTGAGCAACCTGTGGTTTTAGCTGTGCATATCTATTTTTAGATCTGTGTAGATCGGTTTACGCGCACCTTATCCACTGATATCTCCATACACAAAAAAAACTCTAAAAAATATTAATATTAATGATTTACCTAGATAAAACCCCACTACACATGCATGATGACGACGAATGTCTCTTTAATTCTTAATTTAGAATTTCTCTTTCTTTCAGCTAGATGGGAACAAAGTGTGTGCTCTTGTGTGGATAAATCGTGGAGACTTTACTAAGCAGCGATTTTCTTTCCGCTTATTTTCTCACCGTCTAGCGTTTGCCAACGCTTTGCGACGCTAGGAGCGATGGACAGTGTTTGCGCGGCGCGATATGGCATCCGCTGCAAAGGACTGAATCAGGATCCACGCGAACGTGATGGCGTGCAAAAGGAACGGCAGCGTCTTGCTCCCGGCGACACATCCTTGGTTTACAGGACGTGCTCATTTGTTAAGGAATTAAGGCTTTTCATGGAAGTTCTCATCGCTCAAAAGCAGCTACTGCACGCACTAGCCCGAACGCATGGTGCAACCGACCGCAAGAGTTCGGTTCCCATGCTCTCGAGTGTCCTATTGCGTACACAAGATGACCACCTTGAGCTTTTGGCGACCGACCTCTTTTTGAGTGCAACAGCTACATGCTCCGCCGAAGTTAAGACCAATGGCGCGCTGGCGGTGGCCTCTAAAGCACTACTCGACCTCGTGAAAAATATGCCTGATGGGCCGCTCACCTTGAAAAGGGAGACCGAAAGCCAGCTGCTCATTCAGAGTGGAAAAGTGCGTTTTCGCGTACCTTTTGCGCTTCCAGAGGCCTTTCCAGAGTTGCCGCAGCGGCCGGAATCCTCGCCTTTAGTGTTTCAGCCCGCGGATCTGTTGCAGCTGATTGCCCGCACGCAATTTTCGATGCTGCACGACGAATCGCGACCGCATCTTTCTGGGGGGCTTTTCCAAGGCCAAGGTAAAACCCTGCGCATGGTCTCCACCGACGGGCATCGCCTGTCTAAAGCCGAAGTCGACGTGGAAGGCGGTGGCTTCGATTTTTCGATGTTCATCCCGCTGCGCGCCATCGGAGAAATCAAGCGAATCGCCGAGGACTTGAAGGTCTCCTCATCAGCAACCAAAGACCCTGCTTCAGCGGCGAAAAGCGAAGCTGCCCCAGGGGGGGGCGTTGCGAAGCCTAGCCACGAGAAAGCTGACTTGCTGGAGCTGGCCAAGGAGGGAAATCACCTTTTCGTCAGTCGTTCAGGGTTTTCGCTGGCGGTAAAACTCAGCGAAGATGCGTTTCCCCCTTACGATAGGGTGATCCCTAAGCAGGCTTCTAAAACCGTTTTGTGCGATCGGCAGAGTCTCCAGGATGCGCTTCGCCGCATTAACCTCGTGGCCAACGATAAAACGGGAGGTATTCGACTCGAACTCGAAGCTGGAAAACTCGCGCTAGTCAGTGAGAATCCCGAGGTAGGAGAAGGTCGAGAAGAGCTCGATGCGGATTACGCTGGAGAGCCTCTGACCATTGGTTTTAACGCACGTTATCTGCTTGACGCCGTAGGCGTATTACTGACGGACCGCGTCGAGCTTGCGCTAAGCGGTGAGCTGGACCCCGGAATGGTGAGCGGAGAGAACGACAAGATGGGCTTCGTAGGCGTAGTCATGCCGATGCGCATCTAATGCTGATGATGAGCGCGTGCCGCCTCTAGCCCCATGCTGAAGCCCGAGAGCGAGCGGTTTCTTTTGAATATCGGCGCACACCTGACTGGAGAGCTTCAAGACGTTGAGCCTGTGCGCGTGCTTGGTGTGCACCTTAAGCATTTCCGCAATATCTCCTTGGGTACTTGGTTTCCTGGCGAAGCGTTTAACGTGCTTTCCGGTGCCAACGGCAGCGGTAAGACCAACTGGATCGAAGCGCTAGGGGTGATGTCAATGCGGCGGTCGTTCCGTGCCGCGCCGCGCGCTGACTGGATTCAAGCAGGAGCGCCGTTAGCTGAGCTAAGCTTTAAGCTAAAACTTAGGGAAGGCATCAAGCGCCTAGACCTACAGATCAGGGCTGCGGGCAAAATCGAATACGCCTTCGAAGGCGTGCGTTGGCATAAAGAAGCGAGCTTGCCCTACCTCTTTCCAGTGGAGGTCTTTCATCCCGGTGACGCAGCGCTTATCGGGGATGCCGACAGCATTAGGCGCGACTTTCTCGACACGTTGCTTGTGTCCATCGACCCTTCCTTCAGCCGCATTCATCAGCGCTACCAAAAGACACTGGCATCACGCAACCGACTCTTCCGCTTAGGACGATATGAACGTGTCCTTCACCGACCCTACGAACGGCTCTTGGCGGAAAGTGCGAGTCTCATAATAGCTGCACGGGAAGGCTTGATTAGGAACTTGATTCCCACGGTACAGGCGGTGATTGCCGAACTTCACGCCGAGCCAGTCGAGGTACGCCTGTGTTACGTTCCCACACTTCCCAAGGATAGCGAAGCGGCGCTTAAGACTTACGAGCAAAGCTTTAATGACGAAAAACGTCTAGGATTTACGCGAAAAGGGCCCCATGCGGACCGCTGCTATTTCGAACTGGCGGGACGAGGTGCTCGATATCAGGCCTCTGCTGGTCAGGCTCGGATGCTGGTCTTGGCTCTCAAGCTTGCCGCTTTTGCGCTGCGCGCGCGCGCCCACGGGCGTTTGCCCGTGTTACTTCTTGACGATGTCACCTCTGAACTCGACGAACGTAAACGCCAGCGTCTCTTCGAAGTACTAGCACGGCTTGAGTGTCAGGTCTTCATTACCACCACGCATCCGAGTTACATTCAGGTAAGCGCTCAACGTGCGGACGTCCATGTCGCCCACGGAGTGTTGGCGCCGCTTTAGTCGTTAGCTTGTTGATAGATTGAAGAGCTAGCTCGAGCCTAGCTGGCTATCCAGGCGCGAAGGAGAGAGTGGGGGTTGGCAAGAGCGCGTCCCTTAGCGTCCGCGGCGCGTCTCCAATGGCCCCGCATTAGTTTGCAAAGGGCAGCGTCGTGCCGAATTCTTTGGCCCGCCGGAGAACCCGGTTTGCGCACCCGTCGGGACTGTAACTGTTCAGGGGGGCATTTTACACGCATGCCCCCGGGTTTACGGGAGTAAATCCCGCAAACCCTCCCCCACTGTACCTCGAAAGGGTGGCCTAAAGCCGGCAAGCGGGTCCCCAACGCCCACTTGCTTCTTTCCGCAGCGTTTTTGCTTTCTGGACCCCCTGAACGGTTACCAAGGACTTTTTCTTAATGAATAACATCCAATGCTTGAGAGAAGCGGAAACTAGGATTGTAGGGTTTCAGCCTAAGGCCGAAGCGCATCAACCGAACCACGACTTGGCCCGTGAAAACCTCCCCGATTGTACCTACGGACTTGAGGTGCGCGGTGGACATCCCGAGCGCTTGACTCTATCCATGGACAGATGACCTCTCGCGCTGGCCGCTGGGTTTAGGACGCCTCTGCCTAAACCAGCTATTCAGACGCGTGGCACACGTAAAGTGCTGTCACGCCGTGCTGGGGGCCGCGTTGCTCATCGACCGAGACGGAGACGATAAACTATGTTGCGTAGAACGCTTAAAGCCGGGGTTAACCGCTTAGTACGCTTTCCAAAGTCACGTTTGCTTGACCCCGACCGGGTTTCGCGATCACTTCCAGACGCGCGAGGCGCGAGGCCGAAAGCCATTGTGATCGGCTCGGGGTTCGGCGGCCTCGCTGCGGCCATTCGTTTGTCCGTGCGCGGCTACGACGTAGAAGTCCTTGAGCGACTGCCGACGATTGGCGGACGAGCCCGGGTTCACCGTATCGACGGCTACACCTTTGATGCGGGTCCAACGGTGATCACCGCCCCTAAACTACTCGAGGAACTCTGGGAACTTTGCGGAAAAAAACTCGAAGACCATATAGAATTGCGCGATATCACACCATTTTATCAGATTAGATTCGACGATGGTAACGTCTTTAATTACACCGGTGATCCGCAGAAAATGCGCGATGAAGTTCGTAGATTTTCTCCGAGAGATGTAGCAGGTTATGATGAATTTATCGCTCAAAGTGAACGAATATTTAAGGTTGGATTCGAGGCGCTTGCACACGTTCCATTCTCGAAAGCAACCGACATGCTGCGCATTGTACCGCCCATGATGCAGCTTGAAAGCTACCGAACGGTTTATGGCTTAGTCGCTAAGTTTATCAAAAACGAGAAGGTACGACAGGTGCTCTCTTTTCATCCCTTGCTCGTAGGTGGCAACCCCTTCGCAACTTCATCCATCTATACGCTTATTGCATACCTGGAACGTAAGTGGGGTGTACATTTCGCTATGGGAGGGACCGGAGCACTGGTGGAGGGTCTCGAAGCACTGCTTAAAGAGCGGTCGGTTTCCGTGCGCACTGAGGCTGAAGTTCAGGAGATAGAAATAGAGGCTGGTCACGTTACAGGGGTCCGACTCACAACAGGTGAACGGCTACATGCTGATATCGTCATCTCAAACGGAGACTCTGCGTGGACATACCGCTACCTGATTCGACCCGAGCACCGAAAACACTGGAGCGATCGCCGTATCGAACGATCACGTTTTTCGATGAGTCTCTTTGTCTGGTATTTTGGTACCTCCAAAGTCTACGAAAATGTCGAGCATCACACGATTCTTCTCGGTCCCCGCTACAAAGCACTGCTCGCTGATATTTTTGACCGAAAAATTTTAGCGGATGACTTCTCGCTCTATCTGCACCGGCCCACGAAGACTGACCCATCCCTCGCGCCGGAGGGTTGCGACGCATTCTACGTGTTGTCACCCGTACCGCATCTTGACAGTGCGACAGACTGGTCCGTCATGACCGAGCGTTACCGCGAACGAATTCAAAGTTACCTCGAAAATCATCTGATGCCCGGCCTTTCGGAACACCTAACGGTGTCCCAAACACTAACGCCGATTGGCTTTGAGCGGGACTATCTCAGCTTTAAAGGTTCCGCTTTCAGTTTCGAGCCGGTTCTTCAACAAAGCGCCTACCTTAGACCCCACAACAAAAGCGAAGATATTGACGGTCTTTATTTTGTTGGTGCCGGTACGCACCCGGGCGCGGGGCTACCCGGTGTCCTCTCGTCCGCCCGTGTCCTTGATACCGTGGTTCCGGACCCGCAATCTGTCGCCACAACGCAAGCGCGGACACACCTAGCATCAAGCAGCGTACACAACCGACCTAAAGACGCGTAACATCGACACAATCGCGTCTATTTTCGCGCGATAACTACTACTTGATGGCTTTGAAGGTAGCGATGGCACGGAGGCGAGCTTTGGCATGGTTAACTATGGGGCGTGGGTAAGTCGTGACGCTGAGGTGTGCGCCGCGTACATGAGGGTCATGCAACGTCTTGTCATCTAGATGCGCAAGTTCAGGCAGCCATTGGCGAATAAACTTACCCTTTGGATCGTAAGTCTCGCTCTGGGTCGTGGGGTTGAAAATACGGAAGTAGGGTTGAGCATCGGTGCCCGTGCTTGCGCTCCACTGCCAGCCGCCATTGTTAGCCGCGAGGTCGCCATCGATGAGATGTTTCATGAAAAATTGCTCACCACGTCGCCAGTCGATGAGCAGATCTTTTGTGAGAAACATAGCAACGATCATACGTAATCTATTGTGCATGAATCCAGTGCTATTAAACGCACGCATGGCTGAATCTACAATCGGAAATCCCGTTTTTCCCTCGCACCAGGCGATGAAGTCACTCTCGCTAGTTCTCCACTCAATAGCCTCCGTTGCAAGTTTGAATGGCCGACCACGAGATAGTCGGGGGTAGTCGCAGAGTAAATGCGTATAGAATTCACGCCAGCAGAGTTCAGAGATCCAAGTAGAGATCCCTTCGGTCGTGAACGGCCTGCCATTACTCGCCCTGCTAGCCGCTTCTAAACACTGTCGTGGTGACAGGACGCCAGCGGCGAGATAGGGAGACAAGCCAGAGGTTCCTGCATGACTCGGCACGTTCCTGCCATCAACATACGCAGGCGCTGCCGTTCTAATGAATCGCTGCAAACGCGCGTGAGCTGCAGCTTCACCCGCAGGATAGAGTGTATACGCAGACTCAAGAGGTACGTGACTTGCGAAACCAATTACGGCATCGGGTAGAGCATCGCTAGCGATACCCAAATTGGGTTGGGCAACGGGCTCAGGAAGAACGCGGTCGAGCGTGTGCGCGACGAGTTTCTCCCAGGCACAACGGAAAGGGGTGAAGACGCCGTAGGGCGTTCCGGCCCCTGTTCGCAGTGATCCGGGTGGGAGAATGACACGGTCGTGATAGGCACAGACTTTTATACCTGCCTCAAGGCAATGCGCCCGCACAGCGCGGTCACGAGCAACTTCATTGACCTCATACTCGCGATGAAAGTGCAGCGTGTCGCATTCAAGCCGACGCGCTAGCGCTACAATCGCTTCGGGTAGCGCTGGCGCACTCGTCGTATCGATAAGTTTAAGCGGAACACCCAAGGTTTCGAGTCGATGCTTGAGTGCTGCGAGATTGCGCAGCCAAAAGTCGATCTTAACGCCAGCCTCATGGTGCTGCTTCCAGAACGCGGCATCTACCACAAACAGTCCGATGACACCTCGGGAGGACTGCGACATTGCGGCAGCGAGTGCACTGTGATCCGAGGCGCGTAAGTCTCGCCTAAACCACACAAGAGACCGCCCAAAATCCGCCATACACCCCCGCTTAAGTACCAGTCACTGTTCAGGGGGTTTTTATCCTTAAAAACCCCTTATTTATTCGAGAGAATAACCCACAAAAACTCTAACCGAAAAAACGAAAGCATGTAGCGAAAGTAGGTAACGCACTTGGTGCCTAAGCCTAAGCACCTCAGCCGCGTGAAGCCCCAGTATTCAGCTACGCTTTCGTGAAGAGTTTTCGCTCTCTAGACCCCCTGAACGCTTTCATGGACGAGACGTAAGCCCAACGTCTTGAACGGAGCAACATCGTGCGTGAGGCACTTGACTTGGATTCGATCGTGCGCACGTACTTGTCCCAAATCACGTTATCTGCCGTGTACTTTTGCTCAACCTAGTCCGTGAGTATAGAGTCTAGCGCAAAAACGAGCCAACCCAACGAGGGTCCAGGCACCGAGAGACGTATCCATTCATCTCACGGGTGAGCAGGTAAGCCAGATCCAAGGGTCAAGTTTGGGGCTGAGGAGAGTTCAAGCAGAAGCGCATCACCGCTGCGAACTTAAAAACGCGACGGAAATTAGGCAAGGCCGGGCGGCCAGCCCAGTCCAACATTTCGAATCTTCATGGGTACTCGTTTGTCAGCGGCAATGCATGGAGTTTGACGGGGCGCTAATTGCTGTTCGAGCCGCTGCGGCTACCGCGATCCCCTGCGGGACGTGTACCACCCTCGCTGAAGGAGGACATATCGCCGTCGCTGTCACCCATATAAACACCACGACCGTCCTCCGCGCCTATGGTCATACTTCCGGAATTACCGCTACCGGAGACGCCCATGCGATGCTGATCTCCATCCGCACGGTCTTGATAGCCCCAGCCGCTACCAGATTCACTGGCGGTAGCCGAATAGGATTGCTCGTAAGGTGTTGGGCCACCTTTAGGGTAGCGAATCGGCTTCATTCGCGTCTTTTCTTCCTCGGTGAGTGTCATATCGCGGCGTGCGTACTCGATCGACCTCCACGTATCCTCGTCGCGACTTCGGCAATGCGTAAGGGTCTCCAGCGCAAAAAACGCAGCAAAACACAGCACAAAGGATGTTCGAAGTGCTACCACAGTCACAAAGTAAGCATTGCAAGCTTCATGCACACCCCTTGATATTTACCGGCAGAGCCTTGAGGTGACGCGTTGAGGACTCTTGCGGCGTGACATGCTCCGGATCGCGGGTGATGCCGAAAGTTTGTCGGTAGTGCGTGGCAGTGCGCTGAATGGCTTGGCGCTCCTGCGGGTCGAGCTTTGCAAGGTTGCGCACCCCTAAAGCCATGCGCGGATTGCCCGCGAAACGCGTCTCGTGGCGCAGCAGAAAATCCCAGTAAAACGCGTTGTAAGGACATGCGCCCGCACCATGTCGGTGGTTGACACTAAAGGCACAGTTAGCGCAGTGGTTGCTCATTCGCTGGATATATTTACCCGATGCCGCGTATGGCTTCGAGCCCACAACACCCCCATCCGCGTAGAGCGCCATGCCAATAGTGTTGGGGGTAGTTACCCAGTCAACAGCATCGACGTACATTGCAAAAAACCAATCGCCGACAGCGCGTGGGTCAACGCCCGCAATGAGGCAGAAGTTCGCCAACACCATAAGCCGCTGAATATGGTGAGAGTAGCCGAATGCAATCACAGGCGCCAAGGCTTCACGCAAGCACTCAAGCGGTGCCTCGCCGGACCAGAAAAAGTCGGGAAGGTGACCATGGGCTTCCAGGTGGTTGCGGTGTCGGTAGCCCGGCCCCTCGTGCCAGTAAATGCCTCGAATAAACTCTCGCCAGCCGATGACCTGCCGTACAAAACCCTCGACAGCGTTGAGTGGCGCGTGACCTGTGCGGTACGCGTCAACCGCCCGCTCGACGACTTCGCGGGGATTCAGTAGTTTTAGGTTTAACGGTACGCTGAGCAGTGAGTGGTAGAGGAAAGGCTCGCCGCTCCACATCGCATCTTCAAAGTCACCGAAAAATGGCAAGCGGTGTTCAATGAAGTCATCAAGGGCCGTCAGAGCCTGGGCGCGTGTGACGGGCCAAATCCAGCGATCCAGTTTTCCTGGATTCTCAGGCAAGTGCGTTTCGATGATTTCGCAGACTTCTTGAATGATCTCGTCACGTTCAAAGTGCGGTAAGCGCGGGACTTTGGGCGCCTGCTTGAAAGCGCGCCGGTTGTCGTGATCGAGGTTCCACTGACCGCCCTCGGGGGCGCCATCTGGCTGCATCAAGATGCCAAAGCGTTTACGAACTTGACGGTAAAACGGTTCCATCTGCAATGTTTTGCGTGTACTTGCGAAGCGCGCGAACTCAGAGTGGGACACGAGAAAATGGGTGTCTTCTCGTATTTCGAGGTGGCAAGCCTGTTGCTTAAGATACCCTGATAAAACCTTAAAATCGTTAAGTAAACGCCATTCACCGGGTTCCGTCATAACCACGCAGGCAGGCTGCAGCTCAGCGCACGCGCGGCGCACTTCGCCGACAAGCGTTTGCGTGTTCTCAGAGTCTGTGAGCGCAACGTAGCGGACCCGAATCGCTTCACTGCGCAGTGCGGCTGCAAAGTGCCGCATCGCTGCGAGAAATGCAGCGGTTCTTTGTTTGTGAGACCGTATGTCGGCGCCCTCTCCAGACGCCTCGCCAACAACCTCCGCCAGCAATACCACGTCATGTTCGGCGTCGATGTCGCGCAAAGTGGCGCCTTCGCGGTCAAGTTGGTCGCCCAACAAGACACGCAGGCAGCCAGTGGGCATGCCACGCGCTTGCGCTTTGTGGGAAGACGCACTCACGGCGCCAGGCCGTTATCGCTACCTGTGGGTCCAGGGGCTCCCCCAGAGCTATCGTAAGGCGAAGCTCCTTCCTCGTGACCTCCCTCCGGCACCGGGGTATAAATCTGTTCGTAGGGGCTGATCCCTCCTTTTGGGGCGTCCTTCTCATTTTTTTCCGGTTTACGGTTTTGGTTAGGCAGCAACGGATCTTTACTCGCTAACTCTCTGGGGTTCCAAGGTGCGCCATCCTGGTGCTCGGGTTTTGAACCCTGCCGCGCGCCGCACCCCACTAGGGTAGCCTCGGCCACTAGCGCCACACCGAAGATCAGAAGGACACGCAACACTCGCCACTCGGAAGAGCGCCAGAGCCCTAAACCTTCTAACATTTGCCACCCCAAAAGAGCGCGCGCGAAGGCTGTATCATCCCTAAAGCCGCTTGATGTTTCATCGCCTTAAAAACTGGTACCACACAACGACTGCAGCAACTGACATACCTGATTTTGCTACCGCGAAATTAGATCCTCAGTGTCCCTAACAGGGTCTGATGTCTTCGGTGTGCTGGCGGACGCGGAGCTCGGTGAGCGCCACGTGTCGGCGATAAAGACGAAGCCAAGGATGATGAATAGGAGACCTGCGCAGCTTTTAAGCATGCGCGGCGAAACCACGCGGCTGAGCGCCTCGCCCGCGAGGACGGCAACGCCGGTCGCGGCGATAAGCGCAAGCGCAGCTGCGAGAAATACCTGTAGGCGGGAGTTCCCTCCGCTGGCGAAGGAAAGCGTCGTGAGTTGCGTTTTGTCGCCGATTTCTGCAATAAATATCGTGACAAAGGTCGTAACCATTAACCGCCAGTCCATCAAGCCTCACTTTCGCTAACCAACCTGTACTCATCCCCGACCGAGGTAAACTTAAGAAAAGTGTGCGCGTGACGCTAAGCTCGCCGGCTGCGCTGGAAGGAGTCGACCTGCCTTAAGCCATAACGGCGTTCCGCATAGGCGCAGTCTTCTATCCAGAGACGTTCGGCGCGCTTTGAGAAAAGAGGGGCCAGTACGTGTTGCATCCAGGGTCTGAGCCGCCGGAAGCCTGCTCGGTCGGAGGTGGCGAAGGTAGCTTCGATGACGCGGGTTCGGCCTGGGCCCAAAGGGACCGCGTGGGTCTCGACGAGGGATCCTCGGCCTTCGCCGGAAACGATGCGCATCAAAATGGTGCGCGGCCCCGTACAGAAAAACTGCGCAACCACCGGAATCTTCACGGCCGGCAGCAACCGAAAGGCAACCTTGACGGTGAGCACGCCCTCTCTTTCGCTTAGGACCTCGAGATCGGTAAAGGTGTGTGGGTGAAAATGTGCGCCGTGCCAAGGATCGAGGCGGTTAGCAATGATATCTCCCGGATCGCAGTGCGCGTCGCGATAGACGACGGATGCAATGTGCGGACTTGGTCGATAGGCCAGCACATGCGGGACGTAGGCCGTTTTCTTGGCGGGAGCGTCGGCACCTCGGTTGATGGCCTGGTTTGCCGGTCCGATGGTGACGAGTTGCGGCCCGGTCGGGCGCGTGCGCGGTTGCAACCAGACGAGCGTGCCGTCATCGAAGGTGGAGAGGGGCATCCACGTTGGATGGGTGCCTTCCGCAAGTGCCAGTCCATGCCAGGGGCAGCGTAGACGTCCTTCACCGTCAACCCAACCGCCTTCGCCTAGATTTGCGCCCATGTGGGGACAGGTTGCGGGACCCGCTTGCAGCTTCCAAGGTGCGCGGCCCTGACGCCACAGTACATAGGCTGTCTCGTCGATGGTGACGGTGTGAACGGTACCGGGTTTCACCTCCCTGCTGGGCAGCACTGGGTAGAAGCCATCGTCATCAAGGGCGTTCGCCAGGTGCAGCAACGCGTCTACTTTGGCGCAGGAAATCTTTTGCCAGTCGCTCGCTGTGCCCGGAGACTCACGTAATCGTCGTTCGCGAAGTCGTGTTGTGAGCAGGCGCGGAAAGTAAGCTACGTCCATGGCTTCCTCGGTGCAGTTGGGCCTATGCGAGTGTTTCGAGGTCAGCTGGGTCTTGCGAATCCAGAATGTTTTTAGGGTAAAGTACGTAGAGGGTGTAAAGCGCCAGCAATGTACCCAGGGGTAGGTAGGAGAGAAATACGCGCACGATGCAGCAGACGAGCATGAGGGGCCGCCGTTCGGGCAAGAGGCGGCGAATGCCCTGCGCGCAGCGCAGGTAGAGCACTGTGAGCGAGAGGCTACCAGCGGTCACCGCTAAGGCCAGCCCAAAGGCTAACGCGATGACCAGAGCCTCGCCCACGCCAAAATCGTGGTTCAGCCGGTGTTGCAGCTCGGCTTGACCGAGGTAGCGGCCTAAATTCCCCGTAGCAAGCGCGACGCATAGTAACACGGTCACGCCGAGACCCGCGAGCGCCACCAGACCTGTCAGTACCGCCTCACAGAGAAAACCCAGCCGCGCAACCTTGAGGTGGGTGTCCTTTGAGCGGTCGAACCAGCGACGGATGTAACTGGCTGAACCAGGTCTGTGTTCTGTTGTTGGGGGCGTGCTCATACGGCGAACTCCTGTACGGTGTAGCACGGAGGCGTAGTGGTGACGCTTTTGGTTTCGCCCGTTGCTCAACGAGCGAAGGGTAGAAGGCGCGTCAGCAAGGTACGGGCGAAGGGCAAAAGCGGCACACTGGCCATCACCTGAAGGTCTTCGTTGAGTGAAGACGTGTCGCCAAGAAATCTGATTAGACGACGTGTCGGATTGTTGGCGAAGAGGCGCTGATAGAGCATTGGACCATCAGCGAAGTGATGAATGAGGTAGTCGAGAAAGATTGCGTCGACGGCTCGTTTGCGTGCCGGCCGCGCCGGCGGCAGCGAAATGGTACCGGCGTCGCACATGATGGCGTCCGCCAGGGCCGCGGCTTGCGCGCGCATCGCCAGAAAGCCGTAACCCGTGGAGGGCTTGAGCGCGCCGCCGCGACTGCCGATTTCCACGTAGTCTGGGTGGATGCGTTCTGGTGTTGGTGTCGCACTCATCGGGAGCACTCCCTTCTCCATGCGCACAATGCGGTGAGGCCCGGGGAAGTGCGCGCCGAGGTAAGCGCTGAGATCATTGAGATACGTGCTCTGTGTGACGCGGCTTAGCGAAAAGTGGGTGACCTCGAATAGCCCCTTTTTTTCTGAAAAAGGTAGCAAATACATAAATCTTACCGAGCTGGATTTCGGTGGATAAAAATCCATCAGGACGCAACGTTTCGGTTTGCCTGACGCGTCCATAAAGGGTGCCAGGCGCGGGTCGGGGAACTCAACAAACGCGCCCAAAAAATGTTGCAGTAGTGTGCCGGGCGCTGGCATCTGTGGTCGCGTATCGACCACAAAGTCCCAAGCAAGGCCTCCCGTCCAGGGCTTGCGCCCGCTCAAGTCGACATCCGCACGCACGCCGAGCTCAAGTTGGGTCCTAGGTGCCTTGCGTATCGCCTCAAGCGCGTAACCGATAAAGGCGGACGCATTGGTGTTCGCGTATACAAAGGGCGCAGTGTTGTAGTGGGCGCGCTGGCCCTGCGCGCCCACTTCGATCTCGGCCCACGTATGGCGCAGATAAGGGAAGGCATTCGGCTCTTCTGTGAAGAAGCTCCACGTCCGGTCGTTATGGTAACTTGGCCGAGCTTCAAAGAGTGTCACCTTGCCGGGATAGCACCGCTCAATCAGTGCCAGCGCGAGGTGCAGGCCGCTGCACCCTGCACCAAGTACGGCGATATCTCGTGCTCGCGCGGTCAAGGGGCGTGCCCCGAGTGCGTCGCGTCAAAACGGTGAAATGTCATGTTCTGTCTGGCCGGTAGGCGTCCAAGAACCTGCCCCCCAAGTACCAACGAGCCGGCATGTATTAGGAGGCAGACCATGGTTTCAGCGGGCCGAGGCCGCCACAATGCGGGCAAGACCCTGATACGTCAGATCGATGGGCGTATGCTCACCGGTCGGTTGGCGCAAGAAGCGATTAATCTCCGGTTCGAGCGCCACCGCGCGGTCGAGTTCGGCATCTTTACCCTCTTGATAGTTGCCGAGTAGAAGCAGATCGCGATCTTGTTCGTAGCGCGAGAGCAGACGGCGCAGCGTATGACTGACCTCGCGGTAGGCTTCCGACGTCACAAAGGACATTTGCCGCGAAAGACTGCGCAGCGGATCGACCGCCGGGAAGATGCCTGCTTCGAAGCGCGCCCGCGAAAGAATGATGTGGCCATCGAGCAGTGCGCGGCTTTCATCGGCGATGGGCTCATCGTGATCTGAGCCTTCGACGAGAATGGTGTAGATGGCCGTGATGGTACCCCACGAAAACGCGCCCGCGCGTTCAATGAGGTCCGCCAAAATACTAAAGACGCTCGGGGGAAAACCGCGCTGAACCGCAGGCTCGCCAAGTAAAATAGCGGTTTGCCGAGCGGCGCGCGCAACCCGCGTCAAGCTGTCGACAAGAAAAAGGACACGTTTTCCCTCCCGAGCCAGCCCTTCTGCTAGCGTTAAAGCGGTCTGGGCGCAGCGCACTTTAGCGAGGGGCGGCGCGGAGGACGGAGCGTGAAGCACATAACCCGAGCCGATGCGCCCGCCGAAGCCGTCCTGAAGCATCGCCTTGAGTTCCCAGCCACGTTCACCGATCAACGCGATAATAAAGACATCTGCATCACTGTTTTTGGCCAGCGCGGTTAGGAGGGACGTTTTGCCGACGCCAGGTCCCGCGAAGAGTCCCATACGCTGCCCTTCCGCAAGCGTGCAAAAGCCGTCAATGACACGTATGCCCGTTGCGAGCGGACGCTTTGGTAACTGACGACGCAGCGCCGATGCCGGTGGCTGCAGTACAGAAAGGCCCAGCGGACTTGGTAGCGCCGGACGAGCGGACGTCCCTAGAGCGCCGGAGCGGCTACCGAGGGGGCCCGTTAAAACAGTATCGTCGGGAAGTCCGCTGAAGGTCCGCCCTAGGGCGTCGAGTAACAGCCCTTGGGTTTGGGGCACGCGCGCCCGCAGAGGGTAGCCAAGTCCCTCTACAGCCAAGCCCGCCCGCGGCGGCGGATGGTCTTCGAGGGGCAGCAGCCGCACTCCTATGCCGGAAAAATCCGCCACCTCAAAAAGGTAGGAGGCGCCGGCGATGTCGACCGCTACAAGTTCCCCAAGGGTTGCTCCTGGCAGCGTTGCTTCGAGCATACCCGCCCTTAGTGCACGGACCTGACCGCGACGCTGCGTTATCTGGCCAAGTGTATCCGTCCCAAGACGCAGGCGTTCAAACGCTCCGTCGCTCACCCTTGTTCCCCCACGCATCCCCCTGCATCGAGCGACAGAGTTACTTTCAGTTTGAACCGCACGTGTGAATTCACGCTAACACAGCCTCGTTATTCCCCCGCCTTAACCTACCATGTGCTCGCGGCCGAGGTCAGCCTCCGAAGCATCGAATGAACGCAAAGCCTGGTCTCGCACGCAGCCTTTAGTTCCTGTGCGGGACGCGGGCCAAAAAGGTCGGGGCGTGTCCTTGGCCCCCTAGACGACTAGCTCGCTTGGGCAGTGGGGAGCGGCTGAGGGCTGCGTGGTTCTAGGCGTTGGAGCTCGACGCGGGCGACGTGACGGGGGTCGGCTTCGCGAATGATAAGCGCAAAATCGCCGAAATCGACGGATTCTCCCACTTCTGGCACGCGGCCGAGGCGTTCGATGAGCATGCCACCGAGAGAATCGTAGTCACCCTCTTCTTCGCGCAGCTTGGCACCGATGACTTCCTCAAGATCGTAGACCGAAACCATGGCGTTGGCCATGAAACGCCCAGGCCCGATCTCGACGATGGGCTGTTCCTCTTCGTCATCGTGCTCGTCGCGGATCTCACCGACAATCTCCTCTAGAATATCTTCGAGCGATACGACACCACTCGTACCGCCAAACTCATCGACCACCACGGCCAAATGAACCCTTCTGGCTTGCATCTCCTTAAGAAGGATGCCGATTTTCATGCTTTCTGGCGCGAAGAATACGGGTCGCGAGGCGATGTCTTCGAGACTGAAGTTTTCGCGAAAGTTAGGATCGAGCAGGCTCTTGAAAAGGTCTTTGGCGAAGAGAATACCTTCGATTTGGTCGATGCGGTCGCGGTAGACAGGGTAGCGGCTATGGACTTGCTCATTCATCGTGGCGAGAATATCTTCTAGCGGCGTCTCACTCTCGAAGGCGACTACTTGTGTGCGAGGCACCATGATTTCGCGGGCGATGGTATCCTTAAAGTCGAGTACGCGCCGAAGCAGTTGCGCGAGGTCCGCTTCGAGATTTCCAGCCTCTTCGGCGTGCTGTAGTGTGGAGCGCACGGCAAGCTCGGTGAGCTGCGCTTCATCGCGCATGCCGCGCTCGGGTACCAGCCGTGCGAGCACTAAGCTGATGCCACGGACGAGAAGCTCAAACGGCCACATGAGCCGTTCCAGCCAATCAAAGCGGTTCAAGAGCTTTAAGACGCTTTCGGGATGTGCGCGTTGCGCCAGCAGTGCGAAGAGGTAGGCCACGCTGCGGCAGGCCAGTACCAGGCCCGCGGCAGCTGCTGCTAGCATCCAGTCTTCGCGGCCCAAAACGTCGACGGACGGAAGAGCTAGCAGTGCCACGACGAGAAAAAACCAGGCTCCCAAGTGCCAGCGCGCGATGATACGCGTCCGATCCTGGAAGGCACGCCCGGCCAAATCCCGCAGAGCGGCACAGCGGTCGCTAAGCCCCTTAAGATGGGCTTTGTCAATGTCACCAAAGGCCGCCGCGAGTGCCGCGTAGAGCGCTGAAAGCGCTGCTGCGGCTACCACGACGACCCAGGTACCTATACTTGGATCGTCCAAACCTTCAACTCACTTGAGCCCATTGCCACGGGTCTCTTACCGGATATGCTATGCATGAATTAGCCAGGGGCGCAAGCGCTCCTGCGCGCACAAGGCGTGTGGTAGAAGTTGCCAGCATGCGTGCGGACCGACTTGATAGCCGGACGTTGCGTCCGCGAGAGCCGCAGCATGGCAGCTTAGGTGAGTCACCGCCGCGCAAGAACGCCGTGCGCCTTCAACCGAGCTGGTGCTGCTTTGCCGCGAGCTGAAGCCGCAACGCTTGCAAGCGAATGAACCCGCCTGCATCCGCTTGATTGTACAGAGAATCTGCTTCGAATGTAGCCAAATCTTCTTCGTAGAGGCTGAAGGGACTGCGGCGTCCGGTGACGCAAGCACTTCCCTTGTAAAGCTTGAGACGGACATCGCCTGTGACTCGGGCTTGGGTTTGGTCGACAAGGGCCTGTAGCGCGTGGCGTTCCGGTGCAAACCAGAAACCGCGGTAGACTGCTGTTGCGTACTCCGGGACGAGTTGATCCTTCAAACGCAGGACCTCCCGGTCAAGCGTAAGTGCTTCGAGGGCGCGGTGCGCTTGGTGCAAAATTGTGCCACCGGGGGTCTCGTAGACGCCGCGAGATTTCATGCCCACAAAACGGCTTTCGACGATGTCGATGCGCCCGATGCCGTGACGTGCGCCGAGGGTGTTGAGGCGTTCGAGCAGCAGATGTGGCGCTAACGCTTCCCCGTTGACCGCGACAGGATCCCCCTTCTCGTAGCCAATCACAATTTCCTCGGCTTCGTTTGGGGCCGCCTCCGGTGCGGTGGTCCACTGGAACATCGACTCGACGGGCCCAGCCCAGGGATCCTCGAGCACGCCACCCTCGTAGGAGATATGCAGCAAGTTCGCATCCATAGAATAGGGCTTCTCCGGGCTCACTTCGATGGGAATCTCGTGCTTTTTGCAGTAATTGATGCAATCGGTACGGCTCTTTAGGTCCCAGGTGCGCCAGGGTGCAATCACCTTGATGTGTGGGTCGATAGACGTTGCCGCGAGTTCGAAACGCACCTGATCGTTGCCCTTGCCGGTGGCGCCGTGGGCAATGGCATCGGCGCCCTCGGCAGCGGCAATGTCCATCATTGCCTTGGCGATGAGCGGTCGAGCGATAGACGTTCCAAGCAAGTAAGTTCCTTCGTAAATGGCCCCCGCTCGAAACATCGGAAAGCAGTAGTCGCGAACGAACTCAGCCTTTAAATCCTTTACATAACAAAGCTTAGCGCCCACGTTCAGCGCTTTGGCTTCGACGCCGCTTAGGTCTTCGGGCTGGCCAACGTCCGCGCAGAAGGCAATGACCTCTGCTTGATACTGTGCTTTGAGCCAGTGCAGGATAACGGACGTGTCGAGACCCCCGCTGTAGGCGAGGACGATGCGCTTAGGCGATGTGCTCATGAAGGCCAATCCATGCCGCGGCTCTCGCACAAGTCAAGCGAGCCACAAAACCGGCGTGTCTTGCTGCCGGGGAGCTCCGTTAGTTGGTTTCGTTGAGGGCGGCGCAGAAACGTTTGTCCTGGTCTTCGGGGTCGACAAACCGAGCGATGGGGTTGCCCAGGCTGTCGGTGAGCAGTTCCGGTCGCAGGCAGCCGTAGTTGTCTCGGCAATCGTTGCTATCCGAACAGCGTCGCATGCAGAAGCGTTCGGTGAGGCGTGCAGGCTCGAAGCGAAACTCGACGCATTCGGCTTCTTTTGGACAGGTTCCGACGTCGCAAAAGTCGATGGTACAGTAGCCGTTGGGCTGGGTCGTATCGCAGAAGCGCTCGCCGCCAAAGGAGCAGTCGGTCGCAACACGACAATCATCTCCGATGCGCGGCGGGCAGCCTGCCAGAAGTGGCGCAAGCGCAAGCAACACGACAGCGAGGTAGTAGGTCCGCCATCGGCATCCAGGGCGATATCGGCCTAGGTGGCGGTGGGGCGAATCCGAGCACATGCCTTGTGGGTCGCCAACCATGATGCCTGCGGGGCTCGAAGCTTGACATGAGGCGCTAAGCGTATGATTCTCCGAATCTGCCGAGTTAGTCACCGCCTAGCTCTGGCCTGAAGCCTATGCTCTTGCAATACGCGGGTCGAACGGACGTTGGCCAGAAGCGATCCGTGAATGAAGACGCTTTCTGCGCGGTGGATGCCTACGGTCTTTACGTGGTCGCCGATGGCATGGGCGGTCACCGGGCAGGAGATATCGCAAGTAAGCTGGCGACCGAGTCCATTCGCGATTTTTTCGAAGCGACATCCAGGGAAGATGCGACCTGGCCCTTCGATTTCGACCCTAATCTTAGTGTCTCGCAAAACCGCCTGATGGGCGCCATCAAGCTCGCCAACCGGCGTATTTTTGATGCATCTACTCAGCGTAAAGAAGCGCAAGGCATGGGCACTACGGTTGTAGGCGCACTTTTCTCGCCTATTGAGGGCCGGATGTACATTGCCCACGTAGGCGACAGCCGGGCGTACCGCATACGCGAAGGAGCAATTGAAGCTCTTACGCGCGACCATTCGCTGGTGAACGATTACCTGCTGCTCATGCCGCCGTTGTCCGAGAGCCAGCGTCGCGAGTTGCCCCAGAATGTGATCACCCGCGCGCTCGGCATGCAGGAGAGCGTTGTGGTTGATATGTGCGACGATCACTCGAAAGCTGGTGACCTGTACGTGCTTTGCACCGACGGCTTGACGAATATGCTAAGCGACGAAGCCGTTTTGTGTATCGCCAAACGTCATCCGAATGACCTCGACGCGCTAGCGACAGCGCTCATTGATGAGGCCAATCGTGAAGGCGGCGACGACAATATTACGGTGGTGCTCTGCCGTTGCATCGACGAAGACGCTAGCCAAGCCTAGGCGAGCGAGTGCGAAAAGACGTCGCGGTGTGCTACGCCTTAATTCGAAAAAGGGGGCATTATGGGAAATTTCAAAGTCGATCACCGTTTTCCAATCAGCGCTGAGGCCTATTGGGACACGCTCTTTTTTGACGAGCCATTTAACAAAAAGTTCTATCTCGAAGAGCTCGGCTTTGACCGGTACGAGATCAGCGACGAGGTTACTGAGGCAGATGGTTCGCGCAGCCGAACCATCAAGAGTCAGCCCAAGAGTGATATGCCGGCCGCGGTAAAGAAGATTATCGGAGATGAGCTCGTGTATCTTGAGCGTGGCCGCTTTGATGCCAAGACGAAGCGATATCGCTTCGATATCGAGGTGCCTAAGTTCAAGGACAAGGTGCGGATCAAGGGTGATTTTTGGGTAGAGCCCGACGGCGCTGATGCCTGTCGTCGGTTGTGCGAAATGTCAGTCCAAGTCAAAATGTTTGGCGTGGGCGGGTTGGTCGAAGGCTTCATCGAGCGGCAGACCAGCGAAAGCTACGACAAAGCTGCCGAATACACCCTGCGTACCCTTGCGCAACGATAGATCCCCGGTGAGGTCCAGGGATTGGACCGTTTGGGAACCCGTAGGGCGGGTCAAGGATGGCGCGCGCGGTTGCGCTAGCGGCCCGCAGGAGCGGCGGGTTTGCGGGGGTCGGTCACGGCGACAAGCTGGGTCTCCCCGCGTTGGTGCACCACACGAACGAGCTGTACGGCGGCCGCGTAGTTGATCGGATCGATGCGATGGCCGCGAGCAACAAGCGATGCTTCGACGTCCGGAGACAGAGGCTGCAATAGCTCGGTGCGCACGAGGTCATCTCCAGGACCTTGGTGATGGATGCGGGCCGCACTCACTGCCAGACGCGGGTCAACGCCGCCCACAAGCGTCTTCAACGCAACCTGCGCAACAGCGGAAACAATACGTGTGCCGCCAGACGAGGCGCCGATGCACAGCGCGAGCCCTTGGGCATCAAAGACGAGGGTAGGCGCCAGCGTAGAAAGCGGCCGCTGGCCTGGCCGAGGTAGATTGTCGATTTGAGCAGGTTCGGCAGCGCGTTTGGCAGCTGCTTGCTGAGCCGATAGCTGCGCCCCGCCCGGTTGCTGCTTACGTGGCTGCACGCTGGGTGAAAGGCCTTCCGCGTTGTTCGATGTGTTGGCTCCGGTCTCGGTCTGCCTCTGGGCTTGTGTCGGTACCGAGAAATCATCCATTTCGTTGTTAAGGAGGACACCGCGGGCGCCGATACGAGCGCCGAAGGGCAGATTGACGGTACTGGTCATCGCCACCGCATTGCCCTGACTATCCACAACGCACACATTGGCGGTACCATCTCCTTCGGGCGTGCGGGCGAGGGGATCGCGGTAGCCGACAATCGGTGCGGCGTAGTCCGCACTGCTTTGGGCCAGGAGCGGGTGAAAGCGTGCAGCGCGAAACGCTGTGCGACGCGGGCTGAGTAGTTGGTCGATGGGCACGTTGACGAAATCAGGATCGCCGATAAAGCGCTGCCGGTCCCAGAATGGCCCTTTGAAGGCTTCGATAAAGCCGTGAACCAAGACGTCGTCGCGCACGGGCTGCCCCGGGTTCAGCCAGTGCTCCAGCAGGCCGATCGTTTGCAGTAGAATCACGCCGCCAGCACTCGGTGGAGGGGCTGACACCCAACGGTAGTTGAAATGCGCCGATTGTACCGGTGGACGCACCCTAGCGGCATAGCCGCGAAAGTCCGCAAGGGTCACCTTGCCGCCAGCGGCATTGATGCGGCGCAGCAGCGCCTTGGCGATAGGCCCGCGGTAGAAGTCACGGTCGGCACGGGCGGCGAAACGCCGGAGCGTTTCTGCAAGTTCGAGCCGCCGCAATTTCGCACCGCTCACAAGCGCCGTCGCGCCGTCGGGAAACCACTGCGCGCTGTCTTCGTCGCGGGTGAGCTGCGGGCCAAAAATCTCGCTGAGCATGGCGAGATGGTCCGAGACAATGAAGCCGTCCTCCGCAAGGTGCAGGGCGGGTGCGGTCACGATGCCGCGGTCGAGGCGACCGAACCGCGTGTGCACCAAAGCAAGGCCCGCGGGTTCACCCGGTATGGCGACGGCCTTGCCACCGTATTCGGAGGCGGCGCTGAGCGGCCCCAGATCAGCGGCATGCGGTGCATTGACGAACATCTCCGGATAGGCGCTAGCTGGCGCTGTCTCGCGAAAATCAATCGCGGCTACCTGGCCGGACTTCGCATCGTAGACTAGGGCGTAGCCACCACCTCCGAGACCGCTTGATGCTGGATGCACTACGCCCAGGGCAAGCATCGCTGCGACGGCAGCATCGGCAGCGTTGCCGCCTAAAGCCAGCATGGCAGCCCCGGCAGCTGCGCCGTCGCTGTGATCCGCCGCGACGGCGTAATGGTCGAAGACAGCACTCGGTGCGTATTGGGCTTCCACTGCGTTTCCGCCGATGTAGAAGCTCGCGCCCTGGTGAAGGCCGAGGGCCAATGCTACCTGAGCGCCTATGCGTATCCTCTTCATCATGGACCCGGTCTCTCGGATTGCGGTGGCTGAGGATACCACCTACGGGCTGGTGCGCGAGGTCCAAGCACAAAAAGGCGAGGCCTGGCACGCTCTCGCTTCGGGGGTGCGTTTGGTGAGCCGTCCCGATGAGCCCGCGCGTCTCGAGCTGACCTGCGCGAAAATCCTACCCCCTGCGGCGCGGTCACACGCCAATCCCTTGGCAAGTACGTCACCGGTTTCAGGATATCCATCTCACCCGCCGCTAGTTCTGGGCGAGCCGCAAACCAAATTGGCCAGCGCGTTCGACCTCATTTGGGTGCGCAAAGATCCGCCCTTTGATGCGGGCTATCTATGGCTAACGCTGCTGCTTGAACACGCGCGGCCCCACGTGCGCATCGTGAATGACCCTCGCGGCCTGCGCGAAGCGAACGAGAAGCTCTACACGTGTCACTTCTCGCACCTGATGCCAGAAACTGCCGTTTGCGCGGCGCGTTCAGATATCGAGGCGTTCGTGCGCGACGTCGGCGGACAAGCGGTGCTTAAGCCCATCGATGGCTACGCGGGCGGCGGCATCTTCCTGTTGCGCGAGGGTGACCCCAACTTCGGATCGATTGTCGATAGCCAGACCCGTGACGGCGTCCTTTCCGTGATGTTGCAACGGTTCTTGCCGGAGGTGGTGCGTGGCGATAAGCGCATTCTCTTGGTTGCCGGTGAGCCCATCGGCGCCATCTGGCGTGTGCCCCAAGGCGGCGATGTGCGCTCGAATATCCACGTCGGCGGCCGCGTCGCGCTCGCCGATCTCGACGATGACGACGCGCGAATTTGCCGTGACCTCGGTCCGCGCCTTGAGGCAGACGGCCTCGTGTTTGTGGGCCTCGACGTCATCGGCGGCAAACTCACCGAGGTCAACGTCACCTCCCCCACAGGCCTGCGTCAAATGGCCGACCTCACCGGCCACAACCTAGCCGCCCGCACCCTATCCCTCCTCGGCCTCTAGCTGTTTTTCGCATGGGTCCGTTGTTGCTGGTGCCTTTAGCGATTCAGGGCGAGCTCTGGTAGGTTCGCTCTAGTCAGCACCTTTGGGTCGCGTGTTGTGAAGAAGTTGCCTTGACGTCGATGGATCGACCATATCGACGTGGCTACCAGAGTCGGCAGTACCGGTATCGCTTGCGCTGCCGTCGGGGCTACCCTCCGGCGCGGTTGAAGTGCCGGCGAGGTGGGAGAGGGCGGCGTTGAGACGTTCGCCACTGGCTTGGCCTTCGGGGTCCGCCATCAGGTACCAGGCCAAGGCAGTGAAGCAGGCGAGCATAAGGAGCAGCGCCTTCAGTTTTTGACGTTCGATACGGTCCAGAACTGCCTCACTTCCCGATGGTCTTCGGCGCACGCGTTGTGGCCTAGCGCAAGGCCCGACCCGTCGGCACACGGTCCCTCACAGCAAGCGAGACACGGCCAAGGAGTACCCTATCTGGGTCGGCTCAAGCGAGCCTTGACCGTTTAGGCTATTGCCTTGCTCGCCGCACGTCGAGTCAGCTCAGGCGGGCATGGGGTGTGGATGCTCGGGGCGCGACTGCTAGGCTGCCGCCTCGATATGGTGAGTGAGCAAGCGACCGGGGCGGGTGACGGGGCGGTGCGGGGTGCGCCCTTGGCGGTCACGGCGGAGCTAGTGTTTCCGTCGCTGGCGAATCACCACGGCACGCTCTTTGGAGGTGCGGCACTCGCGCTGATGGACCGGGCGGCGTTTATCGCGGCATCGCGTGTGTTGCGACGGGTGGCGGTGACGGCGGGTGCGCGCGAGGTGCGCTTCCAACGACCCGTGCCCGTCGGCTCGATTGCGGAGGCTCAGGCGGGGCTGCTCGCAGTCGATGGGCGCAAAGTGCGCATCTGGGTTGAGCTTTATCTTGAAGCCCTGCCCAGTTGTGAGCGAGCGCTGGCGGCGACCGGTGAGTTCATCTGCGTGGCGGTCGACGCGTTCGAAGCGACGGACGACAGTGCGGAGGGCCCTGCTATGGCCGCGGCGCCGGACGCGGCTCAGTCAGCGGCAGCGGCACCTCCGGCGGTGCCCCAGCCTATGCAGGACGACGAAACATGACGACATCCGAGACGGAGACCCAAGGCCACCTCGCTGAGCCCAAGCTCGCGCGCCCGCTCGTCGGGGCGCAAGATGCCGCGCTGCGGCAGCGTCTCGATGGGCTGAAATGGGGTGCGGACGGGCTCATAGTGGCCATCGCACAGAGTGCCGGCGGTGGGGAGATTCGCATGGTCGCCTACGCGAACCGGGAGGCGCTCGAGGCAACCTTGCGTACGGGCGTGGCCCATTTCTACTCGCGGTCGCGGCAGAAGCTGTGGCGCAAGGGCGAGGAGAGCGGCAACGAACTGCTCGCGCGACAAGTTGCCACCGATTGCGATGGGGATGCGCTGCTGTACATGGTCGATGCGCAGGGGCCTTCCTGCCATACGGGGGCGGCGACGTGCTTCTTCACGCAGGTCGCGCCAACCACGCTTGAGCCGTGGCCCCTGTTGCCGCGCCTCATGCGCTACATGGCCCAGCGGGCGTCGGGCGGGGCTGCTGCAAGCTACACCCACAAGCTGTTGCAGGCGGGGCCTGCCAAGGTAGCGGGCAAAATTCGCGAAGAAGGCGGAGAACTTGCCGACGCGGTGTCAGGCGAGAGCGATGCGCGGGTGGTGTCCGAGAGCGCGGACGTTATCTACCATCTACTCGCGGGGCTCTTGGCCCGGGGCATTCCCCTTGAGGCGGTGTTCGGCGAGCTCAATCGCCGCTTTGGTATGTCCGGGCTCGAAGAGAAGGCGTCCCGCGGGACGCCTTCAAAGTGACAGGGCCTGCCCGCGCTACTCACGCGTGAACCGTGCACGCCGCGACAAAATTTCAGTAGGCGGGTTCGGCGGCGCAACCGTAGCGAGCCATTCGGCACACAGAGGCTTCGGGGAGAGCGCCTGGTTGATGCGGGTCCTCGACCTGCGCACCCCGTGTCTATTCGAGCCTTTGCCTTACGCGGTCGGGTCGTACGCCGCCGCCAAGCTTTCGGGGGGACGGAACGGGCACTTTGCACTAGGGTCCGGGGGCGGTGATTTTGGGGCGGTGGTCTAGCCTCGCTGGAGACGGGCCACGGTTCGGGGCGTACCGCGATGGACGACGCCTACACGGTGGTTTGCCGCGCCGCGGCAAACCCTGCTCGGGCCACACACTCTGCGGGTTCGCGGCGGTGCTGCGGCAAAGCAGGTCTGAATCACCGAACATCTACGGAACATTAGCGATGACGGAGAGCGGAATAATGGACGAGTTTAAGCGTGAAAATCTCTTTAAGCTAGACGGCTGGGCAGTAGTGCTAGGTGCCTCCAGCGGCTTTGGTGGTGCCACCTGTCGTGCCCTGGCTCAGGCGGGCCTTAACATCATCGGTGTTCATCTCGACCGTCGCGCCACCCTGCCGCTGGCCGAAGAGGTGCAGGCGGACGTCCGAGCCGCCGGTCGCGAAGCTTGGTTCTTCAACGTGAACGCTGCGGACGAAGCGAAGCGCGAAGAAGTGCTAACGCAGGTTAAGCAGCGCATGGCGGAGACGGGCAACGGCGGTGGCGTCCGCGTGCTCTTGCACTCCCTCGCCTTCGGCACGCTCAAGCCCTACTGGACGGGCAACGGGGAAGATAGCCTGATCAACAAAGCCAACATCGACATGACCCTCGATGTGATGGCCC
>SLQV01000210.1 GCA_007131285.1 Myxococcales bacterium
CCCGGCGCCATGTGCGCGATGAGGCTCTCGCCGCGGTAGCACTGACTCTTTTGCTGCAACGTCCGGCCGAGGTGCTGAGCTGCTACCTGTCCTGTATCGCTCGCATAGGCTGCAGCATCCTCGTCGAACGCCGTCGGGCGCACCGCGTCGTTGAGGCAGTGGCTACGCCCACTCGGGGTTAGGTTCTCAAGCTCGAGGACGCGCTCAATAGGCGCAGAAGGTCGCGTGAAGTCCCAGCCGCGCACGGTCACTTCATCGGCGCAGAGGGAGGTGGCTTGCTGCAACGCGTAGACGGGCTGGCTGCCGCGTGTTTCCTGCCGGCCAGGTGCGAAGGGCAACAGCGGCCCCTCGCCCTCGAAAATACCGTCGAGGTCGCCTTCCGGGTTGAGCAGAAGGACTTCTTCGTTTGAGGCGCCTTGCCTGAACGCGTAGTGGACGCCAGCGGATTCCAATAGACGCTCGGCAAACGCGAGGTCCGACTCCTGATACTGCGTGAGCGTTTCGAAGACGGGAAAGCGGTCGCGGTCCTCATGCCAGTCACCGGAGACGCTCACTTCACGGCCGAAAGGGGCGAGTCCAGCCTTGAGGACCTCAAGCGCTACCTCCACCGCGGTGAGCTGCTGAAAGACACGACTGCGACAGCCGATATCGAGCAGGGCGAGCGCGGGCACAAGCTCCACCTCAACCAACAGATGATCTGCGAGGTTATGGCCTAGCTGAACCCGGCGCAGGATGCCGTGGATGCGACGAATACGCGGTTTATGCTCAAGCGTCAGTGTGCAGGCCTTGCCCAGCAGGGTCTCGGGCCTGCGTGTCATGTCCTTTGTGACGATTTCAAGGCGCAGCGCGTAGGGTCGGCTGAGGGACTCTTCGCCGCGCACGGCGCGGACGAGCCACGTACGTTCGGGCTCGCCATCAATCCCTATCTTGTAGCGAAGTGTGTCGCTCTTGTCAGCCCGATCGGCTAAGTGTACGGCCCCCTCGATGGCCTGACGCAACAGGCTCGCGGCGCCGCCAGTCCTGCCCGGGATTTGCTCGAGTGCCTGTAGCGGCGCCAATGTTAAGCGTGCCGCGTCCGGGCTATCTTTGCGGAGCTCTCGGACAAGTTCGTCTGCGAACTCCAGGTTGCTCTCTGCCTTGTCACGCGCCGATCGGGTCGCCCTGGCAACCTTCTCGACAGCCTTTTTCGCGCCCGATGACTCGGATTCAGCCGCAGCGGCCGCGTCACCCGGGCAGGCATCCTCGACAGCGTCTCCGGCCTTGTTCGGCAGCTTGCCAGGCTCACCAGGAATACGCGGGTCCGAAGGATTCATGCACGCCTCCACATGAAGACGCTTATCGGCCGTCTCGTCTTCGAGTTTCGTTCCAACACGTCAAAACTCAGAACTCTATGCCTCGTTTTTGAGTCGGGGCGAAATCGGAAAACACAGGTCGGTCAACATAGGCCTGGCCAGCCGGCGGGCCCGCGGCCACACGCGTCTCGTTATCGAACAAGGCATCCGATGCGTTTTAGGCGAGCCAGACATGATGCAAGGCACCGCGATGCCTTGCTAACGAAGGGTATTAAGTTTGAGGGTTGGCCTTATGCGGCGGTGCTCAGCCGCTCTGCCAAGTCGCCGCTCTCGAATAGGTCAACCACAATGTCGCAACCGCCAATAAACTCACCCTTGATGTAGAGCTGAGGAATCGTCGGCCAGTTTGAAAAGACCTTGATGCCCTCGCGCACCTCCGGGTCACTCAGGACGTTGACGTCATGAAACGGCGCGTTCAGCCGCTTGAGCACCTCAACGACCGTGGCCGAAAATCCGCACTGCGGAAAAAGGCGAGTGCCCTTCATGAAGAGCACGACCTCATTTTTTTTTAACACATTCTCGATACGCTGGCGCGTGGCGTCGTTCATCTATTCTGCTCCTCGTTGAAAGCTTCGCATTACCCTAGCGCGAATAACGCGTTCAACGTAGTGCCCCAAGGCGAAAGGTGCACGCTTGAGCCAGGCCTTGCTTCAACCATTCTGAAGGGCGTGCCAGCGCGCGGGCGTGAAGGTCTTGAGTGCCAGCGCGTGAATCGGACCTGCCATCAGGTCTCCCAGTGCGGCGTAAACAGCTTGATGCTGCGCAACAGGGGTCAAGCCTTCAAAGGCGGAAGCGACAACGACGGCCTCGAAGTGGTCCCCCGTGCCTGTCATGTCGGAGATTTCAACATGCACGATACCTTCGAGTTTGTCCTGAAGCAGCTGCTGGAGGTCGGTAGGGTTCATGTCAGTGCTCCGCTCAACGCCTTCATGTGCAAGGGCTCAGAGCCTAGGGATGAGAAGCGCCCGAGTCAACGCCTTGGAGGGCGCGGCGCCTTTCCGCGCAATCGGCGGCGCGGGTTGCGAAAACGTTCAGGGTTTCTCTCCGCACCTTGACTGCCAGGTGCTTCGATGGCAGCCAAAGTTTCGCAGGGGCGGCTGTGCATTGGTGCGGCTGGTTATCGGCAAGGTGGCGTGGCCACAGCCTGACGCAGTGGGAGACCTATGATTTGGGACACGGACCGCCTACTAGGTGCCTACGCCCGACTGGTGCGGCACGCTTCGAAGCCGGGCCGGGTATTGTGCCTGCTCGATGGCGATGATGCATCGCGAGCGACTACAACACGCCTGCCTGCGTCTGCCCTGGGCGACGGCGGCGAATCCTCCGTGGGCACGCCAGCTGAGCCCGCGTGGGTCATTGCGAAAAAACCCGGAGGCGGCTTCAGCGGTACCCGTCAAGCCAACCTGAGCCAGTTGCCCGCGAGCGCCTCGGGCAGTTCTTCCGTGCCACCGCTGGGGAGTCAGGGCGATGAGCAGGCGCCAGGCACCCTGCCGGCTGATGCGCCCGCGACAGATACCCAGCCCGCACAAGCCGAGTCCAGGCGTCCGTCGCCGGCCCATTTTTCCTGGGCGACCTTGCTCATGAACAACGGCGGGGAGCCTTTCTTCGGTGTGCTTGTGGGGCCTCCCAGATCAGAGGGGCTCGTCTTCGACGAGGGACGCTGGCTTGCGGGTGCGCTCAAGGTGCTCGCGGAAGAAGGACAACTCGCGCTTGCGCTCCCGCCTCCGAGCGTGCCCGGCGCCTTGGCTTGGGAAGAGGCGCTCAGTGTTTGGCTCGACCGGGAAGGGTTTGCGGCTGTCATCGAAGTTGAGGTGGGAGGGGCGAGGCTTTGGCTGGCAGCACGTGCGCTCCGCGGTCGCTTTCGCTTCGCACTCGCTGACGAGTGCGATGCATCCGATCACTTTGCTGAGGATATCAAAGCGCTTGAGACACAGCTTGACGCCGCTAAGCGTCGGCAACTGGCGACTAAGTTGCGTGCTGACCGAGCGGATGCGCTGGCTGCCCGAGCGTTGCGCGGTTGGCAAGAAGCAGAGGTACACTCTGCGATGGTCGCCGAGGAATCTGACCGCATGCGGGAGCGGCTCCTCGACCTTGATTCTGAGCTTCAAACGGCCATGTTCGCCGTTGACGAGGCCAAAAATGCCACATTCGGTGTGCCGCGGGCCGATGTCGCGCAACAGCGTCTCGAAGGCAGGCTCGCGGGGCAAGCTTGGCGCGTGTACGCGGCTGAACACGCGGTCAGGCTGCAACATTCATTGCAACAGGTGCTTCAAGAGCGCCTTGAGCGCTTAGATTTGTCTCAAGCAGCTCTGCGTAACGAGGTGACTCAACAAAGCGCCGAAAAGCAGGCGTATGCGGGGCTCGTCAAGAAGCTCCAACACGAGGTCGCCGCGCTAGCTCGCTTGCCGGTTGAGCTAGAGGCGGCGGAAGCGCGTCGGGAGGATGCGGAAGACCTAGTTCGGGAGGCGGCCTTGCGTCTCAGCAGTGTCGAAGCGCGGCTCGATGAGAGTCGACGGGCGCGTGCCGCCGCGGCGGAGGCCCAGCGTCTTGCGGAGGTGCGTCTCGAGGAGTTTCGTGCGCGCCATCACGCTATTGAGTCGGAGCGGGGCACGCTATCTCAGGCGCTTTCGGGCGTACTTGCCGAGGTGCGTGCTGCCCAAGAGAGCTTGGTCACGCGCACGTGGGTCGCGGATGCTGTGGCGGCCGCCGACGGAGCACAGTGTATGGCACGCGACGGGCGGGCCAAGAGCGGGCCTGAAGACGATGCGTTGCCGGATGCGCCCTAATCCGCTGCTCAGCGATGTGTCTACGCGTGTCGTAGAGCGAGGTGCCCATTGGGGGAGAACATGCCTTGCGCATCAATCCTAGGAGAGCCTGGCGCAAGCACAGAGCGTGTCGACGCGAGCGCACGGACGCCTTAATCCGGTGAAGGAAGAGATTGAGCCCGGCGGCGGCCGGGAGAGGGCGCACGGTGGGAGCGTCCCGGTGGGCCGGGGTCCCGGCGAGCGCGTGGCTGCGGGGCCCGCGGGGGCCCAGGGGGGCTGGGCGCTCAGGCGCGCAGGCGCACCCTCCGGAGCCCCCCACAATCGGGCACTGCGCGCAGCTCCGTACCCAATTGTGGGTCCCCCCG
>SLQV01000145.1 GCA_007131285.1 Myxococcales bacterium
CATTGATGGTGTGCAGCGCCATCTTCGCGCGCGCCAGCGAAACGCCGCGGGAAGCCCGCCGCTTGGGGCTCTCGCCGGTGCGCACCCAGGCTTCAATCTCATCGAGATTGCGGCAACCTACGCTTGCTAATCCTTCGTCAATAGCCTGCTCGGCCTGCTCAACGCGACGAATGTAGTTCTTGATCGCCGTGACAATACTGTCGATCTGCTTCTTGTTGAGACGCAGACCCCGCACCGTCTCAATGCGCTCCACGCGGTTTTCGCTGAGGCGCTGTTCGAGACGCTCCCGCGCCTTACCACTGAGGCCTTTGTCTGCCGCAAGGTCCGCTCTAATGGCCGAGTTGGCCGCTTCGAGCTTAGCCACTCGATCAAGCTGCAAGAGAAAGCTCGCAGTCGCCTTCTCTTCGTCGAACTCGAGCTCATCACCGTCCGCATCTTTGACGACTTCGCGGATCCGCATGTTGCCTTGGCGGACCGCATCGCCGATGGCGATCACTTCTGCTGTGCCAACCCGTGAGTTCAGGATGACGTTAAAGACGCGGCGCTCGCCTTGTTCAATACGTTTAGCAATCTCGACCTCCCCCTCTCGGGTGAGCAACGAAACTGTACCCATCTTGCGCAGGTAAAGACGCACCGGATCGTTCGCTTTGGCGTTCAGCGCTTCATCCACCCCGGAGGAAACGACAACGTCCAGCTCATCGTCTTCGTCGTCTCGACGTCGAACGGCTGCCGCGCGGACCTCTTCGCGCGCTTTGGAACTCTCGCTACGCTTGATCGCCTGACGCCCTTGGGCTTCGTCTTCGACGACAAGCACGCCTTCACGCGTGAGGCGCGTCATCAGGCCATCGATAGCCAAAGAATCAACATGCACGCCGCGAGGCATGGCCTCGTTGACTTCGTCAAAGGTCACGAAGCCTCGCGCATCGCCCCGGTTGAGAAGCTGCTCCAGCGTGGTTGCCAGATCGTGTTGCTCGTCTTCAGGGCTGTGTTCGCTCATCCGAGTCTCCGTGGCCGGCGCCATGTTATCCGCGTCTTCACCGCAATCCACTACGTTTGGCAGGGGCCGGGCGCGGCTCGCATCTACGCGACGTTGTAGCTTGCCCCCACTCATGATGCACTCTCGCTGACCACTGTCTTGAGAGACTGCAACCGGAGGACCCTGCGTTGCAAGTTTGCAATGCGCTGTTGGTGCGCTTCGCTCGCCTCTCTGTCGCAAGCACGCATCGCCGCCATGAGCCCCGCGCTCGCTTCACGCAGCGCTAGCTTTGCGCCCCGCAACTGCCAGGCATTCACCACTTGAAGCAGCGCTGCGGGTGCGGAAACCTCGTCGCTTGCGGGCTCCGCCAAGCGTCGCATCACCCACTGCCCGAGCGCTGTTGGCAACCCGAGCGCCGCAATATCGTCCGGGCGGGGCAGATCCTGTTGCTGGCGCAGCCAAGTCCAAAGCAACGTTAGCCGACGATCGACAAGTGCCTCTGGCAGCTCTGCGGGCAGCGAATACTTCGGTCCTTGAGCCGTGCCAGCGCTAAGGCCGTCGAGGAACGCACCGATGAGCGATAGCTCTAGTGTGTCAATGGATTGGATATCGAGACCATCCAGTCCCCCAACTTGCCCGTCCGTGTTCTGCTCCGCCCGCGTGGCCGCATCGGAGGCGGGCTGTGCGTTCGAACGCCGGAGCTGTGAACCAGGTGTTGGCGATCCCGGCCGCACGCTTGCGACGCTCTGCGGCCTGCCACTCTGCTGGAAGAGGATCCCCCGCGCCCGGGTCCGCAATGTGACAGGAAAGCGCTTCACCGCTGCTTCCAAAAATACCTGCTGCGCCATGCCCTCGAAATGCTCCGCCCAGCGTCGCACCTCGACGGAAACATCCCGATAGTGATTGACGTCGCTGCGCCCGCGGTCCGCGAAGAGATGGTCGAGCACCACGTCAACACCATCGCGCCCCGCAGACAGCACGCGCTCCCAACCGGCGCTGCCCTCGCGCCGTAGTAGCGAATCCGGGTCATCGGTGCCGAGTTCGAGGACCCGTACGTCAAAGCCCGCGGGCAGCAGCGCTTCGAGGGCTCGCAACGTCGCCTTGCGGCCCGCCTCGTCGCCATCAAATGCGAGCACGACGCGATCGATGAAGCGGCGCAGCACAGCGACCTGACGTTCCGTAAGCGCCGTGCCCAGAGGTGCCAGGCCCACAGCTCCTGCGATACTCGCCACCTGAATCACATCGAAATTACCCTCACATAGAATCACCTCGTTCGCTTTCCGAAGCGCGACGCGTTGCTGAAAGAGCCCGAACATTTGGTCCGACTTGCGGTAGATGCTGCTTTCAGGGCTGTTGTAGTACTTGGGCGCGGGGGAGTGCGAGGTGACCATCTCGCCCGCCGCACCTTCTATCAAGCGTCCGCTAAACGCCACGACGTGCCCGGACAAATCGTAGACCGGAAAAACGAGACGCGACCGAAAGCGGTCGTAGTAACCGCGCTGCCCCTGCGCGATAAGCCCGGCGCGCTCCGCGTCGGCAAGCGAAAACCCCTCGCGTTCAAGTGCGGCGGTGAGCACCTGAAAGCCGCCGGGCGCAAAGCCGATGCCAAAATGCTCCGCCACCTCCCGAGGCACGTCCCGTGCCTGAAGCAGTTCCCTCCCCGCAGCCCCGCCGTCACTCCACAACCATTCGGCAAAACGGGCCTGGGCAAATGCGAGCACCGCATACAGCGTCCGACGCCCATCATCCTGAACGGCGCCTTCCCGCCCTTCGTAGACCAGCTCTATGCCGGCGCGCTCCGCCAACGCAACAACGGCCTCCGCAAACGACAGCCCCTCGATCTGCTGCAGAAAGCCAATGGCATCGCCATTCGCCTGGCAACCAAAGCAGTAAAAAAACCCACGGTCCGCTCGTACGTGAAACGACGGCGACTTCTCACTATGGAACGGGCACAACCCCTTAAGCGCCGACCCCGCCCGCTTAAGACGCACATACTGCCCTACGACCTCCTCAATCGCGGTAGCATCCCGCACTTCATCCACTGATTTGCGCGCAATTCGCATTATTAAGCGTGCACCCGCTCAACACCAAACCCGGCGAGAGCTCTGGTGCCTACAGTGGGCTTGTGTCCCCGCTGGCGGCCACGCGCAAGCGCGAACGCCGGGCCTTCTTCGCCGTGTCTATCTGCACCGGCAGCCGCTCATGCAGCCTACCCGCCAGTACAGAGCCCACTCAAGAGGCTCCCGTTATCCCGACTCGCGGAGCGCGCTTTGTCACCCGGGGCGAATTGAACATCCGCCACCCAGAGCGGCGCCCCCGAGCTCATTGACCAAAGTCTACGCTTATCTCACCGCCGGACAAACCAAGCACTGAGCAACTACGCCCACGTTGTTTACTGGCCCAAGTGCGACAGGCCCTTAGCGTCTCTGAACATGCGGCCGCGGGGTTTTCGTTCGCAAAATAGGACTGAACTAAAATGGGACTCTTTCCATTCATAAACATGACACTGCCCCGCCTTTCCGCATTATCACAGTTACGCTCCGGGGCTTTTGCAGGGCGGAACGTTAGGCAACGGTGCTCTACAGAAACTGCGCCTACGCAAAGCCTTTTATCGTTCATAGCGGCGTCATAATCGTCCTTGGTGAGCCACAGCGTCGTACCGATGTGATCACACCTTTTTCCATCCGGACAGCGCAACAACCATGTCAAAGCATAGGGTTTTTCAATTGATTTTTCCAATTCCAACGGATTGCCGCTTTCGGTCTCCGCAACACACGAGCAACACACTAAAACACTCAGCACTACTCCATACGCCTGTCTTATCATCGGTAAGCCTTTACACATCACGCAACAATCCCACATCGGACGGGCGATGTATAAAAGTGGAATCGCGCGCGTCAACCCTAATCTACTTGATTAGTGATCGTAGCGAGTCGGGTCAGGCAAGTATAACTGTTCAGGGGGGGTGGCGACGCCCGGTCTGATTCAGGCGGGCACTAGTGAAGGCGCCTGAGCGCCTTGAGCGCCGAGAGCACGTAAAGAATCGACGAGGAAAGCTAGGACGTCGCGCTGCTGCCAGCGCAAGGACTGGACGGTCGTCATGATGCGCTCAACGAAGCGGCTGCCGTGATGGCTGGCGGTGCCGAAGCTTGTTTTGCGCAGGATGACGGGATGCCGCAGCGCTTGTTCGGCGCGGTTATTGGTGGGCTCGATGCCCGCCGTATCGACGAAGGTGAAGAGCGCTTTGCGGTGTGCCCAAAGGTCACGGCACTTGCCCTGCAAGCGGAGGTCGCCGCACGCTTTGCCCAAGCGCAGCACTTTTAGGAAGCGCTTGCGCAGCGGGCGCATGGCGGCTTTAAACGCGGGCCGTGTGAGCGTGCCGTCCCGTACGCGATGCCAATCGTGAAAGAGGCGCCTGACGCAGCGCCCGAGCGCGCTGC
>SLQV01000209.1 GCA_007131285.1 Myxococcales bacterium
ACCACCTGGCTCTGGTCTGAGCAGGCGGGCGTGGTCTCACACCAGACTGCGCTGTCGCTCCACGGACTCTCCGACGTGCTGCCGGCCCAGGTGCATCTCACGCTGCCTGCAGCTTGGCGGCGGCGCCGGTTTCGCGTTCCCGCAGGGGTCGTGCTCCACCACGATGACGTCGCTCCCGAGGAGCGATCGTGGTTCGGTCCGGTACCCGCAACGAGCGCCAGCCGCACGCTCAGCGACTGCGCCAAAGGTGGCCTGTCCCCGGAGCTACTGCGCCAGGCCGCCCAGCAAGCGCTTCGGCGCGGCCTCGTCACGCGAGGAGAGCTCGCCGAGGTCGAGACCGCCCTCAAGCCGTTCGGAGACCTCGCAGAATGACCCCACGCACCTACGCCTCGCCCGACGCCTTCAAGCAGGCGCTCGAGCAGCGCCTGCGCTCATCCGCCAAGACGGGCACCGAGTTTGCACGCGAACGCCAGCTCCTGGTCTTCGATCGCTTCCTTGCCCGAATCGACGCGGTGCTCGGAGATGCGGCCACGCTGAAGGGCGGTCTCGTCCTAGAGCTACGCCTCGAACGGGCGCGCACCACGAAGGACGTCGACCTCCGCATGGAAGGTTCGCCGGAGGACGTGCTCGTGAAGCTGCAGGAGGCCGGTCGCAGGAACCTCGGCGACTTCATGACCTTCGAGGTCGGTCCGGACGACGACCACCGCGAAACCCTCCCACGGAGGTTTTCGGAGGTTTTCGTAGCACACCCCCGCCCCATTCCCGTTGCATCCCGCGACACAGCTTGACATGCATGTCAAGCTTGACCAGAATGTAGTCAGGGGAACAGCGTGCGCTCAGAACTTTTAAACGGAGAAGCCCCGGTCGGGCGTGAGGTGGTCCATGTTGCCTGACTTTGATGCCAATGGGTGCCTTCCGGAGGGCGACTATGCGCTCACGCTGGGCGAAGTGCGCGCGTCGGTCCTCGTGCAGGGTTCGGCGGACGGCTACCCGAACTGGGATGTCGGTTGGCGTAGCAACCTCGTGAACCAGCTAGAGGTGCTTGTGCGGCAACTCTGGCAGGTGGGGATCACTGAGGTCTTTGTCGACGGATCCTTTGTCGAGGATAAGGAGCATCCAAACGATATCGATGGGTATTTCGTGTGCGACTTACGGGAGTTAGCGAGCGGTCGCCTCCAGCGCGACCTCAACCTGCTCGATCCCCACAAGGTGTGGACTTGGGATCCGGACTCGCGTCGGCCGTTTCGAGGTTATCCAAAGAAGCAGCTTCCCATGTGGCACCACTATCGCGTCGAACTCTATCCGCATGTTGGACAGCTCTCGGGCATACGCGACAAGTACGGCAACGAACTCGAGTTCCCTTCGGCGTTTCGGCTTTCGCGGCGCGACGGACGGCCTCGGGGAATTGTGAAGCTCAAGCAAGGAGACTAGCTATGATCCGCAACGAGAACGAGTATCAGGAAGCGGTGCGGCGGCTCCGAGAGGAGCGCGCTCGCTTGAACGACCACAAAGCACATTTGGAAGGGTTGGGCCTTGCACACGACGAGGTGAAGCGCGCCATCGATCCGTTACGTTCGTTCCAGGCGCAGCTCGCCGAAGAGGTCGAGAGTTACGAGCGGCTCAAGCGTGGTGACCTCGATGAAATGATGAACCTCCACGGACTCGGGCACGGACTTGTCGCATTGCGCATCGCCCTCGGCCTCACTCAGCGTGAGCTTGCATCAAGGCTTGGCGTACACGAATCCCAAGTGTCTCGTGATGAGCGCAACGAGTACCACAACATCACCGTAGACCGCGCGAGTCGGATCCTCGACGCGCTCGGTGTGCGTATGCGGAGCCTGTTTGAGCAGCCACTGGCTCCGCCGCCAACGCCAACGCTCGATCCAACTATGAAGACGCAGGCTGCGTAGCCCGCTGGCCGCGGCGTGACAGCGTCAGGATCGCAACAGCCTTACACGAAAGGGAACCCAGGGTTCCCAAAGTTGATCACTCGTTTCGGCTCCCGAAACGCTCCCACGGAGGTTTTCGATGAGGTTTCCGAGCTTTCGGAAGAGGCTTCGAGCAGGTCCAAGCGTGCGGGGAGCGTTGAAGGGTGTGTCAGGCGGCAGCGGGGTCGCGTGTGACGACGTACGGCAGCTTGGCGCGCGCGAGTTGGGCGTTGATAGCGAGGCGCACGAACTGGCGTTCGCTGTAGCCTAAAATAGCGGCCAAGCGAACGGCGCGCTCGGGGCTAATGGGCTTGCGGTCCTTTTCTAAATCGCAGAGGTGCGACCTAGATAGCCCAAGCCGCGCGGCGAAGTCGACCTGCGAGGCGCCTTCGCCCTCCCGGATACTCAACAGCAGCTGACCAAGGGTAAGCGGGCCATTGTTCTGGCGCTCAAGCCATGCACGCGCCGCTATTCTAGTAGTCATGTTTGTGAACCTCCTGGACTTCCACGAGCTCAAGCGCATCCGAGTGCACGACGTAGATGGCGCGGTAGCTACGAGAAAGCCCGTGCGGGCGATGGCGCTTATGAGCAGGGGGTGGGTGAGGTGCAGTTGGTGGATTCGGCGCAGATGAGGGTGCTGAGGTCGGCGCTTAGGCGGTAGCGGGTGTCGAAGGGGTAGTCGGTGCAGTCGAGCGAGTTGCGGCCGTCGGGGGCGATGGGCTTGTGGGCGCTCTCGCCCAGAAACTCGACCGTGCCGTCGGGGAGTACAGCCAGCGGTGCCCGCACACTGTGGCTGTTGACCCGGCCACTCGATAGAACCGAAATGATAAAGGTGGCACGCTCAAGCTCGCCGGTTTCGACCGGAATGCGTCCAACCACGGAGACCTTGGGACCGCCGCCCGAGATTGCACCCGGCGCATACGAACTTAGCCACCCCCCTTTGCCCTCAAGGTCGGTGCCGCCTCCGACAATCGAGTAGACGGCGTAGGCGTAGGGGCCGCCGTCCCAGGTTAAGCCGAGCATGCGGCCGTCCGGGGGCTGCGTCTCGTGGCGACGCATGTAGACGACGCTTGCATCGCCGCCATCGTCCGCTTCGTCAACCCGGAAGAACAAGGGGTTTTGGTTGAGGCCTATTTGCTCGAAGCCCGCGTAGAGCGTGACCGGGCCGTGCGTTATCCGCGGCGCGTCGCTCGCGGCCAGATCGGCGGCATCCATGTTCGCGTTGAGGCGCACGCCGCGGCTTGAAAGTACGCCATCGGCCTCGTCTGTTTGCAGCGACGTATCAATGGGCCGTGCCGACGCCCCGCCCGCATCTGAATCACCGCCACTACAAGCAACGCATGCCGCCACCAGCGCCCCGAACCCACCACGTCCGAATATTCCCATCGTGTTCTCCCCAGCCGGCCCTGTGCCCGGTCACGGTCCTCAGCCTATCAAACATTGGAAGCCGGCGATAGCGCAGGGCCGTTTCCCGACATGGCTGCATTCTCGCGAAACGCTCCCGAAACGCTCCCACGGAGGTTTTAGGGGGTTCGACAAAGCGAAAACTCGGCGGGAAAGAGCAAGTGGCGCTGGGATCCCACGTGCAGCTTTATGCCACCCTAGGGGCAGACTGGGCGAGGACCTGCTTCGACCAGCAGAGTGGGATTCACTCCCGAAAATCCGGGGGCATGCGTGGAAAATGCCCCCCTGAACGGGCACCTCGCTGGTGCTGCAAAGCCCGCCGTTTCGCGCGATTCGCGAAGCTCCACAACGGGGCGGCGCGCCATCCAACCGGTGTACGAGGTGCCGCGTGCGTGTCGACAAGTTCCGGAAGCGGGCTTACGCCGCACTCCTAAGGCGGAGACGCAAGGAGCCCACCGATGAATCAGCCTGCCAACAACGCATCCAAGGTCAAACCGAGCGCGGCGCTTGCCCCCATGGACGCGCTGCTGCAGAAGGTCGACTTCTCCTTCACCGAGCACCTGGGCGCCGACCCCGAGGCGAGGCCCGACGGTAGCGACCATCAACCTCGTCAGGTGCGGTCGGGCCACTATGTGCCGGTCGCGCCCACGCCCATCGCCTCGCCGGAGTACGTCAGCCACAGCCACGGTCTCTTCCGCGAGCTCGGCCTCAGCGACGAATTGGCACAGGACGAAGGGTTCCGAAGGATTTTCTCGGGGGACCTCGCGGAGGCGCCTGCACCCTTCAAGCCGGTGGGTTGGGCGACGGGGTACGCCCTGTCCATCTACGGGACCGAGTACACGCAACAGTGCCCCTTCGGGACGGGGAACGGCTACGGCGATGGGCGCGCGATATCGGTCGCCGAGGTTGTCGCCGATGGCAAGCGATGGGAGCTGCAGCTCAAGGGCGGCGGACCGACGCCCTACTGCCGCGGAGGCGATGGCCGCGCGGTCTTGCGCTCCAGCGTTCGGGAGTTCCTGGCGCAGGAGTTCATGCACGCGCTCGGCGTGCCGACATCCCGGTCGCTCTCGCTCTATGCCTCGAC
>SLQV01000170.1 GCA_007131285.1 Myxococcales bacterium
CAACGCTTTAGTTTCTCAGCCATGTTCGACGAGGAAGGCCGGAGCAATGCGCCCGAGGACGATGCCACGAACAACACCCAGTCGGTCGTCAAGGACTCGCTCCCGCTACCGGTGGTCGAAGCGGCGTTCTCCCTAAGTTCGAACAAGGAAATGGGGCCGGAACCCATCGAGGCAGAAGACAGATTTTACGTGATTCGCTGGGCCGGAAGTCGCAGCCCTCGCAACGATTCTTTTGAACGCGTGCGCGGTGACCTTGCCGCCCAATTGCGCATGGAGCGTGAAGCCGAAGCTCGGAAAGCCGTACTGGATGCGGTGCTTAAGGAGGCAGACATCGACATCGCTGAGGACGCTGTCGAGAAGATTCGCAAAGGCCTCGCCGAGCGCCTCAAGGAGCGCAAGCGCAGCTAAAGTGCGTTTGTTCTACCGGGGATGCTCTGCGGCCCTGTGTTCGCGTATCGCAAACACTTCGCTTTTGTCCAGGCGGGGTCGCCTCGGGATGCCTCCGTCGTGCGCACGCGTGGCGCCGTCACACGCCATCGGTCGGTGCAGGCGCATCCTTGTTCTTCCGCGTATGGAGACCCAACCGTCAGAGCGCAGCTCCGGCCGACGAGCTGGGGGCGTGGACGCCCACGGCCGCGCGAGCACGGCGAACGCCTGTCGGAAAGTTTCGTTAGACCCAACTGCCCGATCCCAGCTATCGCGACCACTGTCACTCGTGCAGGAGGCAGCGCGCTAGATATCGAGCACGCTGCCGTCGATCTGCGGTGCGCCGCGCATAATGAAGTCGTAGCGCGCGCTGGGGTCTTTGCCCATCAAGTCGCGGAGCGTCAGGTCTGTATCGCCTCGGTCGTCGATGGTGATGCGGAGCGCTCGTCGGCGCCTCGGATCGAGCGTGGTCTGCTTAAGCTCCTCAGCGGTCATCTCGCCGAGACCTTTAAAGCGGGAAATCTCCGGATGCTTCTTCGAACCGACACGGGCCAAAATCCGCGCGAGCTCCGCGTCATCGAGTGCCCAGTGGGTCTCGCCATCAATGTCGACGCGAAAGAGGGGCGGCTGCGCAACAAAGATGTGGCCGTACGCAATCAACTCCGGCAAATGCCGATAGAAGAAGGTCAGGAGCAGAGTGGCTATGTGATGGCCATCGGTATCTGCATCCATCAGCAGGAAGACGCGGTGGTAGCGCAACTTCGATCGGTCGAAGCCCTTGCCAACACCGCAGCCAAGTGCCTGAACAACATCCTGAAGCTCGCGATTAGCAAGTACTGCAGACGCAGCAGCACGCTCGGCGTTGAGCACCTTGCCACGCAAGGGAAGAATCGCCTGGGTTTTACGATCGCGGCCTTGTTTGGCGTTGCCGCCAGCGCTGTCACCCTCAACTAAGAACAGTTCGCAACGCGATGGGTCCGTCGAAGCGCAATCTGCGAGTTTACCCGGTAGGTTAAGTCGGTGAGAAATAGCGGTCTTGCGGGACACCTGTAGCGAAGCAGCCCGGGAGGCTTCACGGGCGCGGGCGGAGAGAATAATGCGGCCGCAGATGGCCTCCGCATGGGAGGCGTTAGCGTTGAGCCAGGTCTCAAGCGCGCTTTTGACGGCACCCTCGACCTGAGACGCTACCTCCGCATTGTTTAAGCGGTCCTTGGTCTGCCCCTGGAACTGAGGGTCAGGCACGAAAACCGACAGCACCGCAACCAAGCCTTCGCGCACGTCCTCGGGCGCGATGGCCAGTCCCTTGGTTAGCAGTTTGTGCGTCGACATGTAGCCGCGGATGGCTTTCGTGAGTGCTTGCTTAAGCCCGGCTTCATGGGTGCCGCCGTTCGGCGTTGCAATGCCGTTGGCGTAAGTGCGCAATGTCTCGTCCGTACTCTCTGTCCAGGTAAGCGCGACCTCAATTCGCGGGCCATCCTGCTTGGCGTGAGCAAAGGCCTCCTCCGTCACAGCCTTTGCGCCTCGACCTGCGACCAGCTTCTCGAGGTATTCCTGGATGCCTCGGGGGTGATAAAACTCCACCAACTCCTGCCCCGGCACCTTAAGACTCAAGCGCAAACCACGATGCAGAAAGCTCGCGGCTTCCATACGCTCAGCGACTCGACCGGGGTCAAACTTCGCCTGCGCCCCGAAAATATCTGCGTCCGGCCGAAAGACGACTTTGGTGCCGCGCTTGCGCGTCGGGCCGGTGCTCTCGAGGGTTGAGACGACCTTGCCGCGACTGAAGCGCTGCACATGACCCTGCCCCTCGCGCCACACACGAACCGTTAGTTCACTGGCAAGGGCATTGACAACCGACGAGCCTACGCCGTGCAAGCCTCCACTGACCGCGTAACCTTTGCCCGAAAACTTACCACCCGCATGCAGCGTCGTCAGAATGAGTTCCAGCGCAGGACGTTGGTGCACCGGATGCATATCAATAGGAATGCCGCGACCGTTGTCGGTGACTTCAGCGCCGCGCAGGTCACCGTCCAGCACAACATCGATAGATGTCGCGTGGCCGCCCATCGCCTCGTCTACGGCGTTGTCGATGATTTCCCATAATAGATGGTGAAAACCACGGCTGTCCGTGCCGCCGATGTACATCGCCGGGCGCTTGCGTACGGGTTCAAGTCCCTCGAGAACCTCAATATCTTTAGCGCTGTATTGCTCGCTCATGGATCCCTATATGCGGTCACCGGACGCTACCGCTTAGGCCGACTTACGCGGTTGCTGCTTTCGCGTCCAGCCGGGGCCTATCCTACAGAACAGGCCCCGGCGGAACCTCAAGCATGGCCCGAATGAGACGACCACGCTTGAAGAGCGAGCCGCCTTTACCACCTCGCTTGCTTGGCACGATCCCTTTGGTGCGCACGCGGTGCTGCTTGCCCGAGTCGTGCTCTGCCACGATCACCGCCGCTTCGTCGGCGGGTGCACAAACCAGCAGCACCTCGTCATTGGCCTCGAGACGCATCAGGGTCACGCCTTTGCCGGGGCCGCCTAGTAAGGACACTTCTCCGAGTGTCGCGCGCAGTAAACGCCCCGCTGCACTTAACACCACCAGGGGAGACGATTCACCTACACAAGGCATGACGGCCAGCACCGCGTCTCCTTCAGCTACCCGCGCAAAGCGACGACCGGCTCGCGTACTCGGTTCCGCGAAAAGCTCAGACCCGACGCGGGCTCCAAAACCGCCTTGAGTGGCAAAGAGCACCTGAGCCGGCGCGGCCGCATCCGTGAGCGCTAGTCCAATAATCTGCTCACCATCTCTCAGCTTAAATAAGCTCTGAATGGGAACGCCATACCCCGTCGTGGGCGGTACTTCTGCGACAAACGTGGAGTAGGCATAGCCTTGGTCAGAGAAAAACGTAACGATGCGCCTTGTAGAAGCCTCACAAGTAGCAAGCACGCTGTCTCCGTCGCGCACTCGTGTTGCGCCCGCATCACGCAACTTCTGTTGACGCTTTACCCATCCTTGCGCCGTGAGGACCACCACCGCCGCCTCGTCGACGATCAGTGATTCGGCATCAATCGCAACCTCTTCGGCATGCCCGATCACTCGGGTGAGCCGCTTGCTCCGAAAGGATTCCTTGATCTCGCTGAGTTCCGCGGCGATTAGATTCCAACGATCGCTCTCGCTCTCGAGCAGCTTGCGCAGCGCATCTGCGCGGCTGCGCTTGTCGGCGAGTTCACGCTCTATTTCAAAGACCTCGAGTTTCGCTAGGCGGTAAAGTCTTAACTCCAGGATTGCATCTGATTGCTTGTCTGAGAGCCCGAAACGCTTGCACAAGGATTGGTGCGCCTCCTTGCGACCGTCCGAGCTTCGAATGATGCGCACGACCTCATCAACGTCGGCAAAAATGATCTCAAAGCCTTCGAGCAAATGGATGCGCGCCTCGAGCGAACCAAGATCATAGGCTAGTCGCTTTGTCGTAACCTCCATCCGGAAGTCGAGGAAGTAACGCAACATCTCCTTGAGGTTCAGGCGACGTGGCGCCGCAATGCGCCCCTCATCGATAGGCACAAGACACGTCAGATTAAACGCGACATGCGTCGCAAGTGGCGTGTGCTTGTAGAGATAGCTCGCTACCTGCTCCGCCTGCGCTTCGTTGCGCATCTCACAAACCACACGGCAATCGTCAGTACTTTCGTCACGCACATCCGTGAGCAGCGGCAGCTTGCGGTCAATAATCTGCGCGGCGATACGCTCGACAAGTGTGCAGCGCTCGATTCCGTAAGGAATCGAAGTGATTACGAAGAGGCGCTCGCGCGCCGAGCCCTCTTCGACGCGCCACTCACCTCTCAAAGTGAGCGAGCCCTGCCCCTTGGTGTAGATATCGAGCAATGCCTGAGGCGAGGCAACTAGCTCGCCTCCTGTTGGGAAATCAGGCCCCTTAAGCGTCTTAATGAGATCAACGATCTCGATATCCGGCCGCAAAATGAGCTTAAGACAGGCGTCGATCACCTCACGGGGCGCGTGTGGCGGTATCGATGTTGCCATGCCTACCGCAATGCCCTGGGAACCGTTGACAAGCAGGTTTGGAAAACGTGCGGGCAGTACCACAGGCTCCTGACGCGTCCCGTCGTAGTTTGGCCGTAACGCGACCGTCTGCTGACTCAGCTCGGTCATGAGCGTGTCAGCCAGGGGCATTAGCTTGGCTTCGGTATAGCGCATGGCCGCGGCGCCATCGCCGTCAGGAGAGCCGAAGTTGCCCCGGCCATCGACGAGGGGCATGCGCATCATAAAGGACTGCGCCAAGCGCACGAGCGCATCATAAATTGCTGAATCGCCGTGTGGGTGGAACTTGCCCATCACCTCGCCGACCACTGCGGCGCTCTTGCGGTAACGGGCATCCGAGCGGAGCTTCAGCTCCTGAAACATCGTGTAAAGAATACGCCGCTGCACGGGCTTCAGGCCGTCGCGCACATCGGGGAGCGCACGCGCTGTGATGACACTCAGCGCATAGTTCAAGTAGCGCGCACGCGCCTCGTCAGCGAGAGGCGCCGGCTCTGCCTGCGCGAGCTCAAGCGGCAGAGACTCGGATCCCCCCCCATCTTTCCGGCGGCGCGGCATCCAGACTAGCCTTTGCGTACTTTGGGCGCCACGATGGCAACCATCGTGCGACCGTCCATACGCGGCGCCACTTCGATCAGTGCCTCGTCGCGCACAGCGTGAACTATGTGCTCAAGCTGTCGTTGCGCTGTTTCTGGGTGGGTGATCTCTCGACCGCGGAAACGGACCGTCAACTTAACCTTGTTGCCATCGTCAAGAAAGCGCTTGACGTGCTTGATCTTAAAATCGAGGTCGTGGTCGTCCGTTTTCGGCCGGAGCTTAATCTCCTTAAGCTCCTGTTGAACCTGACGCTTTTTCGCATCGTTAGCGCGCTTCTTTTCTTCATATTTGAAGCGACCAAAGTCCATGACCTTGCACACCGGCGGTGCCGCCTTGGGATTAACCTCCACAAGGTCAAGGTTGCTCGTCTGGGCGAGCTTGCGGGCATCGAAGGTCGACATCACGCCCAGCATTTCGCCATCAGCGCCAATGACGCGTACCTCGGGTACACGTATGCGGTCATTGACACGGGGTCCGGTTGGACGGCGACGGTTATCTATCGGGGGGCGGGGTATGGCGTTACTCTCCTAGCTTCGGGCGCGCGCGCCCCTGGTTTCACTGCTTGCGGTGCGGAACGTGGGCCGCTGACTCGGCACTCACGAACGGCAACAACCCGGTGGTTAGCTCCGCAAGAACGCGGGCTCGCGGCTCAGGGTTAGTCTACAGCGAACCATTCCGCAATCTGGACGCCACGACCAGCACATAAAATTGTCGAAGACAAGAATGTCCGTGGCTCGAAACCCGTACTTCAGGCTGCGCACCCCGCTCGCTTGAGCCCCAGCGGCTCAGGTTTGGGCAGGCAGCGCCTCCACAGCCATGATCTCACACCGTCGCGCTTGGCGGCGCCAGAGCCGATTGCAACGTGGAGACCACGGTATCCCAAGGCAATAAACCGAGATCTTTACCCTCTTCTCGTCGCCGCAACGACAACCCACCGCCTTGCGCTTCCTGCTCGCCGAGCACGCCGATGAACGGCACGCGCAGCAGCCGCGCTGACCGAATCTTCGCGCCTAGCTTGTTATCGCTGCTATCAGCTATCGCACGAATTCCCAGGGTGCGCAGTGCTTGAGCGCGCGCTTCCGCCGCCTCTGCAAAGGGAGCCGCAACGCTTGCGATGACGATCTGTTCCGGCGCCAGCCAAGCAGGGAACGCGCCTCCGCAGTGCTCAATGAGCACTCCCAGAAAACGCTCAAGCGAACCCAAGAGTGCTCGATGCAACATGATCGGACGGTGGGGCAAGTTGTCTGCACCGACGTAGGTTAGGTCGAAGCGCTCGGGCAGGTTAAAATCCGCCTGAATGGTGCCTAGCTGCCACGAACGCGACAGTGCGTCTTTCAAATGAAACTCTATTTTGGGTCCATAAAAGGCACCCTCACCCTCGGCGACTTCATGGGCGATCCCCTTCGCAATAACCGAATCGAGCAGCATGCGCTCGGCCGCTTCCCAGACATCATCGCTACCGATGCGTTTATCGGGTCGCGTGGCTACGATCACGCGCATCTCGCTGAAGGCGAAATCGCGATATACTGCGGTTACCAGGTCAATAAAGCGACTTATTTCGCCGGCGCCCTGCTCCTGCGTGCAGAATATGTGGCCATCGTCCTGACAAAACGAGCGCACCCGGGTAATGCCATGCACTACCCCGCTGCGTTCGTAGCGATGCAGACGACCAAAATCGGCTAGGCGCAGGGGCAATTCGCGGTAAGATCTCCGCTTGAGACCGTAGATGGCTGCGTGGGCGGGGCAGTTCATCGGCTTGAGACAGAGACGGGCGTCATCGACGTTTTCGACCTTATCGTCCCGCGTCATGCCGAAGTACATATTGTCAGCGTAGGACGGCAAGTGACCCGAGGTTTCGAAGAGTTTACGGTCGAACAGCTCGGGGGTCATCACCTCGGTATAGCCGTCCCGTAGGTAGAGCCCACGGAGGTAATTGACCAGCTCACTGTACACCGTCGCGCCGCGTGGCAGAAAAACCGGCGATGCGGGGGCGCTGTCCAAGAATGCAAACAGCTCCAGTTCTCGGCCGAGTTTGCGGTGGTCGCGCGCTTTTGCGAGCTCCAGCTGCTGCAGGTGGATACGGAGGGATTTAGCTGAAGGGAAAGCTGTGCCGTAGATGCGCTGCAGCATCGGATTGCGCTCGTCGCCACGCCAGTACGCTCCTGCCACCGCGGTTAGCTTGAATGCTTTAAGAAAACGCGTGGAAGGCACGTGCGGGCCTCGGCACAGGTCGACCCAGCCGCCGACGCGATACACTGAAATCGGATCTTCGAGACGCTCGAGGTGCTCCAGCTTGTAATGCTCGCCAAGGTCGGTCAGAAGCGCCCGCGCGGCTTCCTTTGACAGCACTTCGCGCTCAAACGGCGCGTCGGTCTCAATAATGCGCAGCATCTCCGCTTCGATGCGCGCGAGTTCTTCCTCGGAGAAGCTACCAGCGGGCCGGTCAAAGTCGTAGTAGAACCCGTTTTCGGTGGCGGGTCCGAAGGTCACCTGTGTACCAGGAAAGAGGCGCTGAACAGCGCTTGCCATCACATGGGCCGTGGAGTGGCGAATGATTTCCAAGGCCTGCGGCGACTCCGCGTCGAGGGGCACCAACGCCGTTGCCATGGAGGAGGCTGCACCGTCCAAGGGCGTGTGGAGGTCGACCAACTCGTTGCCGTAAAGGGCCGCCACAGTACCCATGGTGAGGCGTTCCTCTGCCGCAAGCAGCGTGCGCGCGGTCACTGCACCCTCAAGCATCGCACCTTCGGACTGACCGTGGTGAACGCCAACATCAGGTTGCGCGCCTTGGAGGGGCTGCGGGGAAGAGGGAGAAGCTGCACTCATAAATGTTAGGCAGGTTATAGCGCAACGCGCCGGATTTGAACATGCGGCTACGCCCGTCCGGCCCGTTCGGATCCCGGGTCCGCGCTAGACAGGAGGCCCTAGACAGGAGGCGAAGGTGGCGGCCCAGCGCGCCGCGGCCCGGCGGCAGACGACCAAACATGCTTCAGTAGGCACGGGCGGGATTGAACCGCCGACCCCTACCGTGTCAAGGTAGTGCTCTACCACTGAGCTACGTGCCTATGCGAGGCCGTGGGCTAGCCTTTGCAGCCGAAACTGTCAAGACTCCGGCCGACGGCATTGCGCGGCCCTCGCGTGGAGCACTGCGCCTACAGACCTCACCATGGCACCCACCTCACCGCTGGATCTTGGACTTACGCGCAATTTGCCCGAGGTGTGGCGCGCGGCTCTGACCTACCAGCACCGGAGTCCCCGACATCTTGCGTATGTCGCTGGCTTCCAGGCGGTGTGGCTCGCAACGCACACGGTAACGCGTGCAGGGCAGGCGCTGGATGCGCGCGCCAGCCCTGAACGCGATGACCCAGATTCGTCGCCGCGCGCTCAGGCCCCTTTTGTGAATCATCTCGCTTGGCACCGCGGCACGGGTCGCTTTCTTGGCCAGTCTGCCGCGACGATGAACTACGCGGTCGGGCAGCTTCCGTACGGGCTCGCAGATACGCCGCGAGACGCTCTGCGCGCGCCGGTATTTATTTTCGCAAACGCACGCAGCGGCACAACTTTTTTACAGAGACTTCTAAATTGCGATGTCGAGCGTTTCGTATCGCTTCGCCTGGGAGAGAGCATTCTGCCCTCGCGGGGGGTGATCCGCAGCCTCTTAGGCGCGCACTCGAACGCGTCTCGAGGGCACCATTCAGATGTTAAAGCGTTCGCAAATACTCGGAACATGCCGCGTGACAGTGCGCTTAGAACTTGGCTCGCCAGCTGCGAACGCGCGCTAGATCAAAGACTATTCGGCGGCTGGTCCGACCTGCATCCGATGGGCCTCAGCGATGTAGAGGAAGATGAAGCGCTTTTCGTTCGCTTGCTCGCGACTCCCACACGCTATTTGCTTTGCCCAAACCCAGACTTCCTGCCGGCTTGGCGCAGCCTCGACGAGCAGCCCCGTCCCTATCAAGACGCGGTCATGGCCGCCTATCGCGCATCCCTACGCGCAGTGCTCCCGCTAACAGAATCGCGCACGCTTCTAGTGAAAAATGTGCTGACCGCGGCACGCTTTCAAGCTCTGCGACGCACCTTTCCCGATGCACGCTTTATCTACCTGGCGCGGGACCCGCGCGCCTCGATTCCCTCCTTTATTCGGCTCTTCTGGCGCGCATGGCGGGCGCATTCTCCCCAAATTTCGCTGGCGGGCGCGGAAGCCCGCGGTCTCGCGGACACCGGTGCTTTTTACTATCGCAAGGCGCTTGACGATTGCGCCTCGCTTCCTGAGCAGCAATTCAAGCTGCTGACTTTCGATGGTGTCGTGCGTGATCCGATGGCAAGCGTCGCGTCCATCTACGATCATTTCGGCTGGTCTCTGGGCGCCGCAGCTCGCGCGCGCATGCAGGCTTTAGCGGACCAGAGCCACTCCCGAACCAGAGCGCGCCCGGTCAACCTCCGGGACGTAGGACTTGATGAACGCTGGCTGCAGCAGGAACTCGGTGAAGTATGCGATCGCTTCGGTTTCTGAGCGGACACAATGCCGGGATCTTGATTCTTGTGCGGGGTTGACCTCAGATTCTCAGGTGTGGGGTGGCGCAACTTGCCAAATAGAGCGGCTAGAGCATCTGGACAGACCGGCATGCGGGTCCGGCTTAGGACCGATATGCGGCTTGCGGAGAGAGGTTGTCTTCGATAGAAGGCGCCCTCACATGAAGGGGCAACCATGAAACGCGACTCGGAGCCTGTGAGGGCTAAAGCCAACACCGGCCTTGGCGTGCCCCCCTCGACGCCTCGCGGCGACCTATCGCTTTCGGGCGCGCCGCTCGGTCGAGGCCCCGGGGCGTTAGTCGGCGAAGAGGCGGTGCGGCCGCCGGAGTTGCCGGACCAAGAGGCCTCCGCCCTGCGTGCCCTCTCAAACGCGCCAGCGGCTGAAGGTGGGCCGACGCAACGACGCGCCAGCGAGACGCTGCCACCGGGCGCCGGTGACGAAGACACGTTGAGTCGCCTGGCCGTGGTTGTCGCTGAGGCAGGTGTCGAAGCCAATGGGTGCGAGGGTGGCCTCCTCGACACGATTGAGTGTGACCTCGAACGTATCGAAGCCGCCCTCGCGTCGCTCGCCCAGGAAGCGGAACACCATCAGGAAGCTGCTGCCCATTTATTGACATCCGGCGGCAAGCGTATCCGTCCCACCTGCGTACTGCTTGCTGCCGCGCTCGGCGGGGTGGCTGGCGTGACAAGCCGGGGCAAGCGCGCTCGAGACTTTGCCTTAGCCGCTGAACTTGTCCATCAAGCAACGCTGCTTCACGACGATGTGCTCGACCTCGGCACGACGCGTCGCGGCAAGCCATGCGCCCGGCTGGTCTACGGCAATGCCGCATCCATATACGGGGGCGATTGGCTGCTGGCACGGGCGCTCACGACCGTACTGGACGGAGGCGACAACACTGTGTTGCGGAGCCTACTCGGCACCATCGAAACGATGGTCGACGCGGAAGTGCTTCAGCTCAAAACCAAAGGCACTTTTCGCACCACCATGGCCGACTACGAGTGCATTGCGCTCGGTAAGACAGCTGCGCTCTTTCGTTGGGCGCTCGAAGCGGGCGCCGCGGCGGGCGGTCTTGAGGCCGCGGCGCAGCAAGCATTGGGACGCCTCGGCGATTCGCTTGGACTCGCATTTCAGATGGTCGACGACATTCTTGATGTGGTGGGCGACGCAGCGGTGACCGGCAAAAAGCGGGCTAGCGACCTCCGCGAGGGCAAACTCGCTTATCCACTTGTGAAAGCGCTGAGCGAGCAAGTGATCGAAGCAGGGGAGATCGCAAGCATCGCAGAGGCGCTCAGCTCCGGGGATGCACAGGAGGGGCTCGACGCGCTAGATCGGCTCGGACAACGCTGCGTCGAGAACGGCATCATCGACCGCTGCCGGGCGGACGTCACCGCGCTTACAAGTCACGCACTGGCGGAGCTTGAGTACGTGCCGGCGGTCCCGGCACGCGCGCTCCTGGCGGACATCATCACCGTTAGTGCCCGGAGGGAGGCATGAGAACGAGCGATTCAAGTGCACCAGCGGGTGAACATGTAGACGTGCCCAAAATGGCCGGCGAGGCGATGAACCACCCCGCTGCAGGCACGCTCTACGCGGGCTCGGGCGCCATGTTCGATGGCATCGCCGCTACTTACGACCGCGCCAACTTTTGGCTGTCACTTGGCATGGACGAGTCGTGGCGACGCCATGCCGTGGCTGCCTTGAAGCTAGATGCAGATGCCCGGGCACTTGTGCTCGACGTTGCCACCGGTACAGCAGACGTTGCCATCACCTGCGCAAAACGCTTACAAGGAGCGCATGTCATCGGAGTTGACCCGGCGGCACGTATGCTCGATCTCGGCATTTTAAAGACCGAGCGGGCCAATCTCGGAGACCGAATCTCGCTGCAAGAAGGTGATGCACAGGCTTTGTCGTTTGCAGACGACAGCTTCGATGGAGTGACGGTGGCGTTCGGCATTCGCAACATCCCCGACCGTTGCCTGGCACTGCGTGAGATTCACCGCGTACTGAAACCGGAAAAACGCCTTACTATACTGGAATTTTCCGAGCCAGAGGGGCAAGGCATCGAGCGCTTTACGCGCTGGTATATGCGGCGCGTGGTGCCCAGGCTCGGGGCCTGGCTGGTAAACGCGCCGGAGTACGCCTATTTACAGGCTTCCATCCAAAGTTTTCCACCACCGGACCGCTTCGCGCAAGAGCTACGGTCGTCGGGCTTTGTCGACGTGCAAGTCAAGCGATTATCGTTTGGCGCGTGCTGGCTCTACGCCGCGTGCAAGCCAGCACGGGGAGGCTGAAGTACGATGCGCGCGTCCGATAATCCACGCGTAAGGAGCGCGGCACCAAGTTGCCAGCCAGAGGGCGTGCGTCGTGGCAGTACCGCGGCGAGCACGATGCGCAGACTAATGGCACGCGTTGAGCGCCAGGTACGGTCGAACACCGGGCTTAGCGCAACCTTCAGGTTAGACAGCAGAGTCCTGGGCCTGACCGAAATCTCGCAAGCGCGTTGGCCCGCTCTGCTCTGGCCAAGCAGGGGAGACGCACGACTATACATCAATCGCGATGGCGGTTTCGCGCTGCAGCTTGATTGGCTTGTCAAGTGCGAGGTTATCGGAGAGCAGCGCTTTACACTTGCCCAAGCGTGGCATCAGCAGCTCATTGAGAGCTACCCCGAAACACGCGACCTGCCTCTACTCTTCGGCGCGGCTTTTGCGCCGAGTAGTGTCCGCTCAGCGAACGAAAACAGTCCGTGGTCGGGCTTCGATGACCTTGGCGTGGGCTTGCCTCGCGTTGTGATTGAATGCGAACTGCGCCCGCAGGCGTCGCGGACGCGTCCCGAAACCGAATGCGGATGTTCGGCGGCGGATTCCGCGCCGCGCACATTCACGTTTCATATCTTCCGACAGACCTCCGAAAGCTGGACTCAGTCTTTGAAGCTTGTTCAAGCAGTGCTGTTTGGCCTGGGCCGGCAGCTCGCGTCTGAGCAAGGACTGGACTCGATGCGCCGCCGCGAGCCCCCCAGTAGCGCGCACGCAGACGACGAAACCGCAGCGCTCAGAAACCAGGTAGCATGCCCGCTAAGGACCCTGCCTGCGAACAAGCATTGGCGCGACGCCGTGGAAGCCACGTTGGCGGACATGCTCGCTTCGGGCCTCGCAAAGGTCGTTCTCGCGCAGCAGCGAACGTGGTCTAGGAGCGACCGAGCGGCGCCGCGTCTCAACACGCCGGCTGAGATCGAAGAGCCCCCTGATGCCGGCTCTTCCCTAAGTGCGGTCTCCCTGAGCGAGCGCGCGGAAACAGGCAGCGGACTGGAAAGCAGTGCGGGGGAACAAGCGTACCTTGTGGAACGTTTGGGCGCGAAGGACGGAACCGGGCGCTTTGCGTGGCGGTGTGGCGCGAAGCTCTTCTTAGCCGCAACCCCTGAGTTTCTGGTCACGGCAGACAGCGAACACGTCCGCAGCGAGGCCGTCGCGGGCACCCTTCGGTGTGACGAGTCTGCGGATCTTTCATTGCTTCCGGACAAGCTGCGCCGAGAGCACGGCCATGTCGCCGAGTTTATCGAGCAGACCCTCGCAGCGGCAGGCCTCAAACCGCAACGCGGCCCGCTCACGCTTCGACACTTCGGCGCAATGCGCCACGTGTTGCAGCTCGTTGAAGCAAAGTATCCCAACGCGGTTTCGCCCTGGACACTCATTGGTGCGTTGCACCCAACACCCGCGGTTTGCGGCGTGCCGCGCGCCGCAGCCCTCAAGACGCTAGCTGAGCGCGAGGGTTTCGACCGCGGCTGGTACAGCGGCGTTGTCGGCTGGATCGATGGCCATGGACGTTGCGAAGCCGCCGTAGCCCTTCGTGGCCTTCTTGTAACCCCTGAGGAAGTTCACGCGTTTGCGGGGGCAGGCATCGTCCGCGGCTCGGAGGCGGCGGCGGAGCTCAACGAGCTGGAAGCCAAGTTTTCCGCTATCCTGGAGCTCTTCGGCTTGGCCGCAAGCGCATCGACTAACGCGCGACTCCTCCACGCAAAGCCTGAAACAGCCCCGGTCGCGGAAACTAAGCGCACCTCCAATCCCCCCCCAACCGGTAACCCCGGCTCTCCCGGCGAGCGCCCAACGTGAGCGCTACGTCCGCAGCCATGCTCGGCGACTTGCAGTGGGCCCGAGCACGCTGGCTGATCGCGACTTTGTGCAAAGCGGGCATCCGGCACCTCATTTTTTCACCAGGATCGCGCTCTGCTCCCCTCGTTCTTGCTGCACGCCTCGACGCACGGCTGCGCTTGCATGCCATCATCGACGAACGTACGGCCGGCTTTGCCGCGCTCGGGATTGCGCGAGAAAAGCCAGCAAGCGTCGCTGTGCTTGCGACCTCCGGCAGCGCCCCAGGCCACTGGCTTCCCGCTGTGATGGAAGCCTCCGCCACCGCACGCTCTATGCTCTTGCTCAGCGCGGACCGACCGGCCAGCCTGCATTTTCGAGGCGCGAATCAAACCGTCGAGCAACGGCATCTTTTCAACGACTTCGTCGACCTTCGAGAGGACATCGATCTCGCTTTGGCCTCACCTGAACACGTGCGCGCCTGCATCGAGCGCGTGATCAGGGTGCTGAGCGAGCCAGCTGCGCGACCGGTGCATCTCAATCTTCGTCTACATAAGCCCCTTGAACCCAGTGAAGCCGCCTACACCGCGTCGCTCGACGTTCTCTGCAAACACGCGGCGCAAACCTCGCTCACACCCGGCCCGAACTCGCCGCGACTCTCACGCGTCGCGGTAGCCAACGGCGCATCACAAACGCCCTGCCCCGCCAAAGAGGCAGGCGCAGCGCATGCACCCCGGGAGCTCGTTGAAGCGCTGCGGTCGGGGCCACGTCGCATCGTGGTAGTAGGCCCACTGGGGCCGGACCCGGCCATTGCAAATGCCATCTTGCGGCTAGCACACCGCTTTCGCGTACCCATATGGGCGCACAGGTCATCGAATCTCACCGCGTCGCGACGCGACATGTTAGCGCCTTCTGGGGCGGATTGGACCGACGCGGGCCAATCGCCACACGTAGCTGTTACGCCGACGATCGCACTTCACCACGGCCCGGAAGCCCCAGGCGCGAACCTTGAGCCCCCCAGTCATATCCTGACACTCGGCAGCGCACCGGTAAGTGGGGGCCTCCCCCCCCATTGGCTCGAAGCAGAGCCGTTCATCGGCACCATTTCGCTAAGGCAACGCACTGATCCTGATGCTCGAGGCGCACTTCACTGGCTGACGCGCGATCTCAAAGCAAGCTTATGCACCGTAGCCGCAGCGGCAATAGACGCGTACACGCCAACGCAGGAAGCGTGGCTCAGAGCATACCAGGACCAGGGGCCGAAGCCGACCCGGCTTGCCGCTGCGGCTTCGGTGCGACGCGCCCGACTTACGACGCCGTTGCTCCTGCAAGGACTGGGAGACCTACTGCCCAACGGCACACGCGTGCTTCTCGGCAATTCGCTTATTATCCGCGAGGTAGAACGCTACGCGGACGATAGCTGGTCAAAGTTGAGACTTTATTGCCAGCGGGGCCTTTCTGGTATTGACGGCTTAGTCGCGGGCGCGCTGGGACATCATTTGGCCGCGCCGGAAGTGCCATTAATGCTTATGCTCGGCGACGTGAGCTTTGCGCACGATTGCGGCGCGCTCGCCGCAATCGCCCAAGCCCGCGGCCCCATCCTGGTTGTCGTCCTAGATAACGGTGGCGGCCGCCTCTTTGACCGCCTACCTCTCGGCAGTACTCGCCACCTAGTGTCCCATCTCGATGACTTCCATACCCCACCTCGCCTTGATGTTTGCGCCCTAGCCCAAGCTCACCGTCTCGAGGCCCACACGCCTTCAAGCCTGAGTTCCTGGCACAAAGTCGTCCGCACCCTCGCCACGGCACGGTCACCGCACGTCTGCGTCATAACCAGCTAGAAGGCCAGCAAACAGACCTTCTTGACGCGAGCGCTAAGCGAATGCGGAACAGAACTCTGCGTCGCTTAATACGCATCAGCTTAAGGTTGAGCCGCTACAGCCCTGGGTTCGCTGCTGTGTTCGCCGCGCGCCTTCAATCGCTCACGCATGCAGGCTGGGGTCCCGGCGAGCGCGTGGCTGCGGGGCCCGCGGAGGG
>SLQV01000065.1 GCA_007131285.1 Myxococcales bacterium
AAAGCCTGAGCGATCCCCTCATTAACTCGAGACGCAGAAAGCCACGGGGAAATGGGCCTGGAGTAAGTATGGTGGGGTGGGTGGGTCCGCGCACGGAAGGCCCATTTCCCCGCGGCTTTTGTCCCCCAGGCTCACCCTGGGGATGGCTCAGCATGAAAGCAGGACGCCAGACCCTGGCGTAGCGTCAGGGTCACCAAGAGCAGCCAGCCGAATAAGTCGAAAAGACCCGGGGGCATCTGAGGTGCCAGCTCCGCTAGCAGCAAGGTGTCTCTGGGGGCATGCATGCCCCCGAGCTTTCGGGATTGAACCCTGCGCCCAAAAACCTAAAGCTGCGCGCAATGCTCCAGAGCCCGCGTGCCTTCGGGGCAGGCTTTGTGTACCCAAGTCTCCGGAACGCTTGCGTAATAAGCGAAAATGGTGGAGGCGCCGGGAGTCGAACCCGGGTCCGCTGAAGGTCCATGGTAACGTCTACGTAACCTAGTCGCTGTTTTGCTTTAGCTACCCACTGCGCCCAGACGACAGGCTAAATGTGTAGCGATCAACGCAATGTCTCGCTGAGGAACTCGTTGCCACTTTCCTCAACCAGCCAGTTCAACGACGCCTCCAGGAGAGCACTGGCAAGCTCTCTCCTTTGACGGCTGCTTTGGCTTTATTTAGGCCGCAACAGCTAGCGACATTCCGTTGCTGTTAGCAACGGGTGCCTTTGCGAGTGTGTTCGCTTTTCTTGTTTCCTCGAAGTATTTTCGCCGTTCCGAGGCCGGCGGTCACGCGATCAACACTTCAAACTTCAACGTCGAAGCCGTATCGCCCCCTAAATTTCAAAAACCGCCGTACTTCTCCAGCATAAGGTTCCACAAGTGAAGTGCAAGGGCGCTCCGGCGTTTCTCGCGTAGGCAAGCGAGCAGCGCAAGCGCCATTTCAGGTTAGACTGCGAATCATGGTCGACACGCCGACGCTGCCTTCCAAACGGGATGTCACCCGCCAGTTGCTGCTGCGCGGTCCCGTGCTCTTACATCTCGACCCCCGCATTGAGGGTACCCGAGTTCCCAGTTGGCTGGAGGCGCAAGGGCATCTTGTGCTCGAAGTCGGCCTCGACCTCGCGGTTCCCATTCCGGACCTCCGCGTCCATGACGAAGGTGCCGAGGGCACGCTTGTGTTTGGTGATATCAGCCACTTTTGCGAGATGCCCTGGCGCGCCGTCTTTGCGGTGCTTGGCGCCGATGGCAAAGGCATGGTGTGGCCCGAGGATGTGCCACCTGAGGTGGCTAAAGAGTTGGAACGCGAAGCGCTGCGACTGAATCCGAATCTTGATTCGAAGGGCGCCACTACGTTTCCAGAACGTCCCTCGCTTGCGCCGCCGGGTGAAGTGATAGCGCTGCCCTTTGCACGCAAAAATGAGAGACGCAGCGGGGTACTAAAAGAAGTCCCTGCGGAGCTTCCGCACGACGACGCTCAAGACGCGAGGCCTGCCCCCACCACGCCAAGCCTTGAGATGCCTCACCAAAAAATGCCAGCAGCCGATCCGCGTGAGCACACGCGTGAAGCGGACGCGCAGCAGCCCGAAGGCTCAAGGCCCAAGCTGATCCCGCCGGAACGGAGCAAGCAAGCCAAGCCGCTTCCCTCCTATCTTCGTGTTGTGAAGTGACCGATGCACACGCCTGAGGCGCGCGCCCTCTGAGACTTCTAGCTCCGGTCTCCGCTCGAGATGTTCGACTCCGAGTCATCCAGATGCTCATTGGGGCCGCTGCCGTTGTCACCGGAGAGCGAAGCGCTCTTGGCTTCACTCGGCGGAGTCGGCGCCGCTAGGCTACCTTCGAGGTCAACTTCCGGCACAAAGTTGGGTATGCCGACGAAGCGGACGACCAAGAATAAGACAACGAGGGAGAGCGTGTATGCGACCCAAATCGGATAGAGTTTAAGGCCCACGCCAATTTCACAAAAAATGACGGCTACGGCGCCCACGATCAGTGCATACGGAAGCTGAGTGCGAACATGTTCAGCAGGTCTGCAGCCCGCGGCAGTGGCGGCCATGATCGTGGTGTCACTAATAGGCGAGCAGTGGTCGCCCCAGACGGCTCCGGCGAGAATCGCGCTGATAACCGCAAGCAGGTAGTGCTCACTGCCACCGGAGACCTCAAACATCAACGGTAGAGCTACCGGAAAGACAATCGCCATCGTGCCCCAACTTGTGCCAGTCGAGAACGCGATAAGCGCGGCGGTCAGAAAGATGGCTGCGGGTAGAAAAGCAGGCGTCCTTAACTCGCCGAGGAACTGAATGAAAAAGTCAGCGGTGTGCAGGTCTCGGCATACTCGCGATAGCGACCAGGCAAGCACCAGCACAATGCAGGCGAGCACCATGGACTTGATGCCTTCTACCCAAGCATCCATCGCCTCGGAAAGCGAGAGCATGCGGGTGCCGGCTGCAGTAAGCAGCGCAACAATGGACCCGACAAGTGAGGCCCAAAGCAGGGCTTTGGTTGCGTCTGCATGCGCGAATATCGCTTGCAAACCCGCATGCGTCGCCAAGTCCGGTGCCTGCGCTCGCAGCGTGCTGAGGCCGTCGAAGTAAAGCCCCAGCATCGTTGTGCCAATGAGCACGCCAAGAGGTAGCGCCCCGGTAAGCCAGGCCAGGCGTTGGCTGCCGCGTGGTATGCGCAGCGTGCCGGCCTTCGCGGTGCGTTTGAGCGTTGGGTCGTCTTCTGCGGATGCGGCTGCTTGTTCAGCAAGGCGCATGGGGCCGAAATCTCGGCCTGTCAGAGCGATAAATAGTCCGAAAGCCAATATCAAGAAGGGATAGTAGCGATACGCTAACGAGCGCAGAAACACACTGTATGCGTCTTGGGCGAGCCCAAGCGCTCGGTACTGGTCTTCGATGTAGCCAAGTTCGACGCCCACCCAGGACGAAACCAGGGCAACGCTCGATACCGGTGCGGCGGTTGCGTCGACAATGAAGGCAAGCTTCGCGCGGCTCATCTTCATGCGGTCGAAGAGCGGGCGCATGCTGGTGCCTACCAATAGGGCGTTCGCGTAATCATCGACGAAGACGATGAGGCCCATGAACCATGTGGCCACCTGAGAGCGCCTTCGGGTATGCAGCCGTCGCTGCATTTGCATCGCCATCACGCGCGCCCCTCGCGTGCGCGAGATAACGCCGATCATCCCACCGAGGAGCAGCGTAAAAACGAGGATTGAAGCGCGGCCGTCGTCCGCAACGGCCTTAAGGGCGTAGTTGTCGACGATACGCAGCAGGGAATCTACCGGGTCCAGCCGAAAGATGAGCCACGTGCCGAACCAAAGGGCTGCAAAAAGCGCAACCACGACCTGACGCAACATGATAGCCAGCACGACCGCGAGCGCCGTTGGCAGGGCGGACGACCACGGCGGAATCACCCAAACCGAGAGCGCGACCGGTGCAGTGCCGGCTACATGCACCCACAGTTCCTGGTCCGAAAAGCTCGGCATCGCGATGGGTGTGACCCGGCGAAAGTAACTCAGACTGTACCCATCTCGGCCAAGATCGGGACCTGTCGTGTCTCGCGACGCAGGTTCTAGCCCTTCGACATCGTATGTGACGCGCACGATCGGCGGAGGCTCGTTGGGGTCGGCGAGGCGAAGCTCCACCTCGAGCTCATAGGGGCGTCCACTTTGCCACACGCGGGGCCCGCGCACCTCTATCGCAGGGCCGTCCCGCCGCGCCGCCCCAGCCTGCGCCTTAGGGGGCTCCATGTTACGCCCCTGCGCATGACTCGGTTGTGCCGCTCCCTCTTGGGCTGAGGCAGCGTGCGACATGAGTAGGGAAAAAAGACCCAGGGCCGTGGCGAGCGCGCGGGCACCGCTGGCATATCGACTGTGTCGAAGGCTTATTTCGGCTGCGGTGTCCAAGCGACGCCAGCAAATCGGGAAACTAGCACCCACGCGAGGAGATAGCCTGCCTCGACTCGACTCCAGAAACAAGTAAGGGAGTATCTTAGGGTACCGAATGCTAGTTTTTGCGGGGAACGAGACCTTCTGCGGATTGACGGGGCTCGGCGTTGCGCTGCACGTGCGGCTAGGTCTGCATTCGCCCTATTTCTGCCCCTCCCTTCCCGCTGCTTGAGAGCCTATGATGCACACTCGCTTGGTGAGCGGGAGTGGATAAGGCGGCAGCGCAGACGTTCTCGAGGCAAGCGTGCGTGCCTTCAGCGTGATGTGGCAGGGGTAAGAAATGCAGCCAGAAGAAGCGTCGCGGGATGTGCCTGCCGGAGCCTCCGGGGTATGGTGTCGAGTATTCCCTGAACGAGAGCGCTTTGTAGGCTAGAGGTCTTTAAGATTGTGGTTAAAGCATCGGAAAGCACCCTCGAGCGACTTTATAGCTGGATAGGCACGCCGCAGGTCATGCGTGCTGCGGGCGTCGCGCTTTTCTTTCTTCTGGTATTGGCATTTTGGGCGGCGGGACTACTGCCGATTGGACCACGGGCACCGTCGAGTAGCGCGGAAGTATCGTCTGCTGTGGAAGAAGTGGCAGCGCCGCAACCATTGACCGATGAAGGTGCGATTCACTTCCGTCAGCAACAAGGGGTCTTTGGCAACGACCTCGTTCGCGACGGCAGCTTCAGCACGCACTGGACTACCCGATCAGATAAAGCGCCACGCGTGCGTGCCGCTCACCCCAGTTCCAATGCGGGTTTCTCTCTTGGCTTCGCAGCTGGGAGTAGCCACACGCATGTGATCGTCGAAGGAAGGCCCGAAGAAGCGCGCGAAGAAGACCTAAGCGGTTCGACCGCCGTTGTCTTCGCGTCTGCCGAGCGCATGACTGTTCAAGATGTGGTTTTGGGCAGCGTGCGCATCCTTCGGGCGCGCGAACTCGATGAAGATCTGAGCGCTCTGCCCAAGATGACCGTCGCGTTGACAGACGGAAAACTGAGCTGGCAGCGTGCGAGTCTCGCTGACGGAACTCCCTATTTACTCGAACTCACGATGCTTCGGGGGGGGCGCATTGAAGAGGGCGAAGCTGGCCACTTCGAGCTCGTCGGTCATGATGGCCGGCTGCGGTTTCGTCTGCGGTTTTTGACGCGACAGGTTCCGCGGCATGCCTTTAAGCCTGGAGCGCTGTTGCGTCCGGAAGCAGAGAGCGATGAGCGACTCCAAACACTCTTTGCGTTCCTTGCTTATCGCGAGACGCTACTTGGAGGTTCCTGGCGCTTTCTGACCTACTTTGGTCGCGACACGCTGCTCACGCTGCGGCTTATGGGTCGGGTGCTCACGCCGGATGTCGTGGCCCGCGCTTTGGAGTCCGTGCTTGTGCGGTTGTCGCCGGAGGGTCGGGTCTCGCATGAAGATATTGACGCTGAGTGGGGTGCGCTCAAGCTTCGCGATGGTCGAGTGGCCAAACCTTGTTTCGATGGCCGCCTTTGCGACTACACCATGGTTGATGACGACTACCTTTTGGCGCCCACGGTGCACTACTTGCTCGAGCAGGACTTGCTGCCTGACGGTTGGCTTGATGCGCCCCTCGCAACAGGGGGGTTAAATCGCGATGCGCTCTTGGCAAATGCGCGCTTTGTTTTGGCGAGTACATCGGCGTACGCGCGCAGCGGGAACGTTCGGGACCTGAGAACCTTTGTCCAAGATTTCCACGCGGGTGACTGGCGCGACGGGCTGATGGGGCATTGCGGTGGCCAAATCAGCTACAGCGTCAACGGCGTGCTCGCACCAGCCGCGTTGCGCTCGGTGGCAGGCCTGGCTTCCGAACTTGACCCCGAGAGCGCACCGAAGATCAAGTCACTCGCGTTGCGGCAGCTCAAGCGCTGGGAGCGCGCGGCCGACCACTTCACCGTTAACTTGAGTAAATCGGCCTGGCGCAAGCAAGTGGCCGCCTATGCGGCATCCGTGAGGCTGCCCCAGGAGGAGCCGCTGCTGGCCGCTCACTCGGCCCTTACGTTTCCAGCACTGTCACTCGATAAGCAAGGGCGACCGCTTGAGGTCATGCATAGCGATGAAGGCTTCGCACTGTTATTCGGCCGGCCGAGCGCCGCTCAGCTCTCGGGTGCCGTACAGCGCTTGCTCGCCCCCTTTCCTGCAGGGCTCTGGACAGATATAGGCATCATGGTGTCGAACCCGGCTCCATCCACTCATCCGGAACATTGGCAGTGCTTTGACCGAGATGCCTACACAGGATCGGTGGCTTGGTCCTGGCAGCACGCGCTCTGGGCGGCAGGGTTAGCCCGTCAACTCGAGCGCTCTGACCTCAGCAAATATACGCGGTCGACCCTGGAGTTTGCCCAAAGACGGCTCTGGCGACTGATTGACCGTACTCGCCGTGACCGTGCCACGGAGTTGTGGAGCTGGTCTTTTGAAGATGGGCGCTACGGGATTGTGCCCTTCGGCCAAAGCGGTGGACAGGTTGCAGAGTCAAATGTGGCGCATCTGCTTTCGACAGCTTTTCTAGGCATCAAGCGGCCTAACGCGCAGCCAGATGCTTCAGCGTCGCACGAGGCTATAGTCGCGCCATGAACTTCTGCAGTGCGTGCGGGTCAGGTCAGTTGGCACTCGAGATTCCTTCAGGTGACAACCGTCCGCGGCGCGTGTGCCTCAGTTGCGGCGCGGTTCACTACGAAAACCCCAAGATGGTCGTGGGCACGCTTGTCGAGGTGGAAGGCGGTCTTCTCTTGTGCAAGCGCGCGATCGAGCCTCGTCGGGGGCTTTGGACGTTCCCTGGAGGCTTCCTCGAACTCGATGAGAGTGCCGCAGAGGGGGCTCTACGAGAGACCTACGAGGAAGCGCTTGCGCGGGTCGCGCTCCGCCGGCCCTTCGGCCACTTCGACATTCCGCATATCGGTCAGGCCTACATCCTCTTCAAGGCATCGCTTGAGTCAGATGCCGCCGCAAGCGGGGGGGGCATTCATGCGGCAGGGGTCGCCCCGGGACCATCGCGCCCGGTTCCGAGCGTGTCTCCGGCCTTCGGAGCAGGCGAAGAGTCGCTAGAAGTACGCGTCTTCTCGCTGGAGAGTATCCCTTGGGAGGATCTCGCTTTTGCAGTGGTACGTTTTGCGCTGCAGCTCTACGTCGATGACCGTCAGGCGAGGCGAGAGCGCTACCACTACGCTGTGGTCCACCGCGAACCTAGCGAAGCAGCCTATGATATTCGTTCGTATTCGTTGCGAGATCACCAGGTCATCGCCCTTGAGCGGACGTAGTCGCGCATGCGAACGACTGAGGCGAGGCGGCGCAACGCCCGGGGCCGACGCGCCCGCCTGAGTGGAACGTAGGTTGTGGGTTGGACGCAAGTCGGTACGGTGTCCGGATTCACGGCGGGGCGCACGGTAGATCGCCTGATCTGCGCGCACAGCTCAGCTGGGTACTCCTGTGATGGCGAGCAGATCGAAGACGCCTCGGAGCTCGGTGTGAGTCGAGACGCGATCCGCAAGAGCCTTCACGTCGGGGTGCGCGTTACCAGGCGCGCCAAAGCGGGCCACCTCTCGGCGCATGGCAAGGTCATGTGGCGTATCGCCGATAGCCGCGAGCTGCTCGCGTGCAAGGCCGCAATGCTCGCGCAAACGGCACACGCCTGTGCCCTTGTCGATGACGAGGAGGTCGCAGTTGACCCACTCGACCGTCCGGGAGATGCGCAATGGTAGATCGTGCTCGGCGCAATAGGTGGCCAACTCGGTGACCAGCGTGTCCAGCGTGGCTGGGTCTGTCGGGCGGAGTGAAAGCGAGCATTCTTTGCCCGGCTGTCGTTGAACGCCCCGAGGCTCGATCGCGGTGCGGACCCATCGGGAAAATGCGGCGAGCCCTTCGCGGATTGCGGGCTCAATGGCGGGGTCACACGCTGGGGGGGCCGAGGGCGTCCAGAGCCAGACGCCATTTTCAGCGATCGCGGGGTGTCGCACATCAAGCACGCGCGCCAGCGCTTCGACGTAGGGTAGGGGGCGGCCCGAACATAGGGTAAGCGCGGGCCAGGGGGCGCCGGCATGCGCCGCCTCATTGTAGCGGCGCAATCGAGCGAGGCCCTCCGCGCTGTGGACCGTGCCCTGTGCCTCCGGACCTAAACAGCCATCGATATCGCAGATAATGAGCTTCGTGCTCGAGGAGTAAAAGGCTTCGTGTTGCATCGAGGGATTTCGGGGGTGCGGTTCGAGCCCGCACGCGTGCGCCGGGCCACAACTAGCGGATCAGGTATTGCGCAGATGAGCTGGGATCGGTAGGTCTCCGCGTTGGCGCGTCTCTTCGCGGGCACGCTTAATGGCGCGGCAGGTTTCCCGACTCTTGGTCGCCCTGGAGAGATAAAGGCAGCACTGCGCGAGCGCGTAGCGGGCTTCGGGCATGCCAAGGCGCTCGAGCGCTTCGCTCGTCGCGTGGGCCACTAGCAATGCTTGCGTGTCCGCATTGCCCACGTCTTCGCTCGCAAAAATAAGCATGCGCCGCGCGATGAAGCGTGGGTCTTCACCTCCCTGAAGCATGCGCTCTTGCCAGTACAGCGCGTCGCTTGGCAGGGAAGCGCGCATTGACTTGATGAAAGCGCTGGCACAGTCGTAGTGCCATTGCCCGTCGCTATCGTACGCGAGCGCTTCGAGGATGGCGGCAGGCAGGAGGTCTTCACTCGCTTCGGTCATGCCCTTGGCACGTGCGGCGTTGACTAAGGTTTCCAGTAGTGCGAGGGCCCGTCTTCCGTCGCCGCGTGCGCGCTTCGCGAGGCGTTCCACTAAATGTTCGGCCACATGTACGCCGCTACGCCCAACCCCCCTGTGTTCGTCGTGGAGGGCGCGCTTGAGTAAACGGGTAAGGGCGTCTTCGCCGAGCGGGTCGAGTTCGATGATGTGAACGCGCGATAGCAGTGCTCTCCTCACGGCGAAACCAGGGGCTTCCGTGGTTGCCGCGACGAATACAACGGTGCCGCCTTCGACATAAGGCAGCAGCGCGTCTTGCTGGGCTTTGTTCAGGCGGTGTACTTCGTCAACAAAGAGTAAGGGTGCGCCGCGTGCCTCCGAATGAGCCGCTTCTGCGCGCTCAAGCACCGCTCTCAAGTCGGCCATGCCTGCACTGGTTGCGCTCAGTTCTAAGAGGGCCCGGCCTGTGGTCCGAGCAAGTAGTCGCGCCAGGGTCGTTTTCCCACAGCCCGGCGGCCCTACCAGCAGCAGCGACGGTAGAAATCCTGTGCGCAGAGCCGCCGCAAGTTCGCCGTCGGCAGCAAAGGGTGACGCGCCAACCCAGTCATCAAGGGTTTGGGGCCGCATGCGCTCGGCCAGAGGCGCGTGCGCGCGCCGCGCGGCTGCTCGAAAAAGATCCACGGCTTGCGCAGCATTGCCCCATTCGCGGTGACGTAGCAACACGCCAACGCCAAGCTTGGATCCGCGGCCGCGAATCCGAACGGGGCGAATGCGCCGTGCCCGGGCCGAGCAGGTATGATGTCGACTCGGTCCAGCACTGCAGACGTCCCTCGACGCATCTTTTTTTTGCAGATGATGTCAAAGAATTCGCAGCGTCACCTCGAGAGTACGGTCCTTTATGGTGATCCGTCTGCTAATCACCCTTAGACTTTGCCTTTGACTCCGACTTCTGACGCTAGCAGCATACCGCTCGCTCAAGTCTGATGCTGCGCTGGTTCAAGTCTTTGCTTCCCGGTCTTGTGCTGCTCCTGGCGCTCGGCACTGCGATCTATTTTGTACGAACAAGACCCGAAACGCCGCGTTCGGAGCAAGTGACCCTAGGCACGCCCGTCGAAGGGGTTCGTGCCGTCCGCGGAAATCATTCGCGGCGCATCCAAACGAACGGTCAGGTGGAGGCCGAGCGCATCCTGACGATCCGGACGGAAGTCGGTGGACGCATTGTGCAGCGCTCGCCGCGTCTACGCGAAGGACAGCTTGTGAAGCGCGGGGAGACGCTGTTCGCGCTGGACAACCGTGAAGCTGAGTCCGCGCTGCGTGAAGCCGAAGCGGGCGTCGCTCAGGCAAAGGTGGCGCTGAAGGAGGAGGAGGCGCGCGCGGTGGTGGCGGGGCGGGAGTGGGCTGCACGAGAACGCGTCGGAGGCGCGAGCCCAGCCCGTGCCGAGGGGGCGCCCGCCAGCGCGGAAGTCGTCCTCCAGGAACTCGCTTTGCGCGCGCCCTACTTGGCGTCTGCGCGTGCTCGTCTGGAAGCTGCCGTGGCTGCGGTCGGTCGCGCGAAGCTGAATCTAGAGCGTTGCCACATTGTTGCGCCTTTCGAAGCGCTTGTCCTCAGCACAGACGTGGAGATTGGACGTGTCGTTGCACCCGGTGAATCGCTAGCGCGCGTGGCAAGTATCGATGCATTCTGGGTGCGGGCTACATTGCCGATGGGCGCCGTAGCGCATGTTCGCTTCCCTCGCGACGGTGCGACGCCTGAGCGGATGCCGTCGGAAGTGCTGCTTGGGCCTGGACCCAGGCGACCGGCAAAGCGGGATGCGCACCTTGTGCGTGAGGACGAGGAAGGCCCAAGCCGAGCGGATGTCTGGTTTAGTGTGGGCGGCGCCCGGCAACGCTTCTATGGCAGCGCTCTGCGCTTGAGCGGCGAACTCGCGCCCGGCAGCCGCATGGCACAGCTTATTGTGCGCGTTCCTGAACCCCTGACGCAGACAACGGCAACCATTGCGTCGCGCGAATCGGGCGCGAACCCAAAGCCGTCACGTGGGGTGCAAGCCGAAACACGGTTGCCGTTGCTGCTCGGCACGTTCGTCCACGTTGAACTGGAGGCTGGCGAGCTTGTGGGGGTCTTCGAGCTGCCGCGGTCCGCTCTACGCGAGCGCGACCAGCTATTCGTGGCGAGTGCTGAAGGGCGCCTCGAGTTCAGGACGGCCACTGTGCCTTGGCGCACGCCTGAACACATTTACGTCAGCAGGGGTTTGGAGGACGGAGACGTTGTGGTTGTGTCGACCCTGGCTTCTCCGTTGCCGGGGATGCCGCTGCGTTTGGTGCACAATGGCGAAGCGAAAGCGGTGCCAGCGACAGAAGTTGCACCCGAGGAGGATTCTGTCGCGCCGGTTCCAGCACTAGAGGGGGAACCGAGCCCTAACGCAGCGCCGGGCGGGGCTGATTGAGATGGCGCGCGAGGCTTCGGATGCGGGCAGGGTAGGGAGCCAGTCGCCGCCCAAGGGCGTCATTGCTTGGATGGCTGAGAACCCCGTGGCGTCGAACCTGCTAATGGTGTTCTTGCTCTTCGCAGGCGGCCTGACGCTGTTGCAGATCAAACAGGAAGTCTTTCCGGAGTTTGAGCTTGATGTCATCACGGTGCACGCGACCTACGCTGGCGCGGGCCCGACGGAAGTCGAGTCCGGCGTCGTTGCGCCGATTGAAGAAGCGGTCCGTACCGTTGAGGGATTGAAGGAGATTCGTGCGACTGCCGCCGAGGGCATGGGCATTGTGACCATCGAGCTTCTGCGCGGCACGAATGCAGACCGCGCACTGAGCGATGTCAAGAGCGCAGTCGACCGCATTGCTGCGTTTCCTGAGGCTATCGAGCGCCCAATAGTTAGCCTTTTCGGCTTCAAAATGAAGGTGGTCACCATTGCGGTGCACGGCGGAGCCGATGCTCACGTGCTGCGCGATTTCGCCGAAAAGGTTCGCCTCGACCTCATGGGGGATGATGCGGTGACCTACGTGGAACTCGGTTCAGCGCGCGCGCACGAAATCGCCATTGAGGTTCCAGAAGCTGTGCTACGCGAGTTGGACTTCACGCTCGGCGAGATTGCGGAGAAGGTACGGCAAGGCTCAGTCGAAAGCCCGGGCGGCTCTTTGCGCACTGCCGCCGGCGAGGTTCTGCTGCGCACCGACGAACGGCGCCTCCGTGGCCGCCAGTTCGAAAGCATTGTCTTGCGTGATGGCGACAGGGGCGCATTGCTGCGTCTGGGCGATGTAGCGAGCATCCGCGATGACTTTGAAGAGAGTGACGATGAAGCGACCTTCAATGGCGAGCCCGCTGTGCTCGTCGGACTCTACCGAGTAGGCAACGAAAGCCCGCTTTCCGTTGCGGAAGCGGCGCGACGCTATCTCGCCGAGCAAGCAGGCACACTGCCCGATGGTGTCGAACTTAGCTTATGGAATGACCAATCCGAGTTTCTCCGCGGGCGTATCGATCTGCTGCTCAGAAATGCCATGCTGGGGCTGCTCCTGGTTCTTGGGGTCCTCGGGTTATTCCTTGAGCTTAAGCTCGCATTTTGGGTGACCGCTGGCATACCCATCTCGTTCATCGGTGCCTTTGTTCTGCTGCCGCTTTTCGGAGACGTCAGCATCAATATGATTTCGCTCTTTGGCTTCATCATCACCCTCGGCATGGTGGTCGATGATGCGGTCGTCGTCGGCGAAGCGATTCATCTCGAACGAGGCCGCTGCCCGACACCGCTTGGTGCCGCGGTCAACGGCGCCCGCGAAGTGGCGCGTCCTGTTATCTTTTCCATCGCCACCACCTGCATGGCCTTCATGCCACTGATGTTTGTGCCAGGCGTCTACGGCAAGTTCTTCATGCAGATGCCCGTCGTAGTTGTCCTAGTGTTGCTGCTTTCGCTCGTGGAATCACTCCTCATTCTACCTGCACATCTTGCTCATTCGTCACCGATTGAGGGGTCTGGTTGGCGCAACTATGTCTTGCGCTCCGTTGGAATCGGTCACTTGAGCCGGGCACAGTCGCGCTTCGGTAGGTGGTTCGAGCGCGCCATCGCTCGCTATTATGTGCCGCTCCTAGCGCGCGTGTTGCGTGCTCGGGGGCTTACGTTGGCCGTTGCTGCCAGTTCGTTGATTTTATGCGTCGGCTTGGTGCTCGGTGGTCGGCTTCAAGCCGAGTTCTTTCCGCGCATCGAGCAAGACTTCGCTGGCGTAGAGGTCATCTTGCCTCCTGGAACCCCCGTCGCCGAGACACGCGCCATTCAGGCACGCATTATCGCTGCCGCGCAGGCGAGCCTAGATGCGCTCGGCGGCGCAGAACGTTACGGCCAAGGGATCATGGCACGCATAGGGCGTATCGGATTGCAGGACGAGTTTAGCGAAGATAAAAATCGGGAAGCATCCGCCCACCAGACTGAGGTGGTTGTAGGGTTTGTGCCAGCGGCGGAGCGCCCTTTTGGGCTTAGCGCATTCGTTCGTGAATGGCGCAGCCGTCTTTCAGATATTACCGGGATTGATAAGCTCCACTACCGGTATACAACCGACGTGGGCTCGGGAGCGCCTATCCACTTTCGGTTAAGTCACCGGGATATCGAAACACTTAATGCCGCTGCCGGTGAGCTGGGTGGGCGACTGCGTGATTATTCCGGGGTCGAGGAAGTCGATAAAGGGAGCCGGCTCGGTAAAGAGGAGCGGCTCTTTCGTCTAACCGATGAAGGTAGCGCCTTGGGGCTAAGTGCCGCCGACCTAGCGACGCAGGTGCGCCACGCATTCTATGGTGCCGAGGCGCTGCGGTATCAGCGCGGGCGCGACGAGGTTAAGGTGATGGTCCGGTTGCCGCGAGCAGAGCGTGAAATGCTTGCGACCCTCGAGAATCTTCGCCTGCGCACCAAAGCGCGCGGCGAGATTGCGTTGGGGGAAGCGGCTGAAGTGGTGCCAGCGCGCGGCTATACGGAAATCGAACGCCACAATGGGCGCCGCGTCCTAAATGTCACTGCCGAAGTCGGTGAGGACGCAAACGCCGGCGCCATCAACGCAGCTGTGGAAGCGGATGTGATGCCTCAGCTCTTGGCGCGCTACCCAGGCTTACACTACGAGCTCGGTGGCGACCAGGCAGCACAAAAAGAGACGCAAGCCGGTATGGCCATAGGTTTTTCCCTTGCCATCTTTGCCATTTTTGCACTGCTGGCGGTGGCCTTCAGGTCTTACGCGCAGCCGCTACTCATTATGTCCGCCATTCCGTTTGGGATCGTGGGCGCAACCGTGGGACATCTCCTGCTGGGCTACAAAATCAGCATCATGAGTTTTTTTGGCTTCGTGGCGCTCAGCGGGGTGGTGGTCAATGACTCGTTGATTCTGCTCTCTAGTATCAATGCCTATCGAGCACGAGGCATGGGAGTATCCACGGCGACACGGCGCGCGTCACGCCGCAGATTCCGTCCCATTTTGCTCACCTCGCTTACAACCTTCTTCGGTCTGACACCGATGATCTTGGAAACTTCGCTGCAGGCACGTTTCCTCATCCCCATGGCGCTATCGCTGGGATTCGGCGTACTTTTCGCGACGCTCGTCATCTTGCTCATGTTACCCGCGCTTTATCTGCACGTTTGCGGTATTCGCCTCGTGCTGCAACGCCGCGCCCATGCGCGAAAGCACGCGCGCCGCGTCGTCGGGCACGACGCAGCGGCTTCAGTCCCCGGGCTGGGGCGCTAGTCGGGCGCGAAGCTGCTTGACGAAGTGGTCGTCTTTGGAGATCTCTTGCGTGACGACATGTCCCGTGCTGGTTCCGAGATAACGTCTGCTCGAAGCCACCATAAACGGCATGACAAAGCGCAGATCCGAGTTTGCGTCGGTGCTTGCCGCGGCGACCTTCCAGGCTTTCACCATGGCACCGGTTTCCAGAAAGGGCTGGGTCTCGTACGCCTCTAGTGTAAAGCCATGTTCATATACGATGCGTTCGGCATATTCAGTGCGGTACTCGACCACGCCGTAAATCGGCGTGAGCGTTGTGGTCTCGCTAACGGTGCCGGTCTTTGGGTCGATTTGGGTTTGTATCTCGCGTCGAACGCCAGTCTGGCCCCTGATCGGGCGGACGTAGGTGTAGGTTTGCGTCTGCGGCGCGCTCGTGGCGTAGCTGAGGTAGACCATGAGCTCTGCCCGCTCTGTATCGGCCACACGCTGAAAGCCGGCATCTGCCAGCGCCTGTTCGCAGAGAAACGCGTATTCCTGGAACGTCAGGTTGTCAGGTGTTGTCTCTCCATTGCCGGGCACTAGAACATAGCGCGTCGCTTTGGGGCCTTCTGGTCGAGCAAAAGCTTCGACCCGCGTCACCACTCTGGTCGCCGCGCACCCGCTGGATGCGAATAGCAGCAAACCTCCGAGCACCAAGAGCATTTCAACGGGTCGAGTACGCTTCGGCGATAGGTGCAGACGCATTGACCTCTCATTCGGGTCGACTGAAGTCCCGAATCTAGCGTGGCGGCCGAGAGCCTAGAGGTGGCGATAGCACCTCATTCAACAGGATAGCTTCTTGCGCGCTTTTCGGATACCTCAGACGCGCTTGCAAGATGGCGCGCCATGCAGCGCCATGGGCGCGATGGCGTGCGCCTTCGGTCACCGCCGCCGGTGCGGAGGCTCCAGATTCGATGAGCAGCGGTTCTCCAGAAAACTCGATGGGCTTGTAGCCCTCTCGCGAGCTTAGCCCTTCAACGTTTTCGGCCTCGGGGGTGTAGGCATAACTAGGAAAGTCCGGCGTGGGAACAAACGCTCCCGAGTTGTCAAACCATGCGTCCTTAGAAGCGTCGGGTAGCTGCGCTACTTCCTCCCGGGCTGGCAGTTTTGTCGTTGCGGGCTTGGCCGGTGGTTCTTCGGTGTCCTGCGGTAGCCGCTTGAGCAAAGCTTCCCACTCGCTTA
>SLQV01000178.1 GCA_007131285.1 Myxococcales bacterium
CAAGTTCGGCTCCGCGTACGCAGTTGACGCTTTCGTCGTCGCAACCGCGCTCTCGTTCGGCGTTTCGGTTATTGCCACCGGTGATTCCAAAGACATCAAGCGGCTAGTAGGAAGCCGCCCTCGCGTGACGGTTTTTCGTGTCTAAAGCTTGAACGCAAAGGACGTACACCCCGCTATGAAGCCGGGGCTACCACAGACGCCACCATCGCCGTGTAGCTGCAGCGCGTAATCCGGTGCCGCCGGGGGCGGTGAGGCTTCGCCGGGCGCGGAGGGCTGCGGGGGAGTAGGGTGCCTTTTATGCTGCCGATGCTTTGGGTGGTGGTGGCCGTGGGCTTGGCGTTCATGGTGTTCGAGCGGGTCTTTCCTGACCAGCGGTTGCCGCATGTCCCCGGTTGGTGGCTGCGGGTCATCCTCGTCAACGTGATGCAGGCGGGCATCGTGATTCTTGCGGGCTACACCTGGGACCGGTGGTTTGACCGCGGCCTTTTGGCGCTCGGTGCGTGGCCCGCGCCTCTCGGGGCGTTTGTCACGTATGTTTTCCTGACCTTTGTCTACTACTGGTGGCACCGCTGGCGGCACGATTCGAACGTGCTTTGGCTCGCGTGCCATCAGCTACACCACAGCCCAAGCCGCATTGAGGCGATTACCTCGTTCTACAAACACCCCGTCGAGCTCGTCGCCAACGGCGTGCTTATCTCCGTGGTGAACTACGCCATCTTCGGGCTCTCGCCGGCAGGTGGCGCGTGGGTGACGCTCTACACAGCAACCGCCGAGTTTTTCTATCACATGAACGTGCGCACGCCGCGGTGGGTGGGGTACCTCGTGCAGCGGCCGGAGATGCACCGCATCCATCACGAGCGTGGCCGCCACTATTCGAACTTCGCCGACCTCCCGCTGTGGGACATGCTCTTCGGCACCTACCGCAACCCCGACCGCTTCGACGGCCCCTGCGGCTTTCTTCCGGAACGGGAGGCGGCGTTCCGGCGGATGCTCGCCTTCCGCAACGTGAACGGCCCCTACCCCCGGCGGGTGCGCCGTGGTTAGTCGCTGGGGCATACGCCTCGTGCTCGCGGTGGGCGCGCTGCAAATCGTCGGCTGGGTCTCTGGCTGGTACGCGCTTAGGGGCATAGGTCAGCTTTCGGCGGCATCGCCGCTACCGCTTGTCTTTTCGAGCCACCACGTCTTCTCGGAACAGAGCGATTGGGAGACCTTCTCCCCGAGCTTCCTGGCGGAAGTCGTCTACGGCGACGGTGAGTGGGAGCAGGTCGCCGTCATCCCCAAGGTGTACGCGCGGCTTTCGGGCCCCTACAACCGGCGCAATGTCTACGGCGCCGCCATCTCCTACGGACCCGTCTTGGACGACGGCAAGCCCCGCGCCATGCGCGACGCCGTCCTGCACTATGGCTTCTGTGACGGCGGCCCCCTAGCGCGCCTCGCCTCTCGCCCGGAGGATGTCGCCCGCGCCGCTGTCGTGGCGACGCCGCGGGCTTCGCGAGGCAAGCAAGCCGTCTGGACCCACAACGTTGACTGCGGGGGGCCGTGATGCGCGAAGGCTTTCGCTACAGCCCCTACCAGTTCGCGGTCTTCCGCATCGTTCTGGGCCTTTACCTCACGGTGCACTTCGCCGCGCTGGTCCCTTACGCGACGGAGCTTTTCTCGTCGCGCGGCGCCCTGCCGGACCCGCGCCTAGTGCCGTCCTGGGGGTTCTTCCCCAACGTGCTTTTCTGGCTGGATTCGCCCGCCGCGGTGACGGTGTTCGTGGCCTTGTTGGCGGTCCTCTCGCTCGCGTTCGCCGCGGGCGCTTTCCGCCGAAGCGTGGCGCTTGTGCTCTGGTACGGCTGGGCGTGCCTGCTCGGCCGTCAGCCCTTTATCTCGAACCCGTCGATCCCTTTCATCGGCCTGCTGCTGCTCCTCTGCGCCGTGCTGCCGCTGGGGGAGCCTTGGCGCGTGACGCTTGGCAGAGTCCAAAACCGTTCCCCCCGTGACTGGACGCTGCCAACAGAAGCATACCTCGGTGTCTGGGTGCTCATGGCGCTCGGCTACTCGCTCAGCGGTCTACACAAACTTGGAAGCCCGAGCTGGCTCGACGGGACGGCAGTGCAATGGCTCGTAGACAACCCCCTCTCCCGCGACACGCTCCTCCGCCGCCTGATGCTCAAGCTGCCTGCATGGCTAACGGCGGCGCAGACCTACGCCGGGCTCGCCCTAGAGCTGCTCTTCGCGCCGCTGGCGCTCTTCGCCGTCACGCGCAAGGTGATCTGGTTGCTGATGGTGGGCATGCACCTGTGCATTGCAGCCGTCGTCGATTTCGCCGACCTCACGTTGGCGATGCTGCTGCTCCACCTCTTCACCCTCGACCCCCGCTGGTTTCGGGCGCGTTCGAAGGGCGAGACGGTCGTATTCTATGACGGCCTCTGCGGCCTTTGCGACAGCTTCGTCCAGTTCTGCCTCGAAGAAGACCGTCCCCACGCCCTGCGCTTCGCCACGCTGCAAGGCCCCCTCGCCCAAGAGTTACTTGCGGGCAGCCCCGCCGCAACCGACCTCGAAACGGTAGCCGTCAAAACCCCAAAAGGCCACATCCTCCACCGCTCTTCCGCCGCGCTTTTTGTCCTAAGGCGCCTCGGTGGTCTTTGGTGGCTACTGGGCGCAGCGGGCGTGGTTATCCCACCCCCGCTTCGCGACGCCGTCTACCGCCTAATCGCCAAGCACCGCTACCGTATATTCGGCAAACTAGAAGCCTGCCGCATCCCCACCCCCGCCGAACGCGCCCAGTTCCTCGATACCTAGCACCAAGGACGTGGAACGGTATGGAACGGTCCTGGAACGGTCCCAGGGAGGGCAAGTTCCCGAGCTGCCTGAAGTGCCGTGGGTCGCTGCATTAAGCGACCAGAAGAACGCGAAATAATGGCTTGGGTCGTTGCAGCCGATGCTTTTTTGTTCGCTTCGCAACGCGCGCGCGCCTCTTGAACATGGCTGAGCGCCCGCGCGCACACGCGATGCGTGTTGCGGGCGTCAGCCTCGCGCGTCTTAAGTTCGCTTAAGCAAGCTGAAGGCAAAGCGCAACGGGGTCGCAAGCCTCGGGCACCGCTTCACACGGCGCGAGACGCTGCGTCTTGAGCCACCAAGTGCCTGCGGGCATACAGGCATCGCTGAGCCCCTGTTGCAGTTGGGTGCGGGTTTGGCGGTAGGCGCTGCGCCAGTTCTTGAGGACGCTCGCAGCGGCCTTCATGAGGGTGGTGCATCTGGCAACAAGCGCGGGCTTGATATGGCGGAAGGCATCGTAGCGGCTCGGCACCAGCGCCGGGGTCAGGGCAAGCCGCGTGTCATCGGTCCGTGTGGCGCTAGGACTGGGGGGGCGGCGCAAGGGCGATTGCCGCGCCAGCCTGGCCAGTCCGAGCACTCTGCGGCCACTGTTGCGGCGTGCTTCCATGCCTGCTGCCTCTTGCGCTTCCACTTCTGCCAGTGCGCCCTCGAGAATCTCGCGCATCAAGCGGCTCGCTTCGGCTTGCCGGGCCTCATCGCGCAGCGCGTGGGGACGGTATGGGACGATGCGAAAGGTTGCCGTCGCCGGCAGCGTGCGCAGGCCCTGCGCTGGGCGAGGGATGGTTTCTTCCAGAGCACCCTGAGCGAGGCACGCTTTGAGCATATCCCCTGTGGTGATGAGGCCGGGCCACTGGTGGTGGCATTCGACCAGCTCGGCCTTGACGGGATTTGCAAGTACGTAGGCAAGCTCGGCGGTCGCAGCCTCTTGGCTAAGAACCATCAAGGCGTTGTAAGGTTGATGGTCAAAGACCTCGCCTTCTATCGCGGGGTAATGGGCCTTGACCACGCGGGCGAGGTTGCGGTTGAGGGTGTGCATGAACTTGGGCAGTACGCCTGCCGTGTCTGTCAGCCACAGATGGTAGTGGTTCGACATGAAGACAGCGGCGTGCAGCTCGATGTCGAAGGTTAGTGCGGCAGAGGCAAGGACGTACTTCATGTCCTGCACCAGCTTGGGGTTAGGCGTCAGGTAGAAGCGCCGCTGGGCGCAGCGGCGCGCCACGACGTACGAAGCGCCTGGTAGGATCCGTCTCGGAGCGGTCATGCGGCCGTGTTCGGCCAACAAAGGTCGCGGGTTGCGTTGCTCGGACCTCCCTTGTATCTGAAGAGGACGACCGAAGGGCGGGACGCTGTCTGGAAGTTGGCCTAAACGTGAAAGCGGATAGGCGTGCAAACCACCCGGGAGACCGTAACTCC
>SLQV01000118.1 GCA_007131285.1 Myxococcales bacterium
ACGTCATGCTTGAGATGCGCGCCCTTGGCAGCGCCGACGGTGACGCACTTCGACGCGGCCTGCTGCCGCTGGTCGACCACTACCGTGCCTGGCTGAGCAAGCAGCGCAGCACCACCATCGACAACCCCGCCTTTGAATCCACCCGCGAACAGCTTGCGGCGGAGGTTCAGCGCACGCTCAAGCGTCTTGAAGAGGGCATCCACTGCGTCGCCCAAGCGGGGGACGTGCGCGAAGCCTTTCAGCTCGCCAACCAGGCGATGCACGTTTCAGCGCTTCAGCGCAGCCCGGAGCGCTACAGCGCGGGCGGGCAACCGAAGTGGCGCCCTTTCCAGCTTGCCTTCGTGCTCATCAACATCGCCTGCGTTGCGGACAGCACACACCCCGATAGGGCGGTTGCCGACCTCATCTACTTCCCGACGGGCGGCGGCAAGACAGAAGCTTACCTGGGGCTTATCGCGTTCACGCTGCTTTTGCGGCGCATGCGCGGTCAAGCACGACCCGACAAAGGGCGTGGCGTTGCTGTAATCCTTCGCTACACGCTGCGGCTTCTCACGCTCGACCAGTTAGGCCGCGCCGCAACGCTCATCTGCGCGCTTGAGATTCTGCGCTGCAAGCACCCTGACCGGCTTGGCGATGCCAGTTTCACCGTCGGCCTCTGGGTCGGTCGCGCATCAACCGCCAACTGGCTGAAGGACGTGCAGAAGATACTCAACGACCCGCAGGCACGGCAGGACGACTCGCCGTTCCCGCTGAGTAACTGTCCGTGGTGCAGTGAAGAGATCAAGCTCAAGAACATCAAGCTCATCGATGCCGCGGGCAAACCCAGCAAGACAAAGCCTGAACGCGTAGCCGTCTACTGCGACAATTCCGAATGCAAGTTCACGGAAAAGGCTCGAAGTGGGGTTGGCCTACCGGTGCTCTTTTGCGACGAGCAGATTTACCGTGAGGTGCCCGACTTCCTGGTAGCGACCGTCGACAAATACGCCATGGCGCCTTGGCTCGGTGCGGCGGGCATGCTCTTCGGCAAGGTCACGCACCTTGGCGCCTCGCGTGCCTACGGCGTCATGGACACGCCGCCCCGCGACGCGTTGCCGGTACCAGTTGGCCTCAAGCCGCCAGAACTCGTGGTTCAAGACGAGCTGCATCTTATTAGTGGCCCGCTCGGCACCATGGTGGGGCTCTACGAATCCGCTATCGACTACTTGTGCGAAAGCCGCGATGGCGACGCGCCGCCCACCAAGCCCAAGGTGGTGTGCTCCACCGCCACCGTCCGCCGTGCACACCAGCAGATTCGCGCGCTCTTCGGCAGGGATATGGCGATATTCCCGCCCCGAGGCATCGATGCTGGCGACAACTTCTTCGCCCGCACCGACGACACAAAACCGGGCCGGCTCTATGTGGGTGTCGGCGCGCCGGGGCGGGCGCTTCGCGCCGTTTCCGTACGTACCTACGCCACATTGCTAGCGGCTGCACAGAAGCATTTCAATAGCGATGGGCCGTCGGACCAGCCTGCCGACCCCTACATGACACTCATCGGCTACTTCAACAGCTTGCGCGAGCTTGGCGGTATGCGGCGCCTCGTCGAAGATGAAGTACGCAGCCGGGTGCACGATTTTGCGAAGCAGAAACGGCCGGAGGGGTTCAAAGGCCCGCATCCCTGGGCAGCCTCTCGCAACCTTCAGCTACCTGCCGAGCTAACGTCCCGGGAGAGCACCACCCGCGTGAAAGACACCAAGAATCGGCTGGCTGCGCACAGGACGAGCAAGAAGCCCGAACCGCTTGATGTGGTTCTGGCATCGAACATGATTTCGGTGGGGCTCGACGTCGACCGGCTGGGCTTGATGGTGGTTACCGGGCAGCCCAAGACGAGCAGCGAATACATTCAGTCGACAAGCCGGGTAGGACGCTCCCACCCTGGCCTAGTCGTGACCTGCCTCAACGTGTTTAGGCCGCGTGACCGTTCCCACTTCGAACGCTTTGTCGCCTACCACGAGAGCTTCTACCGGGAAGTTGAAGCCACCACGGTCACACCATTTAGTAGCCAGACGCTCGACCGCGCGCTCGTCGGTACGTTGCTCACCATGGTGCGCCATAGCGACACCACCATGCAGCCCCCGGCGGGGTTCATGGAGCTCACTTCGCAGCGCGCGCAGGCTGAAAGTGCGCTGGAGTGGCTTGTCGAGCGGGCGAAGCACCACCGTGAACACAACGACCCCACGGCAGAAGCCAACCTGACCCAAAGCATCCGCCGCCGCGGTCGCCACGTATTCGATGCCTGGCAGCGCATTATTCAGAGCGCATGCGACGGCGGCGCGACGCGAATTTATAGCAAGTTCGACCGTGCTGGGGAGAAGGGAAAAGCTGTGATGATAGCGCCCGGTCAAGACGCACCCGAAGACTACGATGAGGCTTGTTTCCGGGCCCCCACCAGTATGCGCGACGTTGAGCCGACAGTACCTGTATGGTTGCGCGTCAACGCCTTGGACAAACGCGGATGACCCAACCGTTCAAAAAGACGCGTTACATCCCGCCGGAGGGCCAGCTCCGACAGAGCCAGCTCATCACAACCTTCGGCCCGGGGGCCATGGTGGACCTGGTAGACCGTTCCGTCGTTATAGGTGGCCTCGAACACTGGCCCGGCGCAGACAACGCGGAATCGCTCGACGACGCACGTCTGCGGCAAGCCTTGGTGACGAAGCTCAAGGCTATTGACCCGGACCTCACCCTCGAAGCGCAGAACTATTTTCGAAAGCCACCCGTTCCCGCTGAAGATTTTGGCAACAGCAAGATAGGCGTCTTCGCGCACGAGTTTCCCAGATGGTTCGTCTGTCAGGGCTGCCGCAGACTTGCCCGGGCCAAAGATGCCTTCGAGACTAAGAAGGGCCGTTACCACCACGCCTGCGACCGCGGCACATCAAGCCGCGCGACACCGGTACGCTTTGTCGCTGCGTGTAAGCGCGGGCACTTGTCGGATTTTCCTTGGGTCGCGTTCTGCCACGCCTCCCGCGAAGGTCACACCTGCGACAGGCCGGAGCTGTACCTAACAGAGGGCGCTACTGGTGATTTCGGCCGCATTATCGTCAAGTGCGGCAACTGCAACGCCCAAGCGCCCATGAGTCAGCACCTGGCCTACTCCTGCGACGGCGACCGACCTTGGCTGGGCGGCAAAGAAGTCTCCGAACCGTGCGACCAACAGCTGAAGCTCTTGGTACGCACCGGCTCCGATGCGTACTTTTCCCAAGTGGTGTCCGCATTGCGGCTCCCACCTCCGAAACTCAGCGAGGTACGCGACGCCATCACACGAAAAGACATCTGGGATGACATCTCCGGTGTCAAAGACATCGCAACGCTCACGGTGCTCTTGGCGAATGTCCCGCGCTACAAGCAGCCGCTCGGCAGCTTCGCGCCCGAGGAAGTTTGGAAGGCGCTTGAGGAGGCACGCGCCGAAGCAGGTTCAAGCGAACAAAAGCCGCTACGCACAGCCGAGTTCGAGCGCCTTATCTCCGCACCCCTAGAAGCGCCTGGGACGCTGCCTGAACCCGGAGCCACCTTCGCCGCCTTCACGGTGCCGCATGCATCCGCCGACCTTCCGGAGGGTGTTGCGGCGCTGGTCGTGGTACCCGAGGTGCGCGAAGTCCGTGTGCAAATGAGCTTTTCACGCTTCGATTCGGTCAACGCGAACCTTCAGGGTGAGTTCGATGTCGAAGCGCAGCCCGTGCGCCCTGCACCGCTGACGCTGCCTGGGGGCTCCGCGGCCTGGCTGCCCGCAGTGGAAGTGCGCGGAGAAGGCGTGTTCATACGCCTCGACGAAAAGGCCATCACAGATTGGCTGGCGCGGCCTGCGGTCGTCGAGCGCGGCAAACGCCTACTTCAGGCCTTCGATGCCGACCAGCCCGGGCAGGTCTTCCCTGGCCTGCGCTTCTACCTGCTCCATTCGCTCTCGCATCTGCTGCTAACAACGATCAGTCTTGAATGCGGCTACTCGGCATCATCACTACGTGAGCGTATCTTTTGCTCACGGGCTGGTGACACCCCCCAGATGGCGGGCATTCTCATCACGACGGGCACCACCGGCTCCGAAGGCACGCTTGGCGGGCTTGTTGAGGAGGGGCGCCGCATGCGCCACCACCTGCGCCACGCTTGGGAGCTCGGGCGTCTGTGCTCGAACGACCCTGTCTGCGCCGCCCACGACCCAGCCAGCAAACACGCTGACCGCCGCACCGAAG
>SLQV01000105.1 GCA_007131285.1 Myxococcales bacterium
GTACCCAATTGTGGGTCCCCCCGAGACCCTCCGCGGGCCCCGCAGCCACGCGCGCGCCGGGACCCGGGCCTGCATGCGTGAGCGATTGAAGGCGCGCGGCGAACCCAGCAGCGAACCCAGGGCTGTAGCGGCTCAACCTTAAGCTGGGGCGTATTAGGAGCTTGACTCGGAGGGGCTTGATACGAAGCGCATTCGATTGCGATGCCACATATACCGGAGGGGAGAGAGGACGCGTTCGAAAAGGGTGCGCTCTTCGATAATGATGCGAGCTTGGCCCTTCAGTCCTTGGCGAAAAACGAGATGCTCTCGGGTATGCGTTGTGAGTTCAGTAAAGGCGAGCTCGACAAGGTAATTGCCGTCGGTGGTAATGGGCGCCACGCGGCTTACCTCAGCCTCTACGAAACCAAAGCGCAATGCGGGGTATGCAGTGAAGTGTACCTGGGCGGTCTGACCAACATCGACCCGGCCAATGCCGAGTTGACCCACCGAGATGTAACCGACAAGGGCCTGATCGCTTGGGATAATGGCGGCGAGCTCCTCGGACTCCTGGAGGTAAATGCCTACGCCAATGTCGCGTAGACCGGCAAGGGTTCCGCTGCGTCGTGCGCGGACAACAAAACGCTGCGTCCAAGCATCAAATGCGCCCGTGGCTTCAAGCAAATCCTGCCTCAGGCGTAAGACGAGCTCTTGGCGCCGGTCGAAACGGCTCTGCTCCACTGCCGCGAGGCGCCCCGCTACATCAGCCATGGCCACGCTGTTGAGCGTAGCGGATACGCGTTCATCTAGGGCTTCGCGGCGACGCGCCTGGGCTGCGAGTCGCTCTTCGTCAACTTCGCGTTTGGCGAGGACACCTGCTTCGGCAAGCTTGGTATCCGCTCGGATCCAGTCTTCGGTGAGCTTCAGTCCCTCGTCGGCCAGCTGCTCACGACGGGTATATGCCCGGTTCAATGTGCGACGTTTCCGCATGGATCTGCGCACCGCGCTCACCTGATCGCTCAGGCGCTCGCTTGCCACGAAGTCGAGGTAGGCAGCCAGCGATGTAGTGAGCGCTGCGGCTGGGCTCTGGAGCGAGCCGAGGCTGTATGTATCGTCAAGCCTTTCCAGCTCTGCGTTCGGGCTGCCAAGGCCGCCGAGACTCACGGGCGTATGAAGCGAGATCTCCTCCTTGAAGGATTCGGCTTCCGCGCGCCGAAGTCCAAGAAAGCGAGGGTCGAAGACCACCTGTTGTAGCCGTCTAAGGTAGCGTTTCATAGCAAGCACGGCCTCTAGATCGCCATCGCTTTCAATCGCCAGAATCCAGTCGTCGGCTTGCACCTTGTCCCCCTCGCTGCGCCAGAGCTGAACGATGCGGCCGGCGGCTGGCGCTACAAGGATTTCCGGGGGATCGGTCGAACGTACAGTCACCTCGCCATCCACAGATTCGGGAAAGGGCAGGGCGAGCAGCACAAGAAGCGCGGCCATGAAGGCGCCGGAAATGATGCCGAGACCCCTGCCTGCTAGCCAGGTCGGGGGTGACTCGAGGCAGCGCGAAAGCTCGTCTGCGCGCTCAAAGCGTCCGGCATCGTCTTCGGCCTCGCGGCTGCGAGGGGCTTCGCGACGCCACCGAAAAAACCAAGGCTTACGCCAGGCACTCATGCCGCGAGCTCCAACTGATTGCGCACAAGGTTGAAGTACCGACCCTGCTGCTGAACAAGGTCATCGTGGCGACCGAGTTCGACGATCTTGCCGGATTCAAGCACGATGATTTGATCCGCATGGCGCACGGTACTGAGACGATGCGCCACCACAAACACCGTGCGCCCTCGAAAAAAGCGCTGCAAGGCCCCCTGCAACATCGCCTCGCTGTTGGCGTCAAGCGCGCTCGTAGCCTCGTCGAAAAAGAGGTAGAGTGGCAACCGGTAGATAGCACGCGCAATCAGAATGCGCTGGGCTTGGCCGCCGCTTAGCTTGACGCCGTCAGCGCCGATGCGCATCCGGTAGCCCAGCGGTAGACTCTGAATAAAGTCAGATGCTTGGGCAACTTCGGCTGCCTCGCGCACCCGCCTCAGATCGGGGTCGCGCTCGCCAAGCGCGATGTTTTCGGTGATGGTCCCTGAGAAAATATGTCCGTCTTGAAGCACGGCACCGCAGTGCGAGCGCCAGGCGCGTGCGTCGGTTTCACCCAAGCGTTGGTTGCCGATGAAGATGTGACCTTCATCGGGTTCAAAGTGCTTCATCAACAGGCTAATCAGCGTGGTTTTTCCGCTGCCGCTCGGGCCAACGATGGCACACACTGAGCCTGCAGGGACGTCGAATGAAAGATTGTCAAGCGTCCATGGTGTGGAGCGTTCGCCGTAACGAAAAGAGAGGTTCCGGACGTGAAGCGGCTTCGGTGTGCGCATCGCCGGCAGTTCTTGGGATTCGGCCTGTGTTTCGTCCTCTGCCTGGGAAATAACCGCGACACGGTCTAATGCCAGACGTACGTCCTGAATCTGGCGGAAAAATCCTGGAAGCGAGCGAAAAGGAGTCGTCGTTTGGCCAAGAATAAAGAGCGTGGCCATCAGGGCACCCAAGGTCATTTGCCCATCGACTACCTGCAGGGCGGCAACAATAGAAACCGAAACGCTCATCAGGTCTGAAAGCCCACCGGCGACCATTTCTTGTGCTTCGGCAATGCGTGCCTCACGCAGCTCAATATCGAAAAGCCTGACCTGAACCGATTCCCATTCCCAGCGATAGGGCTGCTCCGCGTTGGCGAGCTTCAGATCTCTTAGGCCATGAATCGCGTCGAGCAGTTTGGTTTGGGACTCTGATTCGCGGTTAAAGCGCAAGCGATCAAGCGCAACGCGGCGACGCTCTAGCATCATGGTGGTGCTGAGAATGACCGCCGCTCCAGCGACTACGATGCCCGCTATCAGCGGACTGAAGAGGAAGGTCACGAGCATCAGGATCGCGGCGTACACCAGCGATCCGGGCACGCGCACAACGCTCGATGTCAGAAAGTTGTCGATGCGCCGATGGTCGCCAACCCGCGTTAGCACGTCGCCCACTTGAATGGTCTCGAAGAAACGCACGGGCATGCGCAGTAGCTTGGCCAGGAAGTGCGAGACAACAGAGAGCGAAACTCGCCCTCCAAGGTGCACTAGAGACAAATGTTCAACGACCATGAACGCCGTGCGCCCAAGATAGAGACCTAGCTGTGCAACACCGAGCGCTATGATGAGTGAGAAGTCGCCGAATGATACGCCCTCGTCGATAAGGCTTTGTGAAAGCAAAGGAATGAGCGCGCCTGCGATCAAAGATAGCCCAAAGGCGATGACCGCGCTCCGCATGAGATTCTTGTAGGGAATGCCGTGTCGCCAAAGGGTCTGAAAAGGAGGAACCGTCTCTGCGTCGCTCTCCTTGCCGTAAAATTTGGGCGTCGGCTGAAGCAAAAGGACCGCGCCTTGCCGTTGGCCATCAGCATTTTTTGCAGTCCAAGAGTGAATAAAATCGCGGTGGCTATAGCGGACCCTTCCTAGTGCGGGGTCCGCCACACGAACAAAGTGTTTATCAACTCGATAAACCACCACGAAATGGTTCTGATTCCACCAAACGATAAAAGGGCATGGAAGTCGCCGTATCTGGTTGGCCTGGGCCATTGCAGCGGTCGGCTGAAGGCCGATATCCTCTGCCGCCTCGCAGAGTCCAAGTAATGAGATGCCTTGGCGGGTCATGCCGCACAGCGAGCGCAGGTGTACCAACGAAAAATGCCGCCCATGGTGCTGGGCGATCATGCGCAGACACGATGGTCCGCAGTCCATCGCATCGTGCTGACGAAAGACTCGAAACGCACGCAATCGCTTGGGCAAGATGAAAGACATTTAGTCCGTAAAAAGCGCACAATGTAGCATAGTAAACGCATGTGTCTAGCGCCATAGATGTTGCGAATAGAGGAGTTGATATAAGTTGCGGTGATGTGAATGTGAGTAGGAACTAGTGCAACAGTCACTCATGAGTGAGGGCGCCAAATGCAAGACTTATATCAGGGAAAACGAGAGCGGCGTGCGCAGGCCCTGAGCCCGCTTGCATACGGCTGTAGACGTTTGCGTGGTCAATCTGCTGAACGCGCAACCATTTAGGGGGGGCGTTTTCATAATGCCCCTGAATTATCGTGAGTGAAGCCCGAGAAACCTACCTCACGAACCTCTAATATGTGGTAACTGTTCAGGGGGCATTTTACACGCATGCCCCCGGGTTTACGGGAGTGAATCCCGCAAACCCTCCCCCAAAAACCTAAAGCCGGCAAGCGGGTCCCCAGCATGCACTTGCTCTGTTCCGAAATATATTAGCTAGATAGATCCCATAAACGCTTGCCTTAACGCTGACGTTGGGCCCGCTGTATTGCGCAATGATGCCGGGCTGTGTGGTTCGGTAGTGGAGCGCGAGTGTCGCGCAGATGTTTCGGCGGAGATACCGCCGGGATCGAGTTTCTAGCGGGAATGGAGTGTATGAAAGCGTAGACCTTGCCGGTTGTGCGCGAAGTATCGTGGTTGAAGCGTGACGTGTGTCAGGGTACGGGCTATGTATTCGGACGGAATATGATAGGCGCATCGGCGGAGTATGAGGTGTGGCATTGTGTTGTTTAACCGTGCCAAAGTGGTTGGCACGGCGACGGAGAAGGCTACTTGGCTCAGTGGTGCTTATATTGGCCTGGTCGCTGCCGGCCTGGTCGCTGCCCGGCGGGTTGATAGCAGCGCGGGCAAAGGCGCAGCGCAGTCCCTGGGTTGCGGCGTTAGATGCTGCCGCCGACGATAGTTTCGAGAACGAATATGTGCCGGCAACGGGGCTGGGGCTTGCGGAGGTCGTGACACGGACGCTCGCCCGGGCACCGGAGATTCAAGCTGCGGCGGCGGCGGTAGCCGGTGCAAAGGCTCAAGCGCGCGGCGCACAGACGCGCTGGTTTCCCGATGTGACGCTGCAGGCGTTTATTACGCGGCTGGGCGCATTTGGCGCGACGAGCCAGCGCGATCGCGACTCGGTTATTCCGGACCCTACTACCGGCACGGTCCAGCCCTTCGTTTTTTTTCCAACGCGCGGCGGATTGATAGCTGACGTTCGCTATTCGCTCACGCACTTGTTGCTGAAGGCGAGGCCGGAGAATGTAGCGGCCACCGCAGGTGTTGACGCGTCGCACGCAGGTGTGGAGCAAGCGCGAGTGCAACTCGCTGCCATCGCAGCAGAAGCGTTTGTCTCGCTCGCGGCGGCGGATGCACGATCCCAGTTCGCCGCAGCGGAAGTGGCGCGCGCCCGGCGCCGGGCCGATTTGCTGAAGCAGCAAGCGTTAAGCGGCCGCAGTGCGGAAAGTGATGTGCTCTTTCAACGCGCGGAGGTGCTTAATGCCGAAGCGGAGCTGGAGGAAGCGCTTGGCGAGCGTGCCCAGGCGCGCGCGCTGCTCGGCCTTCTAGCGGGATTGCGGGAGGGGGAATCTGTTGCGGCGGCAATAGGTGCGCTCGGGCTACCACCGGACGCGCGGTCGTCATCAAGAGCGCCTGATACGCCGGAGGTTCGCGAGCGCTTGGCGGCTGCACGCGTTGCCGATGCGCAAGCGCATGGCGCGCTTTCCGATGTGGTTCCCAATGTGTACGTGGGAGCGGGTCTCCAAGTTGCGAACCCGAACTTCCAAATCGCGCCCGTGCAAGAAGAGTGGGCTACCGCGTGGCACGTTGAAGCGGGAATCTCGTGGGATGTAGGGGATGCCTATCGGCGCCACGCCCAGCGCCGCCAATCGGAGGCAGATGCCTTGCGACTTCGCGCCGATGCGGGCGCGGCCCAGGCACGTGCCGAACGCGATATCGCGGTGTTCGAGGCGCAGGCGCAGGCATTGGACCGCGTCCAGAAGAGCCGTCGACAGCGTTTTGAGGCGTTGCTCAGCGTCCGACGGGCCGCGCGTTTACGTTTCGAATCTGGTCGCGGGTCGCTCTTCGAAGTGATTGCGGTCGAAGGGCAGACGCGAGATGCCTACCGCGCCACGCTGGAAGCGGCAGCGGGGCGAGACCGCGCGCAGATAGCGGCGCGGGTCGCTTCGGGGCGCCTGCCCGTTCCACTTAGGGAATAGTGAGCCAAGTGCGTTGCGTGACGGCGAGGCGCTCGTGCATTTTAGTGCGAAGTAGGTCGCCCGCGCCGTCTTAGCGCGCTAACCTGCGCGGGCCCAACGCATGCCGGGCGCCGTAGGGTTGCTTGCGGTACCGGTTTCGGAGCGACCCGCTCGGTAAGTGAACGGTAGTCGATGCGAGCGCGTGGCCGCGGCCGTAGAGGCCCTGTGGCCTGCTGGGAATGGCTGGTTGGAGTGGCGATTTCCGCTGCGCACATCGCGAGCGGATAGACAACGATAACTGAGGAACGATGACGCGCGTGAACTCGGCACGGTCTTCTAGAAGTGCGCCCGCCACAAAGGGAGGATCTGTTCCAGCTTGGGCGGACACTCCCCTCACTGAAGTCGCTGCGGCGATGGAAGATACGACAGCGGCGGGCGCGCTGCGTGAGGTGGCCTTGAGCTTAAAGTTGGGCACGATGCGCGACTTGCTTGCAGCGGGCGAAGCCGCCGCGCGCTCGGTGAAGGATATCGACACCGGGATGCGTCTCAAGGCAGCGCTTGACCTCTGGGTCACTCAGGCAGCCAAGCGCATCGCGAATGAGACTCCGCCCGCGGGCAAGCGCGCTTCAACGGTTTCGAGCGGCGGCACCAAGGCCCCCGAAACACTCAAGGCGTTGCTTCAGTGGACCAAGAAACTCGGCATTGATGGTGAGTTGAAGACCAGCGCCCAGGACGCAAAGCGTTATCTGGGAGACGAACTGGCCTGGGCAGTCGCCTATCTTTCGCCGACTCAGACGATTGAGGATTTGCTAAAGGGCCAAGGGCTGTCTCGAGGCGTCACGTCAGAGAGCGCGCCGGCGCGGGCGCTGCGACGCGGCGCGGTGCGTTTCCTTGAGGCGCGGGCAAAGACCGCCGAAGCGCGGGCGTTGATGGCGGCGTTGCCCGAGGAAGTCCGCGGCGTTCACGACGCTCTGGGCCAGCTTGCGGACCACGTGCGTCTGGGTGTCCCGTGCGCACACGAGTCTCCGCTCACGCCCTCCCTTGAACTCGACGAAACCTCTGCCACTGTGCGGGTGGTTTATCCCGGTGCGCGCGCGACCGATGGAGCGTTTAACCTTGTCTTTGCGCTTAACTTTGCGGGTAACGGTATTCGGCTCGTGGTAGAGCGCGGGGGGGGGTCTCAGCGAGAGCCCTTGGGGCGCGTCGATCTCGACGAACCGCCTGCGGCACTCAAGGCTTGGTTGAGTCCGAAGCTTGCGCAACGGGCCGTCGAGTCCGTCGGGGCTGTGCAGAAAACGCTTTATGAACAGGCGCCTTTGGCCGAACAGTTGCGAACGCTGCTGGTCGAGCCCGCCTGGAGGCGGCTCTTCCGTTTAGCGGAAACGATTCTAGCGCCAGAGGATGTCAGCGAGAACACTCAAGAACGCTTAGTATGGGTGCTCGACGCGCGTGAGGATACCGTCTCTGCGTTGCCGGCATCCGTGCGCCTCCGGAAAGACGGCCTTTGGGGCAAGCCAACGCTGCGCTCGAGTGACTGGCTTCTCGAAAGTCTAGGGGGCCTCGAAGGCGAGCTGCGGGATTGCGCCTTGATGTGGCTGGCGGCCCACAATATTCCCGAGCGCGCGCAGCACTTGGCCGCGGAGGGCACGCTGCTTTCGAAGCTGGCGCTGCTCGGAGCGCTTCTGACCAAAGAGGGTCAGGCCGTGGTGTTTAAGCGAAGTGCGCTCACGTTGCGCTTAGTGCCCCACGGGGAAGGTGCCTTCGTGATGAAGGGCGAGCTCGGTGGTAGCCCGGTAGCTTGGTCTGAGGTGCGGGCAGCCAAGGGCGCCCTGCTACGCGTGCGCGGCCAAGTCGTCTACTGGGCGGAGGTGCCAAAGACGGTGCTCTCCCTCATCGACGCGGGCTTCTTTGAGTCATTGGACGTACCGCAAGAGGCGTTGGATGCATTGCTGGAGCGCATCGTGCCGCTGCAAGAAGGCGTCCACTTTGCGATTCCAAGCTACATTGCCGGGCGCGAAGTTGAAGCGGATACTGCCACCAAGATGGTGCTCGAGCGCGAGGCCGGTGGCCGGCTTGATGTGCGCCTGATGGTTCGCCCCCTGCCCGGAGGCGCCCTGCATGAGCCTGGTGAGGGTGCGCCAATGATCTACGGCTGGTCCGGGGGCGAGCGCTCTTTTTCACCGCGCCAGCTTGCCGAAGAGAAGCGCCATGCCCAGCGACTGCACGAGTCGCTAGGTCTCGAACGTCTCGGGCGAGACCTAGGCCAGTTTCACTACAAGATTCGCACGCCCGAGGCGGCCTCAGAACTGCTGCGCACGCTGCAAAATATCGATCCGGTACCCGAGATTGCGTGGCGGGGCGTGCTCGCTCCCCTTAGGCGCTCGGCGACCCTCGCGCGCTCGACCCTTCGCCTGTCGCTTCTCGCAGGAGAGGGCAATCTGCAGGTCGCGCACGCGCTCGACGAGGACGGCCAATCCTTTGCGATGGAGGCGCTTCTCGACGTGGTGCGCCGCGGTGGGAACGTGCTGACGACCGACGATGGCGAGCTGCGGGAAATCGGCGCAGAACTTCAGCGCTGGCTCGTTGAACTCGATTCGCGCTTAAGTCCGGACGTCGCGACACCGACGCTGACGCGGGCGGCGCTTGTTGGTTGGCAGGAGGCCTGGGACGGTTTTGGCATCGAGGAGGACGCAGGCGCGCGCCTCCTGCGCGATGCCATCGATCAAGCCAACCAAAGTGATTTGGTCCTGCCGGAAGCCTTCGAGAAGCTCCTGCGTCCCTACCAGAAAGACGGTCTCCGTTGGCTGATGGGTAGGGTCAAGGCTAAGGTTGGCGCGTGTCTAGCCGACGACATGGGTCTCGGTAAGACGCTCCAGAGCATTACCCTGCTGTCGATGCGTGCCAACGAGGGACCGGCGCTGGTGGTGTGTCCGACGTCCGTCGCGACGACCTGGGAAGCGGAGCTTGCGCGCTTCGCTCCGGACCTCAACCTTATTGTGTACCGCGGTACCAAGCGCAAAGCCCTGCTTCAGCGCTGTGAGCCGGGCACGGTTCTGCTTGCGAGCTACGACATCATGGCGCGAGACGCCGAGGATCTGGCGCAGACGGTGTGGTCGACGCTGATTTTCGACGAGGCGCACTATCTCAAGAACGTCGCGTCGCGACGGCGGGAAGCTGCGGCCGAACTTCAGGCCGATTCCAAGGTAGCGCTGACCGGTACGCCCCTTGAAAACCACCTAGGCGAGCTCTGGAGCCTGATGGACTTGCTCAACCCGGGGCTACTCGGCACCTACGAATACTTTCGCTCCAACTTCGTCGCGGCGATGGGTAGCGACGACGCGCAAGCGCGCCTCGAAATGTTACGGCGCCGCCTCAAGGGTGTCATCTTGCGGCGTACCAAGCGTGATGTGGCGCCGGAGCTTCCGCCGCGCACCGAATCCGTGCGGTGGATTGAGCTCAATGCGGAAGAGCGCGAGCGTTACCGCGGGCTGCAGCGCGAAGCGCTTGAACATGTGAGCCAGCCTGAGGGTGCGGGAGGTGGCAAGCGGCGCTTCGAGATGCTGGCGTGGTTGACGCGACTACGGCAGTTGGTCTGCCACCCGCGGTTGCTCGATGCGGATTACAGTGACCAGAGTTCGAAGCTTGACGCCGCCCTGAGTCTCATCGAGGATGCGCTGGCGGCCCAGCAGCGGATACTGGTATTCTCCCAATTTACTTCGTTGCTGAAGCTCTTGCGCGAGTCGCTCGACGCGCGCTTTATTCAGTACCTGTACCTCGACGGTGCGACGCCGACGACCCAGCGAGCAGCTTCTGTTGAGGCGTGGCAGAAAGCGCGCGCCAATCTCTTCCTACTCTCGCTTAAGGCAGGCGGGACAGGCCTCAATCTCACGGGCAGCGACTACGTCCTCCTGCTCGATCCCTGGTGGAATCCGGCGGTCGAAGATCAGGCAAGCGATCGAGCCCACCGCATTGGTCAAAAGAAGCCTGTGAGCGTGGTACGTTTTGTCTGCGAGCAAACCGTCGAGGAGAGCGTCCTGGAACTGCACGCACGTAAGCGCGCGACCGCGCGCAGTGTTCTCGAAGGTGATGAAGCCCTCGGCACCTTGAGCGACACCGAACTAGAGACGCTCATCCGCCACGGACTAACCTGATGCGCGATACCCTTGTCATTCTAGGGAGAAATCCGTGCGAGGGTCGCTACGTGACTGGGTGGTGGGAGAACGCCAGCGTTGAGGCTATCGATGCGCGCAAACTGAGCGCAATGGTGAACTCTGGGAAAGCAAAGGAGGCGTGGGCTGAGTTGATTCGCTGAATATTTGGCGGGGTCGGCGGGGCTGTGCCATTTTCCAACAGGGCTCTGAGTCGTGCGCGCTCACTTGTGCGTCCAGGGGCCGTTGCGCGGAGGCGGCTTGCTGTGGCCGCGGGCTCGAGGAAAAGTTGGATGTTGCGGGCGAAGCGCGCAACGCGAGGAGCGTCGATGAGCGGTCAAGAGATTATTGCGGGGCTTGATTTGGGCAGCACGAAGGTGTGCGCCATCGTCGGCGAGAAGACGGAGGATGGCGGCGTCGATATTATCGGTGTTGGCTCGGTCCCCAGCAAGGGACTCAAAAAAGGTGTGGTGGTGAACATCGAGTCAACCGTCCAGAGCATTCGTGCCGCCATTGAGCAGGCCGAAGCGATGGCGGGCGTCGACATCAACACAGTTTATGCCGGCATTGCCGGATCGCATGTGCGTGGCTTCAATCAGGAAGGGGTCGCCGCTATTGCTAACCGTGAGGTGGACCACGCCGATGTGTTACGCGTGCTTGAGCAAGCAAAGGCGATTCCGCTGCCTGGCGACCGACAGGTGCTTCATGTGCTGCCACAGGAGTTCATCGTAGACGAGCAAGATGGTATTCGTGAACCCGTTGGCATGAGCGGTGTGCGGCTCGAAGTGCGCGCTCATATCGTAACGGCCGCCACCACCAGCGTGCAGAACATTATTAAATGCGCTGAGCGCTGTGGTCTCTACGTGGCGGAGGTCGTTTTGCAGCCGCTCGCCAGCTCGGACGCTATCCTGAGTGAAGACGAAAAGGAAATCGGGGTCGTTATCATCGATATCGGAGGCGGCACCACCGACTTGATGATCTATGTCGATGGTGCAGTGGTCCACACCAGCGTCATCCCGATGGGTGGAATTAACCTGACCAACGACATTGCTACTGGACTACGTACCCCGATGGCGGAGGCAGAGCGCATTAAGATCAAGTACGGATGCGCGTCTCCCGATCTCGTTGACACCGAAGAAACGATGGAGGTCCCTTCGGTAGGCGGTAGGCCGGCCCGTGTCGTGCCGCGACAACTCCTATGCGATATTGTCGAGCCTAGGGTGGAGGAATTCTTCTCTGCGTGCCGGCACGTAATTGAGGAGACGGGCTACGGCTCGATGCTCGCTTCTGGGGCCGTAATCACGGGAGGCAGCACCTTGCTCGACGGTATGAGTGACGTTGCTGAGCGCGTTTTAGGTCTGCCGGTGCGTCGCGGACACGCGGTAGCAGTCGGTGGTTTGGTGGACGTTGTGCGGTCACCGGCCTATGCGACCGCCGTGGGTTTAGTAAAATACGGCGCACGTCAGGTTGCGGACGAGCAGCCGATGGTGGATGTCCTCGAAAGTGGATCGGCGGGAAGACTCAGTCGAAAAATCGGCCAATGGTTTCGTGAAGTCTTTTAGTCTGAGCGCGTTCGATGTAGAACCGGAAACACAGCCTTGGGGGCAGAATGACCATCTCGATCGAATTCTCTGACGACATAGAGCTTCAGGCTCGAATAAAAGTGGTGGGTGTAGGGGGCGCGGGCGGCAACGCGCTCAATACTATGATGGCCAGCGGTCTTGACGGCGTGGAGTTCATCGCCGCCAATACAGACGCTCAGGCGCTCGAAAAAAGCCCCGCGGCGACCAAGCTCCAGCTGGGGGCGCAGCTTACCAAAGGGCTCGGTGCGGGCTCCAACCCGGATGTAGGCCGTAAAGCGGCGCTCGAAGATGTGCAGCGTATTTCCGAGGCGCTCCAGGGTGCTGATATGGTCTTCGTGACTGCAGGCATGGGCGGCGGCACGGGGACGGGCGCCGCGCCGGTTATTGCGCAGGTCGCGCGGGATCTTGGCGCGTTAACCGTAGGGGTGGTGACGCGTCCTTTCGGTTTCGAGGGGCGGCGCCGCGGCCGCAACGCCGAACTCGGCATCAAGGATTTGGTAGATGCGGTCGATACGATTATCACCATCCCCAACCAGAAGCTGCTTGCGCTGAGCGACGATGATCTCAGCATGCTCGAGGCCTTTCAGAGGGCGGACGATGTGCTCGTTCAGGCAGTGCGAGGCATCTCCGACCTAATTATCAATGCGGGTATGATTAACGTCGATTTTGCCGATGTTAAAACCATCATGAGCAATACCGGCCGCGCGCTGATGGGCACGGGCTACGGCAAGGGCGAGCGGCGCGCCCTTGATGCCGCGGAGATGGCTATCAACTCGCCGCTGCTCGACGATATTTCGGTCGACGGCGCGACGGGCATTCTGATTAACTTCACCGCCGGTCCAGATATCCGCCTGCGCGAAATCAACGAAGCCGCATCGCTCGTTCAGCACTCGGCGCACGAGGACGCTAACATCATCTTCGGTGTGGTCACCGAGCCGGACATGAGCGATTTCGTCAAGGTAACCGTGATCGCCACGGGCTTTGATACCGCCCAGGCGCAGGAAGGCCAAATTCGCGAAGCTACGTCGTCGCAGCATGTGGGTACTCGGCCTTCTCACGTGGGTGAGCTGGGTCGCAAGCTCGGCAAGCACGCGTTCGACCGGGCTCGAAGTGTCGCGCGTCACGAAAGCCATGCGCCGCCGGTCGAGCATGTGCCGGCAGCAAACGATCACTCTCTGCCGCGCACCTCAGAAGCGCGCTTCCGGCGGCCGTTTGGTGCGGGTGCTCTCCACGATGAGGCTGTCCTAGATATCCCGGCTTATCTTCGCCGCAACGCGGGGAACGGCACCAAAGACTGAGCGAATGGCGAGCGCAAGTCTACTGCCCCAGACGCCCCTGAAAGCAGGCGCCCGGGTGCTGATAACCGGCGGTGCGGGATTTATTGGCTCCACCTTGTGCGCCCGGCTGTTGCCTGATCATCCGGTAACGGTCCTCGATAACCTACGGCGCAACGCGCTTGCTGCGAGTGGATGTTCGGACCACCCGAATCTCCGGCTGGTGGTGGGGGATGTGCGCGATCCGGAGATTGTGCGCGAGGCCGTCGCAGACGCTGACTACATCGTGCACATGGCCTCGATTGCCGGCGTGGATACGGTCCAGCGCAACCCAGTCCTCACCATGGAAGTCTCCATTATGGGGACAATGAATGTCTTGCAGGCCGCGCTCCAAGCAGGCCGCGCCGAGCGCGTCATTGACTTTTCCACGAGCGAAGTGTTCGGATCTTACGCCTACAGGGTGCAAGAAGCGGATGTGACGAGCTTGGGCGCAGTCGGCGAAGCGCGCTGGACGTACGCCGTTTCGAAGCTTGCAACGGAGCACCTAGCGCTTAACTACTACAAACAGTACGGCCTGCCGACATGTAGTATTAGGCCCTTCAATATATACGGTCCACGTCAAGTGGGAGAGGGTGCAGTCCACGCCTTCGTGACGCGCGCCTTGGCCAATCAAGTCCTGCGCATTCACAACGAGGGCAGTCAGATTCGCGCCTGGTGCTATGTCGATGACATCGTGGATGGTGTGATGCGGGCGCTCACCTCAGCGCGGGCGGTGGGCGAGGCATTCAACATCGGCAACGCACGTTCCACGGTGACCATCTACCAACTCGCAGTGCTGATCAAGGAGCTTGCAGGCAGCGATTCGCCCATCGAGTTCGTCGAGTGGCACGCCACCGATGTCGAGCTGCGCATTCCCGACATTCGCAAAGCCCGCGAGCTGTTGGGCTTCGCGCCGGTAGTCGATCTGAAAGAAGGCTTGAGCCGCACCCTCGCGTGGTATCGCGGCGCGGCGTTGTGACGCGCGGCGAGAGCGCCCTGTTCGCGCAGGCGCGAACAAGGTTGTTGGAGCTAGCGCCCCAGGGTGCGCTATGCTCTTGGGGTGGCCGCCGCACAAATGATCGAACTGGATAGTGTAGTCACCGATGGCTGGCTCGAACGCCTCGAAGCGGAACCGCGTTCGGGGGTAAGCGCTCTCGGGGATGCCTTCGGTCGCTCGTGGGCGGCTTTGTGTCTAGTGGCGGGTCTGCGTGTCCGCACCGTGAGTGTTGATACGCGGCACCGCGAACTGTCTGTTGTGAGCTTCTCTCTCGGCGACGAGGACGAGCTACATGAGATGCCGCTTGGAGAGCTGCGTCGTCGCCTGGCCGCGACGTTACGCGACCAGGTGGAGTTGACACCCTTTCCGCTGCCTAAAGCGCCTGATAGTGAGACCGTTCAGGCCTTTCTCGGTATTCGAAATCTGCTTTTGGCACCTATCTTCGGTATACGGCTGTCTACGCTTGAGATTGACGCGGAGAGCGCAGCTTGGGTGCATTTCTTTGCAGATGGTCAGAAAAGTCGTGTTTCACTTCAAGCTTTTTTCGGCAGGCTGCATCGGGAGCTTGTCGAGCTGGAGCGTCAAGCGAGGCAGTCTACCAGTCTGTCGCTCGATCTAGAGATCGTGGAGCAGGCCGAGGCACTCGCCGCCGATGTGCGCTGGAGTGAAGTGCGCAGCTTATTGATTCCCTGGGCAAATACGGCGAGCTTTATTCTGCGTTCTTCCGGCGAAGTCGAACTGCCGAAGGGGACAGCGGAACGCTTCGGTGATGGCATGCGCCTACTGGCAGCGGGCTTCTCCGCGCACGCAGAGTACGAGCGCGCCATCGAAGTCTTGCGCGTCGGCGCACAGTTTTTGCGGGGATCGGTAGCCGCCTCGTCCCTCTTCTTCGAACTCGGAAAGCTGCAGGTTTGTAGTGGACTCCACGATGCGGCCATCGGTTATTATCGTCGCGCTCTGGCGCTCGGCGCGCCCAAAGCGGAGGTGCTCCCGGCTCTCGCCGAGAGTTTCATTCAGAGTAAGCGCTACGTGGCGGCTGCCTGCTGCCTCGAGGAGGCCGAGTCGGCCGAGCTTTCGGCCAACCTGACCGACCTTTGGGCCCAGGTCCATGCGCACCTTGGCGACGCTTGGCAGGCGTTTGAAGCCGA
>SLQV01000019.1 GCA_007131285.1 Myxococcales bacterium
AGGCGCACCCTCCGGAGCCCCCCACAATTGGGCACTGCGCGCAGCTCCGTACCCAATTGTGGGTCCCCCCGAGACCCTCCGCGGGCCCTGCAGCCACGCGCTCGCCGGAACCCCGGCCTTCATGCGTGATCGATTGAAGGCGCGCGGCGAACCCAGCAGCGAACCCCGGGCCTGTAGCGGCTCAACCTTAAGCTGATGCGTATTAGTCCACCCACGCGGGTAACCGCAGCGTGACCACGGCAACGTCACCGTCCCACATTTTCCCTTGCCCAGAACGTTTAGCCGGCATCCGGCCAACGCTTCAACGGCGAGAAGCGCATCGACAGCGCACGGCGCTGCACCCATGACTTAAGCATGAGCAGATGGCAGGCAACGGATACGCCAGACCTAACCGGCAAGACTGTCGTCGTGACCGGTGCCAATAGTGGCATCGGCCTTGAGGCGACCCGCGTGATGGTGGCCCGCGGCGCGCGAGTCGTTATGGCCTGTCGTAGCGTCGAGAGAGGTCAGCAAGCGGCAGCCACACTAGCTGCTGGAGCGGGCAGGACGGAAGTGCATGCCCTTGACCTAGCGTCGCTGGGGTCCGTGCGCGCTTTCGCGCAGGCACTTAAGGCACCTGCTATCGATATCCTACTCAATAACGCTGGCGTGATGCTGCTCCCTTACGGCACCACGGCAGACGGCTTCGAAAAGCAGATGGGCATTAACCACCTTGGTCATTTCGCGCTCACAAGTCTCCTACTACCCAAGGTCTTGGCGGCGCCTCGAGGGCGCGTGGTGCAGGTGGCTAGCATCGCCCATCGGCGCGCCCGGCTGGACTTTAACAACCTGATGTGCACGGATGGTCACGGGTACTCCGCCATGCAGGCCTACGCCCGCTCTAAGCTCGCCAACCTACTCTTTGCCTTCGAGTTACAGCGGCGCCTTGAGGCCGCTGGCGCATCTGCCATCGCGGTGGCGGCGCACCCCGGCGTGTCCGCCACGAACCTCGCCGGCCATTTTTCGAAGCACTGGTTCGGCCGTATCGCGCGGGGTATCGGCGTACTCTTTGCCCAGCCAGCCGCAGACGGCGCCCTGCCCTTGCTACGCGCGGCCACGGCACCTGACGTCCTCGGCGGGGAATACTACGGCGCCTCCCAATGGCGCGAGTTCCGCGGACCGCCCGAACGTGTCAACGCAAGGCCCCATGCCTACGACCTCGACACCGCAAAACGCCTCTGGGACGCCTCAGCAAGTTACACCGGCGAGCACTTTCTCGCCCTCAACACCTAAGGCGCCAGTGACTGCACCTCGCGGAAGCAGCGGAGGCGGTTCGGATGGATACAGGCGGGCTTCGCAGGCGCTGCCGACTCCGTGCTTGTGGTGATGCCATGCGGAACCATGCTCTCCGGCCGAATGCAGGGGCGCCGCGGTTTCGGCAGGTGCAAGCGTGAATCGAAGGCCATGCGCACACGTCCGTTGTAGAACCACCCCAGAAACGCGCTATCGGCCATGCCGCCACCACACACGAAAAGGAACACCATGAATTTTTACTATCAGCGCGCTATCCGCAGCGTGGGCGTCGTTGCGCTTAGCGCAGCAGGGGTTTGTTTTTTGCAGCATCCACGAGGGCCAGTGCAAGCCGAGGAAACAAAGGGATTGAGCACTGTGCGGGTACGCATTACCGGGCTGCGCAACAGCGCCGGCACCGTCGGCTGCCGGCTCTATCTTTCTGCGAAAGGCTTTCCGCAGGGCTCGGAGGACCTCATTCAGAAGTACGTCAATGCGCCAGGAGGTGACGCGAGGTGCAGCTTCGAAGACGTCAAGCCCGGCACCTATGCAGTAGCCGTGATGCACGACGAGAACAGCAACAAAAAGCTCGACACAAATCTGTTTGGCAAGCCAACTGAAGGCTACGGCGTCTCTAACAATAAGACCTACGCCCTGCGCAGACCCAAATGGAATGAGTCCAGTTTCTCGGTCGAGGAAGGCAAGGACGTCTCCCTTGTCATCTCGCTGCGTTACTAGCCTAAATAGAGGCTTGATTCCCTTCTCTCATTTGACCTACATTGAGTAAACATGTTGCTTATATTCCTTCGGCGTTCATTGGCTCCATTGATCCTTGCTTCAGCTTCGCTTGCCTTTTTCCAAGGCGACGCAAGCGCAGCGGGTGCCGGCAAGCTTTACATTGTTTCTGAGCCACCAAGCAAAAGCATTAGCGAGAGAAAGCTTATTTCTTGGGCGAAGAACAAGTCACTTAAACGGCTCGGCGAGGTAGAAAAAAAGGAGCTTTCTGACCGCTACTGGATTGCGCATGTTGTAGCTCGGCTTCCAGCCCTAAAACCTCGTGTCGCTTTCGAGATTGTACTCTACCGTCAAGAAGGTGCGAATCGCAAGCTGGTGTCGCAATACGAACCTTTTGAGCCCTTTCCCAAGTTCAGGACGCAGGTACAGCAGATTCGCATGAGCCGTGGGCTCTTTCAGCCGGGTGAGGTCATCGAGGTGGTCCTCGTCTACGGTGGCAATGCCGTCGCATCGGAAAAAATAGTGCTCATCGGCGCAGTTCCAAAACACCAGAGGCGCTTCGACTTTGCTGCCGAAGGCTAGGACTTGACGATGGACCGACGCGCGTCGGAAGGCCGCGAGTGGCTTGCGTCATGAGTCTGCGGCGGGCACTGTCTGCCGGAGGGGAGGCGGCAAATGGTGAAGCGGGGGGCGCCTGCGGGGGTTCGGGCGTTTGTGGGCGAGTGGTTGCTTGTGCGGGAGGCGCGTGACGCGTGCATTGCGCAGACGCTGGCGCTCCACGCGCTGTCAGCAGAGGCGGTGCAGCGCTTCGATGCACGCCAGCATAGCGCGGGGACGGTGCTCGCGCGTACCAACACGCTCTCGCTCTTCGAGCCGCATCAGGTGGTTGTCGTGCGCGCGGTCGATGCTTGGAATGCCGCCGAGCAGGAGCGGTTAGTCGCTTACCTCGCGGCGCCTGCGCCTAGCACCACCTTGATTCTTGACGCGATCAAGCTTGATGGTCGCGGCAAGCTGCTTAAATCACTGAAGACCCAGCAGGCGCTGGAGCTGTTGGAGGCGCCGAAGGGCGCCATGCTCAAGCGCTGGATAGACCAGCGGGCCGAAAGCCGTGACCTAAAGCTGCGCGGAGATGTCAGCACCTTTTTGTTGCATACTTTGGGTCAGGAGCTGGCGGAACTCGACGACGCTCTGGAACGCGTGCGTCTGTGTTACGGCGCGGGTGCGAAGGTGGACCGCGCCATGGTCGCGCCGCTGCTGCCAGAAAGCGCGGCGGGAGAAACGGTGTGGCTGCTGGTGGATGCGCTGGCGCGCCAGGACAAACCGGGGCTCCTGCGGGCGGGAGGCGCACTGCTCGCAAGCCGGGAAGCCCCGCTGAAGCTGCTTGCCATGCTGCTGCGGCAAGTCGCGCAGTTGCAAACGCTCAAGCACGCGCTTGCTTCGGGGGAGAGTCCGCAAGAGGCCGCCCGTTCGGCGGGCATTCCTCCTTTCAAAGTGAGCGAGCAGGTCCAAGCCGCAGGGCGCGTCACGCCCAAGCAGCTAGCCCGCTGGATCACCGTCCTTGCGGACATGGACCAGTCACTGAAGCGCTCCAAGCGTCCAGACTACTTAGTGTTCGAAGCCGGTCTGCTCGCGCTTTCAACGCCCAGCTAGTCTGGGTTGTCGGTCACCGCCAGCCGCGTTTCCGTAACGCTAGCGACCCCCGGGGCAGCTACTTCTTTAAGCCTATCGCGAGCGACTTCGATGCCGTACCGGAACGGTGGTGATCCTAGTGAACTTCCGCCTTGCACCCACTTTCGACTAGAGAACAGCATCTCGCCTTAGAGATTTGAGACGCGCGCCTCGCCGGGACACGCTTACCCCGAACATGATCCCCTCCTACATGAACCTGACCATGAGCTAGCATCGACTCACCCACTGCTTTCGCTAGGACGGCGCTAGCATTCGGCTTCAGGCCAAGGGCCTTTCTCACTTCAACGCGAGGACCGAAAAGCGTTAATACGCCGAAGCAAGAGGTTGAGCCTAGCCGGCAGCGGGGTTCGCGTGTGTAGGCGCACGGTGGGAGCGTCCAGGTGGGCCGGGGTCCCGGCGCGCGCGTGGCTGCGGGGCCCGCGGAGGGTCTCGGGGGGACCCACAATTGGGTACGGAGCTGCGCGCAGTGCCCAATTGTGGGGGGCTCC
>SLQV01000057.1 GCA_007131285.1 Myxococcales bacterium
GGCGCGCAGGCGCACCCTCCGGAGCCCCCCACAATTGGGCACTGCGCGCAGCTCCGTACCCAATTGTGGGTCCCCCCGAGACCCTCCGCGGGCCCCGCAGCCACGCGCTCGCCGGGACCCCGGCCCACCGGGACGCTCCCCACCGTGCGCCCACACACGCGAACCCCGCTGCCGGCTAGGCTCAACCTCTTTCTTCAGCGTATTAATGCGCTTCGGCCCGAGGTTGATCCTTGGCAACACGAGGTTATTTTCGCACAAATATCGCGCGCTCACCCTGGCGGTGCGACTCCCACCTGCATGTCTTCTCTCGGTCGCGCTCGGTCGCCGGCCAGTCGCAACCTACGTCTTCGACGTAGGCGTACAAGTCCAAGGATCGTAGCCAACCAGTATAGGTTCTCCGAGGGCCGCGCGTCTGCGGTGGCGGAGTTCACGGCGCAGCCGGAGGATCCCGCGACGCGACAAGGTTCCCCGCTTTCGCAGTCGGGTTCGAAGCCTCCCACCGGCGTGGGGTCACAGGGCAAGGTTAGAGCGCGCGCGCCGTAGATTGCGCAGAACCCAGCGATGTCGTCGGGATGGAGGGTGCGTTTTTGCGTTTCACCCGGATTCTGCGACCGAAACATGGTGGCCGTTACGGGCTCGTCCCCGGGATGTGCCAGCCCAAGCAAATGGCCGACCTCATGGGCGAGCACGTTTTCAAGATCGAGGCGAGTGCGGTCCTCTCCGAGGCAGTTTTCCCGCAAGCATTGCTGAAACGACCAGGTCTGCGCGTTAAGCAGAATATCGGCATCGACGATTTCGCCCGTTCTTGTGTTGAACGAAAGCAGCGTACTTGCCTGCGCGTTAGGGTTCAGGTCCACGCGCTCGCCCAGTCGGCGTGGAGGCCACGTCTCGGAAAAGCTAATTACGTTGGCGTTGCCGCGGTCCCGACAGAACTCCGCCTCTTTGCAGAAGGCCGGTTCACGCGTCAGCTGCGCGTAAAAGTGGGGCTTATCGCTCGCATTGCAATGTTGAGATGTCCACGTCTGGAAGGCCCGTTGCGTCGCGCCCCGCACGACTTCCTCGCTGAGGTTCTGGTCATTGCGCGCATCGACCGAAAAGGAGATGCAGCGCGTCTCCCAGGCGAGAGGGATGCCTTCGTCTGAACACTCTTCGCCGCCTTCCGTCGTCATCTGGCAGAACGCGGCTGCGCTCGCGGGGCAGGCAACGAGCGCGATGGGTACGACGATACTTGCGTGTATCACAAGCGCTATCCTTTGGGTGCCGCGTCCGCAGCCCATGCGCGAACTCAAGCGCAGGCCTCGGAATGCCTGACAAGCCCCAGTCCTGGGACCGCACTGCGCCGGTGCAGCACGGCATGCCGTGCTGCGGTTCGGGCCAAGGCTGCGCAATCGAAACCGCCGCCGTCGACAACAGCGCACGCTAACCTGTGAAAGCGCGATCGTGCCGCGCTATCAATGAAGCGGGAAAAGGCTTCGGACGTAGCTGATGTTGTGTTCATCGGCTTAAGGCTGCGCACGCGATCCCGCCATGCCGGTCCCAAGATCCGCTGTATTTCAGTGACAGCGATGATGCCCCGGTCGAGTTGCCACAGTCTGAGCACCCCATCGTGTTCCCGAAGCAAGAGTAAGTAAGTTTCCTTGAGAACAGGTCTCGGGCTGCCGACGAGCAACATGCCTTCCTCTCCCAAGATTCCGCCCGGTACCACGCAAGAAACCGTGTTCAGGTCATCGCCTTTAAAGGTATTCAGCACCTCAAAATAGTGTTCGGTAAAGATGACGCCGTCGGCGCGGAACGTTCGCCGGTAGGCTAGGCGTCCCTCAACGACGAGATTGGTTTCCCGAAACCCCTCACCGATATGCTGCCACAAGGGCTCCGCTTCTGTGTCCGGCGTCGCTGCTAGGGCGCTTTCTGTGCCACCAAGCATGGTTAGAGCGAGGCCAAGAGTCGCGACCAGGAGCCGCTGACTACCATCGTCGTCGGGTTCCAGTAGCAGGAGCAGGCTGCCAGTGAGCGTGAGTCCGCTGACCACGAGGGCACGATCGGCGCTCAGTGCCCCCGCCGCGCCGCCGTAGCAGCCACACCCTAGATCGAGCCCGCGAACGCGCGCCAGCAAGATGGCGGCCACAGCAGCGAGTGCGATAAATGCGGTGGCGGCAGCTGCACCTCGCCGCGCGACTCCAGTCAAGAGCGCCGCTCCCAGGACGAAGCCCACCATGGGCAGAATGGCTGCCGCCCAGCCCACTACCACGGGGGAGAGCAGTTGGAAGTTGCCGAGTTGTGCAGCAAAAGGGCCGGGGTGGACCAGTTTCGGCCAAGTGAGGTAAATCAGAAAGCTACCGAGCAGCCAACGCAACACCAAGGCTGGCCAGAGCATCAGCGCGGCTGGGTCGTTCGGGTTGCTACTCATGTGCACCTCGCGGATGGTTGGGTGGCAACGGCTGAGGGGGGGCTGGGCAAAGCGCGCAGGGCCCGGTTTCGGTCGGGCTCTGACGGGCGAGCCACCCACTGAAGCTACCTTCCATTAGACGGAGGTCTTCGATGCCTCCTAAGCGCAGCAGGCGCGCGAGGGTCCGAGCGCGCTTGCAATCGAGTTCGCTGTCACCGTACACGACGACGGCGTCGGCAGTGGCGAGCAAACGCAAGAGCTCGGGGTCAACCGACCCAAAAAATGCGGGGGCATTGAGCGCGCCGGCTACGTGCTCCGCTTCGAATTCGTGGCGAGGTCGCGCATCGATAAACGCAATATTCGGATTAGCGTGCAGGGTGCGCGCCTCGGCATGGGGAATCCAGGGCGCGGCGAGGGCCTCTTTGTCCAGGCTCGCCGCACACTGCCCGCTTGGGGCAGTGACCGCAGAGCTTACCGCAAAGCCGCGAACGCGACCCACAATGGTGCCGAGCACGCTACCGAGTGCGAGTAATGTTAAGCTCTGCAAAAATAGGTGACGCACTTTTTTCCGAAGAAGTTGTCTCGCGTATCGCGGTAGGCAGGGAGCTAGTAGGAGGGCGCTGGCGCAGGGGAAGGCCTCCCTACTTCAGATATGCGAGGCCCCAGAGGCTCTGCCCCGGGATTTGGCGCACCTGATATCCCGTTCTTTGCGCTCTTAAGCTTAGCGCATTCCAGCGTTCAATGAATAGTCCGTGTGCGCCGGCAACGGTAGAAGGACACGTTCGCCTGCGCGTGAGGTGTCTAGATCTCGGCCGGACCTGTTGCCCCGGTCTTCAGCTTGCGTATTGGCCTGTGAGAGCGCAGTGCGTAGCGAGATGCACACAATCATCCGTGTTCGCCGGGAAGCTGAAAGCCGGAGCGCTGTCGAAACCGTTCATGAACCGGAAATTGCGCTGCAAGCAACCCTTGGTTCCGCGCGCCCGGCAGCTTGCGGGCGCCTAAGCGCTCTTGATGCGTTCACTGGCATGGGGCAACGCGCCAAGCTCCATCGGATACGTAAATACGCGCCGCGCCTCGTTGCGTGTCTAGGATTCGGAGCCGTTGCTGCCTGTGTGGGGCCAGGTTACTTGGCGAATCGGTCCGCTGCGCTGCTTGCGGTTGCCGAGCCTGCAGTCGCTAGCCATTGGGACGCAGAGCTCGTAGCACAAGCGCTCCCGGGACAAATTCTGCAGTTAGAGGGGCTGGTGCGGGCCTCGCCTGAGAATCTGGACCTGGCGCTGGCCCTGGCGCGCGCGTACCTCGGCTATGCCTACGGCGTTGTGGAAGAGGAGCTTGAGCAGCGAAATATTCAGCTAAAGGCAGAGCCAAAGGGACTAGACGCCTTGGCCGAGGCGACCGACCCGCTCGCTAGTCAGTCCACGCCAACGGATGCACTTTCATATCTCCCAGGAACGCGTGCTCAGGTTTTGCGCGATAGGGCTGGCCGTATCTACGAGCGCGTTCGCGCCCTCGGTGGCAATGCACTCGAGCAAGTGCGGCCCGGTTATGCAGTAGCCCGTGCTCAGGGGCCTGCTGCGCTCGCACGCTACGCTGCGGCGCTTGGCCAAGGCGACCACGACGCCGCGTTCCTGCTGGCCACGGGATTGGGCTGGGGCGCTTGGATTCAGCTGCAAGATCAAGCGCCTGCGGCGATAGCCGAGTTGCCGCTGGCGCAGGCACTTGTGGAGCGGTCTGTCGAGCTGGCACCCGATCTCGACGGTGCAGCCGGTCTAA
>SLQV01000146.1 GCA_007131285.1 Myxococcales bacterium
ATCCCCAGGGTGAGCCTGGGGGACGAAAGCCGCGGGGAAATGGGCCTTCCGTGCGCGGACCCACCCACCCCACCATACTTACTCCAGGCCCATTTCCCCGCGGCTTTCTGCGTCTCGAGTTAATGAGGGGATCGCTCAGGGCGCAGCTATGCAGCTGGGACGTTGGTCGAGTCGGTGCGGAGCCCTCAGTTCCCAAAGATGTGTGCGTACGAGCTTCACTTCGGCTCGCCGAAGCGCGTTGTCTGCACATCAATGGTGGGACCGAGGGCGGGAAGAATCAGGTAGATGCTGCTCTTGTCCATGGCAGGTGATGTCGAGGTTTGAGCGGATACTTTGCGTTGAGTTCTCGCTGCATTGACCAGGCTAGTCTCGACCTCCAAAGCGTCGGCATCTGTGGGCCCGGTGGCGTTGGGAGGCAGGCAGCGGCGTTGCAGCCGCCAAAGCCGTGGTTCTGCGATGCCGTTCGCCTGCAGCGATCTGATCAGCGGCGCAACCGCGGGATCCTGGCGCTTGCGCGGCCCCGCTGCGCAAGACTCAACAGCGACAGGCCCGGGCATGGGCGCGATGAGTTTGGCCAGGGCACGTAGCCTGGTCGCCTGTGGGCTACCCGGCGCGGCGCCACCTCGACGAGACGCGCGCTGTATTGCACGTGGCAGAACGACAAGCAGACCCCGCGGGCCCACCTCCGCGTGGAATCCGAGTTGGACGATACGGTTCACGAGCGTCTGTAGTGCATGGGCTTCTGTGCGGCCCCGCTGCCTTGCGTGGCCTGCGCGCGCACGGTGCAATGCCGTAAAAGCTTCACGTGCAAGGGCGTCCACCTCAGCAAGATGCGCGTCGGGCGTCGCATTGCCTTGAACGATACGCGATTCCCACCGCGCAGGTAGCTCGGCCTCGGGCGCGAGCCGCTGGGTTGCCTCGATAAAGTAGCGCGCTTCTTCCTCGCGAGTCCGCGTAAGCGCGCGATGACTCGCGACAGCCAGGCGCTTGAGGTCAGCCACCGAAAAGGGTGGGCGCCTAGCCGCATTTTTAGGCAGTCTTCGTGCATCAAGCATGCCGTCTGGGCCCGGGATCGTGAGCGAATAAAGGCTTTTGCGCTCTTCGCGCTGGGCTTGCGTCAGAGCGATATCACGCCGCTCACGAATGAGTTCCGTGAGCCGCTGCCTACGCAACGCGCGCATCGCATCAGGAAAGGGTGGTGCCAACTGCGGCCGGGCATGCGCGGAGCGCGCCTCGTTGGTGCTCGTTGCGGCAGCCCACGATGGGTGAGCCATATCTTGCCGCGTAATGTGTGCCTCCGCCGCCGCCAGCCACCCCCTTGCCGCGGTCAACCAGGCAAAGATCTCAGGGGTGGTCGCGGGTGCCGCGCGCAGGCTTCGGGCTTTGTCCAGCGCCTGGCGTCCCCGTTGGAGCGCCCGGTCCAGTGCTGCGTCTGGAGCCCACGTTGGACTTTCAGCGCGCGCACCGGTGCGTTCTGCTGACTCCGGCATAGCGGTCTTCGGACGTGAGTCGCTCAGTGTCGAGGCGTCACGTTGGATCTCTGCGTAGCGCGCTTCAAGCGCCTCAAGTGCTCTGTCCGCATCATTGCAGCCCAGCAGCCAGCCCAGCAGCCAGCTCAGCAGCCATGCATGGCGGGCCCATGGCCTGAGTCGTGCGCGTGGCCACAGCGAGTATTCCGCGCGTCGCAACACGCACGGTCCGGTCGTCGTTTGCGGTCGCCCGCGCCGCAGGCCCTCAGACCAAGCCCTAGCGTGTCTCATCGCCCATCGGAACGCCCCCCTCAGCCGCCGTGGCCGAACGACTCGAGGCCTCGCCCTGCGGGCCCCGAGCGGAGGACTCTCGCCTGCGGCATCGCTGCTATCGCAGCCGCTCTCACCGCTGGTGGACCGCCCATCTTCAACCGAATAGTGGCCCCGGTGCCTCCATGGCACGCTGTCCATGCGCACGAAGTGTCTCCCTAATGTCCCCACGGCGGCAGAATGCTACCACGCTTCGTTTCCCGCTTACAGTTCCGTCAGAGGGCCCCCACGTAGTCGGTGCATACGGACGTAGCAGCGCGCTAGGGAGACGGGCGCAACTCGGTGTCTTGCGCTTCGTGACTCGCGTCTTGGTCGATATTGGCCTGGTCTGAGGGCTGAGGTGGTTTGGGGGGCAAGGGCAAGGCTGCATGGGTGGCTAGCGCTCGCTGCCGGCTGGCCTCGAAGCGAGTCTGTTGTGCGTGTGCACCCTTGCGGGCGACGGCGGCGATGGCCTCTGGTTGCTGCGCGTGAGCGGTGAGGTCGGCCATGGCACGCGCTTGGGCCAGCGCCGCTTCGGCGATGTCCCGCGTGGCGGCGCAGCTCGCACCCGAGGATGCACGGCTAGACACCGACGCTGCGCCGGCGCCGCTCGCCGCCAGGGCGCGCGTGATCGCGCGGATGCCTTGTTTGGCTGAACGTCGAGCGGCCAAGTCGTGGTGCTGTGCCCAGCTCTCCAGCGTTACCCGCAGCGGTTCGAGGGGTGGTTCGCAGCGCATGCGGGTGCGTTCTGCCGATGAAGAAGCTGCGCGATCATGGGCGGTGTTTGCGGACTTACAGCCACTCAGGCTGCAGAGACAAAGCCAAAGAACCGCGCCAAGAACTGAGGTAGTGCGTCGCATAGCGCGTCAAGTCTATCGCTACCTCATCGCTGCGTCCCGTTCTTCCGGCGGCGGGAAGGGGGCCAGGTGCTCAGGTTGGTGGCCGAGCACGTGCCGCTCCCTTAACCCCACCCGCCCCTAGGGCCTGGGTGCGCCCTAATGGGTATCGGGATATCCGCTGCGGAGCCAGACTGCAGGCGACCTTCGACAGGTAGGGAAGCAGGGGTTAAGCTGCTCCCGCGCGCCGCGGTCCGCCTAGCGGTGCTGTCAGAAGCGCACCACGTCAGCAGCGAACAGGTAGTTCATGAGCCGCGTCATCAATTTCAACGCGGGCCCCTCGGGCCTGCCTCTCGAAGTCCTAGAGCAGACTCAGAAAGAAATGCTCGACTACGCCGGTTCGGGCATGTCGATTCTCGAGCACTCTCACCGAGGCAAAGTTTACGAAGAGGTGCATCGGCATACCAAGACGCTCATCTCAGACCTGCTGCGGCTCGACGATGACGTCGAGATTCTATTCATGACCGGTGGCGCATCGACTCAGTTCGCGCTGGTGCCGATGAACCTGCTGAGTGCCGAGCGTCCTTCGGCGGATTACATCGTGACGGGCGCCTGGGGCGAGAAGGCGCTGAGCGAAGCCAAGTTAGTGGGATCAGCCCGTAGTTGTGCGTCGAGCGAGACGGTTAAGTACACCCGACTGCCGGATACTTACGACTTTGACCCGCAGGCAGCCTACGTCCACATCACCTCGAACAACACGATTTACGGCACCCAGTTCAGCGCGTTTCCGGATACGGGCGCGGTGCCGCTGGTGGCGGACATGTCGAGCGACTTTCTCTCGCGGCGCATCGACACGAAGCGCTTCGGGCTCATTTACGCTGGCGCCCAGAAGAACCTCGGCCCGGCGGGCGTTACGGTTGTCATCGTCAAAAAAGCCCTGCTCGAACGGGAGAACAAAACCCTCCCCAAGATATTCCGCTACCAGACCTTCGCGAAGAACGACTCACTGCAAAACACGCCGCCGGTTTTCGCCATCTACATGATGGGCCATGCCCTAGAATGGCTGGGCAACCAGGGTGGCCTCAAGGGCATCGAGGTCCGCAACGAAAAGAAAGCCGACCTTCTCTACGGCACGATCGACGGAAGCAACGGTTTTTACACCTGCCCGGCTGAGGTAAGCGCCCGTTCAAAGATGAACGTCGTCTTCAAGCTGCCAAGCGAAGATCTCGAAAAGAAGTTTCTCGCGGAAGCTGCCAGCGCCCACATGGTGGGTCTCAAAGGTCACCGTTCGGTAGGCGGCATGCGCGCCTCCATCTACAACGCAGTCTCTCTCGACCACGTCGAGCGCCTCTGCGAGTTCATGCGCACCTTCGCCCAGAAGCGCGCCTAAACCCAGGCACCCAACCTTTCGGTCCCTGCTTAAATCGCGATCGGCAAGACCGCGCCACGCTTCGATAGATGCTGGCGATATATGGGACTTCGACCATGGGACCCCACAAAGGACTAGCCAGGGGCGGCCAAAAGTCGGTAGAGCGGAAGTATGGGATGGAAGCCAGAGGGCAAGGTGCGTTTTGCGCTGTGTACGGATCTCGACGGCACGTTTCTCGGCGGAAGCGATGCAGGCAAAGCGCAGCTCTACGACGCCTGGCGCAGGCCACGTGCGCAAGCGTTGCTCATCTTCGTGACGGGGCGCGACCTCGATTTCGTCGAGCACTTATGCCGCAATGAAGGCGTGCCGGTGCCGGATTTCGTGGTCGGTGACGTCGGTACGTCCGTCGTGGCCTGGCCCGGGCGGGAGCCCATAGCCGAGGTCGAGCAGTGGATCGACGCGAGCTGGCAAAACCCCGAGGCGCGCATTCGAGCGCTGCTCGCGGAAGAGCCCGGCTTGCGTCGCCAGGCCGTTCAAGGTGGCCGCCGCGTCTCTTACCTCTATGACCCGAACGTACTGCGGCCCGAGGCGGCCATCAAAGCACGCGAGGCGGGCTTCGATGTCACCCTGTCGGCGGAAACCTTTTTCGACGTCCTGCCGAAAGGCGTCGCGAAAGGCAGCGCGCTGCGGCGCCTGCTCACGGCCCTTGAGGTGTCAGAAGACGCCTGCGTCGTCAGCGGCGATACGCTGAACGACTTGTCACTCTTCGAGATGGGCGTCGCCGGTATCGCCGTCGGCAACGCCGAGCCCAAGCTGAAGGAGCGTATTCAAGGATGGTCCCATGTTTACCACGCACGTGCGCCCGGCACCGACGGCATCATTGAAGGCCTCACCCACCTAGGCCACTGGCCCCTCCCAGCGCACTGACCGCCCCTTCCTGTGTTCGGGCGCCGCGGGGATTCCCGTTGGGCCCGCCCCGTTTTTCGCGCTGCCGCGACCACACTTCAGAGAGATTCCATGAGCAGCAACCTAGTCATTCTGTATCATCGTGAGCCGTACGACGAGGTCATTGAGGATGGCCGGGTGCGCTACGTCGAGAAGTCCAAGCCCAATGGCATTGTGCCCACGCTTAAGAGTTTCCTTGAGGCATCGCCCGGGGGGCGCTGGATTGCGTGGAAGCAAGTGGAAGCCGCAGACGCGCATGCGTTCCAGTCGGTGGTGGCGGTAGAGCGTGGCGGCCAGGTTCACCATGTGGAGCGCATCCCGCTTTCCGCTGAGCAGGTCAGCTCGTTCTATCATATCACGTCAAAAGAAGCGTTTTGGCCTATTCTGCACTCATTTCCCTGGCAGTTTAGCTATGACTCTTCGGACTGGGCCAACTTCCAGGACATCAACCAACGTTTCGCTGAAGCTGCCTGCGCTGGTGCCGCGCCGGACGCGGTCTTTTGGATTCACGACTACAATCTCTGGCTGACGCCCCAGTACATTCGTGAGCGCCTACCCGAAGCACGCATTGTCTTCTTTCATCACACACCCTTTCCAGCGGCGGATATCTTTCATGTTCTCCCCTGGCGTGAGGCCATTGCGAATAGCTTGCTGCAATGCGATCTTGTTGGCTTTCACATACCTCGCTACGTGCAGAACTTCGCCCGCTCGGTGCGCGGCTTGCTCGGCGCCGAGGTGGTCGAAGAAGGTCCCGTCGCAGAAGGCTTCGTGGCCACGGGATCGGCCCTCGCCGAACCGACGCAGGTCCGCGAGCTTGCCTACAAGGGCCGGCGCATTCGCGTGGATGCGTTCCCGCTTGGCACGAGCCCCAAGCATATCGAGGCCATCTGCGCGTTGCCCGAAACCCAAGCCCGCATTGAGCGCATTCGCGAAGAGACGCGTGGTCACCGCCTCATCGTTTCCGCGGGACGCATTGACTACACCAAAGGCGTCAAAGAGTCGCTGCTCTGCTACGAGCGATTGCTCGACCGCCGGCCGGATATTCACAGCAAGGTCAATATGGTCACCATTGCTGTGGCGCCTGCCGACGGCATGAAAGCTTACCGCGATGCCCGTCATGAAATCGAGCAGCTCGTCGGCTCGATCAATGGTCGATTCGGCCGCCTTAACTGGCGCCCGATCGTGTTCTTCACGAGTGGTTTGCCCTTTGCGGAGCTGGTGGCGTATTTGCGCGTCGCCGATATCGGCTGGGTAACGCCGCTGCGCGACGGCTTGAACCTTGTGGCTAAAGAGTTTGTCATCGCCCAAGACGACAATCCCGGTGTGCTTGTGCTCTCAGAGTTCGCCGGCACTGCGGTGGAACTGCCTGACGCAGTTCTCACCAACCCCTACGCCTCCGCGCGCCTAGATGCCGCGATGGACGAAGCTCTGGCGATGCCGCTTGCCGAGCGTGCGGCGCGCATGGCGAGCATGCGCACCGCCATCGAACGCATGAACGTGGGCAAGTGGGCGAGCATGATGTTCGGTCAAGGCGGCCTCGCACCCGAACTTGCCGAGGCCGTCCAAGCTCGCCTCTAGAAGCTGAGTATCAAACACGCACGCCGTGTCTCCGTGTTCACGCTTTGATCGGTCGCTTCGCGCGCGGCCCCGAATATATCGCGAGTTGGGCTTGCGTTTGATTCGAGTTACATCAAATTTACATCCATGAGTCGTCGGCTATTCGGTTTCGCGGTGTCACTGGTTGCTGGTTTGGGTTGCGCGGCTCCCAATACGGAGGGTGCTGCCTCAGAGGCGAGTGCTGCGCATCTCCCCGCCAGCGCCAAGGCTGCCGCCACAGTAGAAGCGTGTGCAAACGGGCCAGCTCTCCGTGAGCTCTTTGAGCAAGTGACGGCTGGCAAAGCCGAAAGAGAAGACGGAAGCCACGGAGAGGTCGCGTGGTATCTCTCGGCGGACGAGCAAGCGCGCTTAGGTTCATTGCTGGGTGTCGGAACAGCGTCTTCAGGCGGGTGCCGCGATGGTTCCGCAGGCGAAACCGCTCAGTCGCCGTGTAACACAGGGACCGAGCCGGCGTCTGGGAAAGATATCTGGGTCGCAAGCAAGGCCGAATATGATGGTAGGAAAGAATCGATCTATTGGCTTATTTCAAACGCCGATGAACGCCAAGAGTTTACCCTATATAGAGATAGACTGGCCCACCGCTCAGGACCCAGCCAGGATCCGGAGGCGCTTTCTTGGAGCTTCTGCTCGTTGAATTCGACCGCTGTTGAGTAACGAGAGGCTTCCCGCGCTCGCACTAAACGAAGTTTCTTGCGGGACTGGGTTGTTTGCCGAACCAAGTCTCTTTCCGCACAGGGTCCCGTGACAGGGTCCCGTGACAGGGTCGCGTGTTGACGCAGGCGTGAGCACTTAAGCCAGCGAGGTGTTCTTGCGCTGAGGCGGCGTCGTGAGACCGGCGCGGTCTTCGGCGTTGCCCCGTGACTGAACGAGGCGCTAGCTCCGCGCTGTGCTCTCGAGAGACCAATCAAGTGTCGGTCCGACCGGCACGATCCGAGTCGGGTTGATGGTCGGGTGGCTGGCGTAGTAGTGCTGCTTGATGTGGTCGAAGCGCGTGGTCTCGGCGACACCCCCTAGGTGGTAGATCGAGCGCGTGTGGCGCCACAGATTGGGGTAGTCGACAATGCGTTTGATGTTGGTCTTAAAGTGGCCGAAGTAGACGCTGTCGAAGCGTGCGAGCGTTGTGAAGAGCCGAATGTCAGCTTCCGTGAGCCTGTCGCCAACGAGGTAGCGCTTGCCGGTGAGGCGGTCTTCCAGCCAGTCGAGGCTCGCGAAGAGTTCCTGGACGGCTTCGGCGTACACTTCTTGTTTGGTGGCGAACCCCGCCTTGTAGACGCCATTGTTGACGGTGTTGTAGACGCGCGTGTTGACTTCATCGATTTCGTCCCGATGCGGCGCGGGATAAAAGTCGTGGTCCGAGTTAGAGAGCGCGCGAAAGCCGTCGTTGAACATGCGGATGATGTCTGCCGACTCGTTGCTGACCATCGTATTCCGCGTCTTGTCCCAGAGGACGGGAACGGTGACACGGCTCGTCGCCTTTGGGTCTGCCTTTAGGTAAAGCTCGTAGAGATAACGCGCGTCGAAGAGCGGGTCTTTCACTACGCCCGGCCAGGGTTCGAAGCTCCAGCCGTGCTCGAGCATGTTGGGATTCACGACGGAGACGTCGATATGGGCTTCGAGTCCAAGCAGTGTCCGCATGATTAACGTGCGGTGCGCCCACGGGCAGGCGTAGGAGACGTAGAGATGGTAGCGCCCGCTCTCGGCGGCGAAGCCGCCGTCGGCGCTTGGCCCTGGGGCGCCGTCCCGCGTGACCCAGTTGCGAAACGAACTTTCCTGGCGTTCAAAGCGCCCCCCGGACTTGTCCGTATCGTACCAGACGTCGTGCCATGCTCCATCGATGAGTTTGCCCATAGCTAACCTCTCCCACGCTTTCACGGGGTGAGCCAGAGAGTTGGGTCAGACCTGAGCGATCCCCTCATTAACTCGAGACGCAGAAAGCCGCGGGGAAATGGGCCTGGAGTAAGTATGGTGGGGTGGGTGGGTCCGCGCACGGAAGGCCCATTTCCCCGCGGCGTTCGTCCCCCAAGGCTCACCCTGGGGATGGCTCAGGGGTCAGACGTGTCGCGCGACCAGCAGCGCGCAAGGCGCTGCCCTGGCTAAATGAGACCAGAACAGGAGATCTTGTCGGCGGCGGCCGGGGCGTTATCCGGGTTGCACTCAAGAACGACACCGCCAACAGAACCGTCGTTATTCACGATGGCAATGAAAGAGGAGGTGCTCGAAAGTTGGTCACTGTCGAGGGTGACGGTGTAGGAGACGAGGGTGCTCTGGCCAGGCACGAGGCTCACCTCCGTCGACGCGACGCCGAGTAGGTCACCGGGCGCGTCCGGCGTGCCGCTGCGGAAGGCGACGGGCACGCCCGGCAGGACGCCGAGGTTGCCGACGTTTGCGATGCGTGCCGTGAGCTTGAGCACGTTGGGGCAGCCGACGATGTCGACCTCAAGGCCGAGCACTTCGAGGTCCGGCGCATTGAAGACGCCTTCGCCCTGGACGTTCTGGCGGTAATTATTGAGGCCAGGCTGGGTCCAGTTGGGCAGCTCGTTTGCCGGCACAACGCCTTGCGGGTTGATATTGGTGACGTGGTAGGCGTGCTGATGCCAGACCCGGCGCGTGCGCACCCACTCCGCATTCGCGTCGCCGTACACGTAGATGCCGGTACGCACGCCCTCGTCCGCGGGATAGTCAGGTAGCGGCCTAACGCAGTTGTTGTTTGAATTGTTGCTATTCGCGATAAAGACGATTTCCGAGCGACCATCCCCGTCGACATCTACGACGATAGGGTACTCATGAATGGTGGCGCTGGTATTAGGTACTTCGACCACGATATCGCCCGTCGTGCCATCGAAGACGCGCATGTGGCATTCGTCGTTGTAGATGACTTCCGCTTTGCCATCGCCTTCGAAGTCAAACACGCTTGAGCCTGTGGAGTTCGACGAAAGATCACGCGAGGGCTGCTTCCATAGCTCAGTTAGCGTGCCAAGGTCCTCTCCCTCTCCCGGCGGGTCGTACGCGATGACCGTGTAGAACGCGGCGGCGGCCACACCGATTTCATTGCGACCGTTGCCGTTAAAGTCCGCGATGGTGGGCGGTCCACCGATGCCACCACCTGCGATGGTGAAAACATTGCTCTGAGCGGCGCCCGTTTCGCCGTCGAAGACGGTGACCTTGCCGTTGTGTACCAACACAATTTCCGCTTGGGGGTCACTGTCGAGGTTCGCGACAGCGGGGTAGCCATCGTTACTGTTGTTGCTCGTAAGCGGCGGATACTTGGCGTCACCGTTGGCTTCGTAGACACGTCGACCTGCAACCACATCGGGCGAGCCGTCGAGGTCAATGTCAGCGACCACGGCGATGCCCCCATAGTAGCTTCTCACGGCACCTTCGCCTGCGCCGTCATCGTTCTCCCAACGCCTTGTTCCGTCAGCATTGAGTACTAACGCGCCGTAGATGATCTCTGGCGTGCCGTCCCCATCGAGGTCTGCGAGTGTCGCGGCACCGTTGAAGTTCCCATTAGATCCGCGAACTTTGACGTCTGCGGCAGACACCCAAAGGCGCACCCCGGTACGTCCGTCAAAGGCGGCAATGCGCATGCCCTCGCCGCTGCTGCCGTCCATGACTGTTACCACTTCGGGCAGCCCATCCCCAGTCAAGTCGCCAACGGCAGGGTTGGCACGGCCATGAACATAGGCAATGTCGCCAGGTCCACCTTCGGCATTCGGCAACCGGCCCTCCCAAAGTGCTTCACCGGTCTTCGGTCGATAGGCGCGCAAGACGCCTCTGCGCCAGCCGTTGCAGGCGGTCGTGATGACTAGTTCGGGGATGCCCTCGGGATCGCCGTCGAGGTTGGCGACAACCGGCGTGACGATAGGCTGAAAGCAGTTGGGCTCGACGTCGGACCCCTGAACCGACCACTTCTCGGTGATCTCAAAATCAGGGAAGTTGGGCTCGGTCTGGCAGAGCACCTCAGCGAACTGCGGGAAGCAGGCGTTAAAGACGGGGTCGCAGAACTCACCCGCCGCGCAATCGAAGGAGTCAGTGCACGGGTTGCCGGGGCTGACGCAGGTGGCATTGATGCAGGCCTCTCCGTCGCTACAGCAAGTTTCAGCGTCTTGTCCGCAGCGAATAGACGACGGGCAGGCAGTGACGCAGGTGCCAAGGATGCATTCGCTGCCGGATTCACAGCACGCTGCGGGCGATCCGCAAAATATCCCGGAAGCGCAAGTTGCAAGGCTCGGTGGCAGGTTCGGGTTGGTGCTCGCTCCGTTGGGGTTGCCGTCGTCCGGCTCGCATGCCTCACCGTCGCAGCCGCCGAGATTGTCCCGGTTGCACCCTGCGCTCACCAGCAGCGCGCACAGCAGCATGCCGACGGCCCACATCGTTCCTAGGCTGAGCTCCCGTTCGGAACGCTGGGGTCGGCGATTGGATCTAAGGTGCTCGAGGTGCGGCGGGCGGCAACGAAAAATATTCATGGTGGTGCTTCTTCGGCTCAGGTGTGCGCGCGCATCGCAGCGGGTCCCTTATGGCAGGTCTCGCTGGAGGCGGGCACTCTTGGAAACGCTGTTAACAGAATATTCCGATCGAATAGCTATGTCTAGAGGGGGTGACGACACGCTGCGGCTCGCACGACGGCATCCTGGGAGACACCCTGCACCTTGCGCGGCGAAAGGCTTTGCCCCAAAGCCCGTGCGGCGCGTCCGCGCGTGCTTGAGGTCCAAAGTAATGGCGCAAATGGCTGGAGCAGCGGGTGTCCTTTAGGTTGGTCGCAGAGCATGCGCCCACGGGTGACCAGCCTGCGGCGATTGAGGCACTCGCCAACGGTCTGCGTGCGGGCGATCGCGCTCAAGTGCTGCTCGGGATTACCGGTAGCGGCAAGACCTTCACCGTTGCCAACGTATTGGCACAACTCGACCGGCCAGCGCTCATCTTGGCTCCCAACAAGACCCTCGCGGCTCAACTCTACGGCGAGTTCAAGGGCCTCTTTCCCGACAACGCCGTCGAATACTTCGTCAGTTACTACGACTACTACCAGCCCGAAGCGTACGTCCCAACCAGCGACACCTTCATCGAAAAAGATGCCATCATCAATGAGCGCATCGATCGCTTGCGTCACAGCGCAACCCGCTCCCTTTTGGCGCGCCGGGACGTCATCATCGTCGCAAGTGTCTCCTGCATCTACGGTATCGGTTCGGCGGAGTGGTATAAAGGTCTCGTCATCGACGTGACTCTGGGCAAGAGCGTGCGCCGGGACGAACTGCTGCATCGCCTCGTCGACGTCCAGTACAAACGCAACGACATCGACTTTCACCGTGGCACCTTTCGCGTGCGGGGTGATTGCATCGAAGTGTTTCCCGCCCACCTAGATGACCGTGCGGTTCGCATCGAATATTGGGGCGATGACGTTGAGAGCATCACCGAGTTCGACCCGTTGCGCGGCGGACGGCTGGCCACCCTTGACACCTACGCCATCTACCCCTCTTCCCACTACGTGACGCCCGAGGAACAGCGCGCCAAAGCGGTGCACGCCATTCGCGACGAGCTTCTCGAGCAACTCCAATACCTCGATGCAGCGGGCAAGCTCGTAGAACGCCAGCGCCTCGAGCAGCGCACGATGAACGACCTCGAGCTACTCGAAGAGGTCGGTTTTTGCTACGGTATCGAAAACTACTCCCGCCACCTTTCCGGCCGTGCCCCGGGGGAAGCGCCGCCGACGCTTATCGACTATTTCCCAGACGACTTCATCGCCGTCATCGACGAATCCCACCTGACTGTGCCCCAGATTTCGGCGATGTATCGCGGTGATCGCGCCCGCAAACAGACGCTCGTCGACTTCGGCTTTCGCCTACCGAGCGCCCTCGACAACCGCCCGCTGCGCTTCGACGAATGGGAGACGCGCATGCGCAGCCTGCTCTTCGTCAGCGCCACCCCGGGCGTCTACGAGCTCGACCAGAGCGGCGGCGTCATCGTCGAGCAGGTCATCCGCCCTACGGGTTTGCTTGACCCGGTCATCGAGGTGCGACCCACAAAGGGCCAAGTCGACGTGCTTCTCGAAGAGATTCAAACGCGCATCGCTAAGCGCGAACGCGTACTCATTACCACACTCACCAAACGCATGGCCGAAGACCTTACCGACTACTACCGCGAAATCGGCATTAAGGTAAAATACCTCCATAGCGACATCGATACCCTCGAGCGCTTCGTCATCATCAATGACCTGCGCCGAGGCGAGTTCGATGTGCTAGTGGGCATCAACCTCCTGCGCGAGGGCCTCGACCTGCCCGAGGTTTCTCTAGTCGCCATTCTCGATGCCGACAAAGAGGGCTTCCTGCGCAGCGAGCGCTCGCTCATTCAGACTATCGGTCGCGCAGCCCGCAACCTTGAGGGGCGGGTGCTGATGTTCGCCGACAAAATCACGCCGGCCATGAAATCTGCGATGGGCGTCACCGAGCACCGCCGCGTGTTGCAGGCAGACTACAACCAGGAACACGGCATCACGCCTACAGCGCTGCGCAAGAGCATAAACGCCTTGGATATCCTTTCGATGGCCGTCGCTGCCGACGAAGCCAGCGGCCCGCACCCCTCCGCCTCCTTGAGCGACGCCGACCGTAAAGCCGAACTAGACCGCCTGCGCCGCGAGATGTTCCAAGCCGCCGACGACCTAGACTTTGAGCGCGCAGCCTCTCTCCGAGATGCCATCAAGTCCATAGAAAATAGCAGCCCCACCGCCCGCACCCGCACCCGCCCCAAACCCAAGTCCCGCCGCTAGCCTGTCGGTTGCCGGGGCGTTCCAAGTGACCGAAAGCCCGGGATCGTGTGGGAGGCTCGCACCGAGAGCCGAACGATGGTCTGCTTGTAGAGGCGCTGCGTCGGCGGTCTGTGCGCGGGAGTCTGGCTTAGGCGGGGGCCTTGGTATAGCTTGGCGGCGGTGTCTAGATTCACGTCGCTTTGGCCGGGTATCTTGGGGTCGCTTGCCGCTGTGCTGGGAGACGCTGTGGCGCGCCGTGCCCGGGTGCGAATTGGGCGCGGTGCCTTTCGTGTATGCGTCGTGTGGGGCGGCGCATGGCTTGGTGTGTTGGGTTGCGCGTGCGGCGGTGCAAAGGCACCGCCCGCGACGCCGGAGTCGCCGGCGCCCATCCCTGCGGAAGCGCGGGTCCACAACATTGAGCTAGGCGGGCCACTCGCTGTGCGGGAAGCGGAGTTTTCCGGTCTCGCGTGGATGGGCGACACCCTCCTGCTTTTGCCTCAGTATCCTGGGCGGTTCCCGTTGCCGGAGGCGCCAGGCGGCAGCATCGGTGCCCTTTCCAAGCGGGAGATCGAGGATTGGCTCGCGTGTCACGTTCAGGAACTAGCCTGGCAGCCATCGGATCGCTGTCCTGAGGCAGCATTAACGCCCGCGCAGTGGCCCGTCGACGACAGCGCCGTCCGCCCCAACATTGATGCCTTCGAAGGCTACGAAGCGCTTGTCGTGGACGGGCAGCGTGCGTTCCTCACCGCAGAGATCACCGGGCCGCCCCATGATATTGGCTACGTGCTACGCGGTCACTTCACCGCAGAGTCGCCGCCCAAATTGGTGCTCGACCCACCCGCCCACCGCGTGGTCTTGCCGCGAGCATTGCCCAATACTGGCCTCGAAGCGCTGCTATTGCACGATGACACGCTACTCGCGCTCTACGAAGCGTGCGGCGTACGGCGCCTGCACGCCCACTACTGGCAGCCCCTAGCTCCGGTGCCGATGACGCATGTTGCGTACCGCATTACCGATGCGACCTCTCCGGATAGCCGCGGCCGCTTTTGGGCCATCAACTACCGTTGGCCCGGTGACGATCATCCGGGCCCCCACATCGACCGCATCTCCGAGCGCTACGGCCGTGGCGCGACCCACCGCCAAACCGACGCCGTCGAAAGGCTACTCGCCTTCGATGTACGGCCCGAAGGCGTTGTTCTAGCCGACCAGGCGCCCATCTCACTACGCCTCGACCTTGAGCGCGCCCGGAAGGGCCGCAACTGGGAAGGCCTCGTCCGTTTCAAAGAGGGCTTCCTCATCGCAAGTGACCGGCATCCACAAAGCTGGCTAGCCTACGTCCATGCCCCTCACGCAGCACGCCTCCCCTAGGCATGTTGACTCTAAGGAAAGCAGCGCGACAAGTCTCTTAAGCGCGAGTACGTAGGCGTGGGCGTTGGCGAGTTTTAATACGCTTCAGCTTAAGGTTGAGCCTCCTCTACAGCCCTGGGTTCGCTGCTGTGTTTGCCGCGCACCTTCAATCGCTCACGCATGCAGGCCGGGGTTCCGGCGAGCGCGTGGCTGCGGGGCCCGCGGGGGCCCAGGGGGGCTGGGCGCTCAGGCGCGCAGGCGCACCCTCCGGAGCCCCC
>SLQV01000156.1 GCA_007131285.1 Myxococcales bacterium
CGCGAGAGCGAAAGAGACCTCCGCCGCAGGAGTCGACGCTTTCGCGGCTGCCCTTAAGACAAGCTCAACCCGCTCAAGAGAATCGAATCTGCCTGTAATTACAGCGATATTCGCAACCCGTGCCGCAGCGCGCGGCGCAAGGCGCGCAAAGGGCTGCAGCTCTTGCCTATCCAGAAGCGCCCCAAAACTCTCCTTGGCACCTAGATAATCGCCAAGATCGTTCATGGCCGTACCGAGACTAAAGAGCGCCTCGGCTTCGACGTTAGGAGGGGCCGGGCGTGACAGTACGTCTAGGAACACCGCAGAAGCACGCCACGGGTCCCCAAGCCGAAGCAGCAGTTTGCCAGAGGTCAATCTAGACACGGGGTCTGCGACGACGCGTCGTCCCTGCGACTCGGGCATTCCGATTCCACGCAAGTTGGCAAATGCCTCCCTTGCGGCCTGCACTTGACTTGCCAACTGTGGCTCCGCCGCCGCTGCCGCGGGAAAAGCCGAGTATGCAAACAAGCACACTGCCGCTAACACGCGTTCGAGATGCCTTGGAACCCCGCGCGAGCCCCGAGGGCTCAACCCAGACGTCGCGCGGCGACCGATGTGTCCTCGAGCAACCCTCTCCTCGGCCCCTGAACTCCGCTGAGGAGCCTCAGCATGACGGATGCCTGCGCGGCAATCCCTAGAAGTAGGCGACCGATAGCGCGCCGAAGACACCCCATCCGAGGAAGCGTGAACTGAGCACTTATCCAAAACACACTCTAACGCATTGCGCTTCTTCCCGTTCATCATCTTAATCACCGAAGCGCTCTTGTTATCGCTGAAGCTTCTCGGCCCATAAACCAGGTGACCTCTATCGTGCGCGACGACGTGACCCAGGGGGCTGAGCATAGAGGCCGTAGAACCCCTCGCGCCGTATCTTTGCGCAAACCGTGGCCGATCTGAACTTTCAACATGCTGCTTGTACATGAGCTCACTCGCACTCAGTATTCAGCCCGTTTTGGTGCATAGACCGGAAACGATTCACCCCGAAACCCCGAGTGCATTCAGCCACGGTCACTATTCGCTGTCCGCTACAGCAAGCCTGAGTGTTGAAAAACGTTCAGCAAAGCGAACGCTGGCGCGGTCTTGCATGCCTCGCGAAGGACGTCCCTCTTCGAACGCTACCGCTTTGACGTGAAGCGTCTTGCCTTCGGGTGAAGTAAACGAGTGCGTTGCCCGGGTTCGGAACCGGTACCCCTTCAGATAGGCGAATACGCCATGCCCGCGCCCCGCGAACTCAAGATTCACCGTGACGGTGTGCGGCCCTGGTTCAAGATTGCCGTTGTAGACCTCGAAGTGGGGGGCGTCCCCCATGCTCCCTGTCTCATCAGCGCGATCGAAAACGCTTCTGCCGTCGACGGCAACACTGACACGCGTCAACTTGTAAGACGGCGACATCTTATTTTCAAAAACGACGACAGCTCGTGAACCTGAGATTGCGCCCTCCAGAACTGACTCGGCGAGCAACGCAAGCGTCGCTTTAAGCCGGTATACATTGTCTTTCAGCCGGTTCACTCGCTCATCTAGTTCCCTTACCGCGATGGGCGCATTGGTTACCTGAGCGGACGGCGTTGTCGCAGCGTCATCGGAAGATGAACCGGACTTTTCGTTTTCCGCGGCCGCGTCCACCGCTACGCGTGGTGCAGCCTCGCCCGACGTCTCCCCGTCCACCTCAACAGTGCCTGTTTCGGTGTTTGCACTTGCACCGAACGAGCCGCCCGCCCCCAGGGATTGCGCGCTTGCCGTTGCTGCGACGCCCAGCACAAGCGCGCACAAACACGCTGCGCTGACAAAGGGCATTTGGCTCACTAACGCGTAATCCGACACCTTTCCACAACGCGGCGCGCGAGCGCACGCTCGCCGAGCTGCGACGAAATCCATCACGAGCGCACGTTTGAGGACCTGTCGAAGTCCGAATCGAAATCCTTGATTCATCGTCTTTTTCCTGACCGGCGCGACTCCGCGCATACGTCACTCGAGACGTATAACAATTCACTACCCAGGGGTCAATCGCGAGCGCAGCGCCGACAGGCAATAGCGTCGGGCGCTTGGGGAGTTTCACGGTGGCCGCAAAGCGCGACCTTGGACCGCAGGACGGCTTCCATTGTTTGCGACTTAGCTTCCTCAGAAGCTACAGTTTTGGCGGAGGGGCTGGTGGCTAAGTCGCTTGAGAAGCCCCTTTGGGTCGCATGTGGAGGGAATGCCGGTGACAAAACTAGTGATACGCTTAGCGCTTTGTTCCGCGCTCGCAGGCTGGGCCTGGCACTATCGTCTGGGAGATGCCTCACTGGGTCGACACCTGACGCGTGTCGCGCGCACTGAACCCGCAGAAGTCTTGGCGGCGTCAGCGGCCAAAGAAGCACACATCCTTTACGCAAAAGTCAGAGGCGCTTTCGCAAGCAAAAGCCTGGAGGACGCCGAGGAGCGCTGGGCGAACCAAGCTCAAAGCGGGGACCAAGATTAGAAAACGTGGGCGAGTTAGAACAATCGGCTAGCCGGCTTCGAAGTCAGCCAGCAGCGCATCGAAATCCTCCGCACTCATGAGGCCGGACCCAAAAACGCTAAGGCCCACCCTGACGAGGCCACGCGTGACCCGCCCATCTTCCGTGCGAGACTGCGCGGACGAGGCAGCGGTCCGCTCAATCAACCGCCGAGCGCGTTGCTCAAGCAAAACACGGTGCCCCGTCAGCGTCGTCGAATCCTTGCTAGGCGCGCCCATCGGCACGCGGGTCCCGTCCAACATGGTCATGCAGCGCACTCCAGCAGCGGCTTCGCTCCCGGCGCGGCGATTCGCGCCTTCAGCACCGGCCAAGTTTCGCTCGGCACCCGAAGTGACGTGTTCGCTGCTGGTCGCCGACGCAGACAGGCTCTCTGCCGATCCCGTCTCCCTGTGATCTGCCCAACGGAAGTGCGTGTCCGCCACCTCCGCGGAACCATGCCAAGCGTAGGCCGCATCAAGGGCACGGTGCAGTTCGCGGGCGGGCGCCACCATAAAAAGTACAGGAATGTTGGCAATGGCAGCGAGCTCATCAGCCAAACCTGGAACGGTCGGGTCGTCCGTTGCGACGTAAACCACCCGCTTTCCCTCGCCATCCAGCCCAACGTATAGAGGAAGACAGCGGCGCTCTAGACACGCGTCAGCGGAGAAAAGGTCTAACGCGCACCTTTCGATGCGCACAAGGCGCAATGCGACCCAAGGCACGCCCAATTTTTTTGAAAGCACCTGCGCCAACGCGGATTCGCTTAGAAGACCGCGTGCAACAAGCTCTTCGCCAAGGCGCCTTCCCGTATGCGCTTGAACGGCGAGCGCGGCATCGACCTGACTCTGCGCTACCAGCTTTCCCTCGACCAGTATCTCGCCCAAGCGCGCGCGCATACACCGACCCCTTCGAGATGATGGTACGGCGTCTGGTAGCCCACGCACAAGTGGCATCGCCGAGGCATACGCTTCGACGATGCCCCCCGCATTGGAGAGACGCGGGCTCGACGCAAGGCCAAGCCTGCGCGACAGCCCGCGGCCTGTATTTAGGCCTGAGCGAGCCGCTGGGCTACCGAGTCCCAGGACACAAGCTTGTCCAAAAATACCTTGAGAAAAGCGGCTCGGTCATTTCGATGATCGATGTAGTAGGCATGCTCCCACACGTCAGCGGTCAGAAGTGGCGTGGCACTCCCGGTTAAGGGACATTCTGCGTTAGCCGTGGTGACTATTCGTGCTTTGCCTGCGTCAAGCGTCAGCCAAACATAGCCAGAACCGAAGCGCGCTCCTCCCTCGCTCACAAACTTCTCGCGAAACGCTTCAAGCGATCCGAAGTCGCGCACCAACAGGTCTTTGACTGCTCCCGACGGCTCCCCGCCGCCTTGAGGCTGCATGCTTTCCCAGAAAAAGGTGTGATTCCAAACCTGCGCAGCGTTATTGAATACGCCGCCTTCGCTACCTCGGATCACCTGTTCCAGACTTGCTTCTGCTTGAGGCGTCTCCTTGAGAGCCGCGGCGAGCTTGGTCATATATCCCTTGTGATGTTTTTCGTAGTGAAACTCTAAGGTCTCTGCGCTCATCGCGGGGGCCAATGCATCCTTAGCGTAGGGAAGCGGCTTTACACTAAATTCCATAATGATCTCCTAGTTTTTCTCTTGCTTACTCGCACCCGCCCCACTTAACACCAGACCTGGTAGGGAGTCGCCGCGTGCTCGGGGACGCAACGGAGTGCGCTGCTTCGCAAGCAGCCCCACGCAAACGGCCCTGACCTGCTGTCGTTAGCTCCGACACCTGTGAGGCACGTAAAAAGGACGTAGTGCCTGCGCAAGCCCACCGCAAGCCGCGTCTCGGAGAGAGCAACGTTGACCACCTGCCGTATTCACCCCTAGGCTGGCATGCCCGTCGACCCGTTCCCTGCAGACAGTCCTGACTCAAGGCCCAGAGCGACCACATTTTCACGGACCGAAATGACGCGAGTCCGAACACCCCTGGCGGCAACGTTAACCACCCTGAAGTTCCGCGACACCTGCGCTCCGGTCAACCCGCTAAAGCTGCGCAGGCCCAGGCCCGTTGGCGTGAACCCCGCGGCTCGCTTCCGTACATTCACATGAGATGCTCACGAACGAGGGAGCCGCGCTACCACGCACGAGGCGACGGGAAAAGTTAGTCTTTGATCTGACGTCGAATCTTGCCAAGCGCCTGCTCTTGCAACTGGCGGATGCGTTCACGCGACAGATTATACTTATCGCCAATTTCTTTCAGCGTGAGCTCGTCCTCATCATCTAGCCCAAAGCGCCAGCGCAAAATACGCGCTTCCATGGGGGTCAGCGTATCGAGCAACCGCCGCACCTCATCACTCCATTTTTGGCTCACCAAGGTCTCATAGGGTGTCGAGACGTTCTCCTGCTCGAGAAAATCGATAAACTTACGGCCGTCTTCATCATTAACGGGCCGGTCGAGCGAAAACGGCGTTTCTGCCCAGTATCCCTTGATCTTCTCAAGTTTCTCTGCGGCAATTCCAGTCTCTTTTTCCAACTGACTCGCAGAAGGCTCCTTGCCCGTGCGCGTCGCTATCGCTTGGGTCGCACGTGCCACGCGATTGTACGTGTCGAGCATGTGCACCGGAATGCGCACCGCCCGACCCTTGTCTGCGAGCGCACGGGAAATTGCATGACGAATCCACCACGAAGCATACGTACTGAAGCGGTAGCCTCGGTTGTGGTCAAAGCGCTCCACTGCTTTCATTAAGCCAATATTGCCTTCCTGAATCAGGTCGATCAGCGGCAAGCGTCCCCGGTTATAGCGGCGTGCGATTGAAACTACCAAACGCAGATTCGCGGATACGAATCGGTTTTTTGAGCGCTGTTGCGCATTCCGAGCCGCACGGACGGTCTTGAGATAGCTGTTGAAGGCAGGCGTTAAACGCACTTCATCCCCGAGAAGATCGCGCGCCTCTGCGTGCTCACCCGAAAGACGATGAACCGCTTGGTCACAGTGTTGAACGTACAAACGATCGCTATCAAGCTGCCTAAGCTTGAGGGAAAGCGGTCCAACCAACTCATCCCATTCCTTCTTTACCGCTTTTGGAAGCTTGCCCGCTTTTGCCTGTTTCGCGAGACGCCGTAGAGTTGCGAACTCCGGGATGGGCTCCTCACACATTCCTTCAACCGTGGTTACAACCGTATCAAGCACCGGTGCATATTCCAGCAAAGTGCTCCAGTAAGCCGACTCATAGTGTTCGACCTCACGCGCTGCATCGATCTCCTCTTGCGGAGACAGCACGCTGTGATTGGCCATTTCCCGAAAGTAACGCGAGAGCGTCGAGTCCCCTGAGCCCTGACGCTCGAGATCCTTAAGCGCTTTTTCGGCCTCGGCACTTGCCTCCGCGAGCTGCTCCTGCGTGGGCTCTGCGTCCCCAGAAGGCCCCGCCTCGACATCTTCGCGATCGTCCTCTTCTTGATCCGAGTTCTGCTCGGTCCGCGGCGCGGTGGAACGTGCCAGATTTTGCTGTGCTTTACTCATTCGTTAACAACTCCAAGTTGAGCCTGCGCCCATTGCCTAAACCACTATCTCGAGACATCCACGCGTTGGACGCATTTTGCCCGCCTCGAGTTTCCAATCTGCTCTGATGCTGCTTTCTGCAATATTGCGCCCAATAAACATCTTTATCCCGCAACTAAGGCAGCCCCCATCGCGCAAGAACCGAAGCAAGAGACGGGCCGGCGTACTAAGACCCCAGCTTCCCCGTAGGCTTCCCCTGGTGACCGGGAAACGCTACAAGCCGAGCCTCCGGCCCCCGCGCACGCCTCACAGGCGTGCCGCATCCTCATAATAAAAGGCTCTAAATCCCGTGTACCCTAAGTTCGCTACGCTTCGCAGATAAGCGAGCGCATGCCTCGCACTCCAAGCCAACGGATGGCGCGCCAAAGAGCACCCGCGTCACCATGCTCTGTTTCGCCTTCGAACTATCGCCCCTTGTCACAACGCCAGTAAACTTCCTCACAGAGGGCTAATGCAACCGGCGAACGTTTATTCCCACATCGGGCCACATTATATCCGGCGCAGACTCCGACACACATATTTGACGGTTTGCGCCTGGGTACTTTGGACGGGAGCAGGCAGCGTTGCATACAGCGAAACACGCCATGCCTTCTCGCCCAGCGCGTACTGCGCATCGCAAGCGGTGGAACGCGATGCTCTAAAGGAACCTTTGATACGATGGCGCAGTCAGGCCGATGCGTCAGACCTGTTTGAAGAAGCGTCGCGGTGTGCGCAGGCGGTTCCGAAAGCAATCGACCTATGTCGAGCGACCGGGCACGCGTGGCTTTTAAGCGAGCTCGTGGGCGGATCTTCCCCGGGCGCGCCGCAACCCGCGCACGTTGACCACGCCGATGAATCCCGGCGTGCCATCCTGGGCGCCGAGCGCAGCGCAGAGCTTGTGTCGCTGCTTGAGCCAGCTCAAGGCGTTTGTTTGCAACTTCGGTGGCTTGAACGAGGCATCGAAGTCGCACGCACAGCCAAGCGAGCGCCGCTGAAGAACAGCGAAGACATTTGGCGCCTGAGTGAGTTGTTTTGGCGCAGTCCGGCGTCTCGAGCACCGATGTGTACCTGGCTGACCAACCCGCTCCGCGGTGCTGACGGCGACCCCTGGTCTCAACGCCTACTCAAGGGGATCGCGACTTACTGTACGGCCGCCCGCGCGCGCACTCAAACCACCATGCCCACTGAACTATCGCTTCCGCCAAGCGCAGCGATGGCGCTGTTAGAACGCATTCGGCTCGAAGAGTCCGCCACAGCACGCCGCATTCGTCGACATTTTTTGCGGCAGGACAACCCGCACGTGCAGCGCGCGGCTCTCCGGAGCGGCAACGTCGCGCCCCACCACCTTACCCACGGCTACGCTAGCGTGCGCGCAAGTGCAGCTTGCTATTGGTTGCAGCGAGTGAATGCGAGTGAGCGCAGGCAAGCTGATATCGACTGGCGGGCCGCACGCCATGGGCTCTCCTTACGCCACCGCACCATGGCAGCAGAATGTGCAGCTTTAGCGGGAGAATGTAACGTCGCGCGCATTCTAGTGAACAGCGCTAGCACACCAGAAATCGACCGCATTTTGGAACAGTGCAGCCAACGTATGGCGCGCGACCCCTAAACGGGCCGAACGGATTCAGCACCTAGACATCGCCCTTCTAGATTTTCGTAGTAGGCCTTGGCGGATGCGCGTAGTTCTGATGGCATCGGGGCGTGGGACGAATGTGCAGGCATTGCTCGCCGCCCAACCAAACTGGCGGGCCGACGTGCGCTTCGTTGGGCTCGTCAGCGATAGGCCCGAGGCCCCTGCCATTGACCTTGCAAAACATCACGGTCTGCCCACCCACATTGTGACGCCATCCGCCGCCAGCGACCGCGACCATTGGAATCGCCTTCTAGGCCATGCCGTCGCGGACCTATCGCCAGACCTAGTAGTGATGGCTGGCTTCATGCGTGTTGTGTCCGCAGACGCACTTCGAATGTTTGGAGTGCCCGCCATTAACGTACATCCAGCGTTGTTGCCCGCTTTTCCCGGTGCGCATGCAATACGCGATGCGCTTGCCGCTGGCGTGCGGGTCACAGGCGTGACGGTCCATCAGGTGATCGCTGAGGTGGATGCTGGGCCCGTCCTGGAACAGGAGGCGTTACGGGTCTTGCCACATGAAGATGAGCCCGCACTTGCCGCACGTATTCACGCGATCGAACACCGAGTGCTGCCGAGGGTAGTCCACGCATTGGCTGTCTCCGCCGCGCTTGGGAATCATGCCCGCGATGAGCATCTAAGACAGCATGCCCGAAACGAACGCATCGGGGGACGCCGTAATGAAGACACCGCTGAAACGTTCGAGCCCCCGCCGCTTGCAGTCCAATATCGAACGGGATTGGCGCTCCTAGATGAGCAGTCCGCATGACGCGTGCCTTCGATGTGACTGTTATCGGAGATGACCTCGGCGGGCTGTGCGCAGCTCTGGCACTTCAGCGTGACGGCTTTTCCACGGCGCTGATACCGCGATCATCGTCGCCACACCGGACAAAAGCAAACGCGCGCTGGCGACCCAGCTCAATTCAAACGTCGGGATCACCGGTATGGGGGGAATATCTTGACGCCGTCGGCATTCGCCCGCCGGCCATTGCGCAGCCCCAACCTCCGACAACCCATATCGCCCTCCCCGGCTTGCGCCTCGCAGTCAATCACCTCTCCGGGGTCCATGTCGCAGGCTGGAACCAAGAAAATCCTGCACCGCTTTGGCGGCCTGATTCGGTAAATCCTCTTCTTCAAGAGCTTGAGAAAGCCACCACGCGGCTCTGGTTATCGCTACGAGACAGGGAGAGACGCGCCCAAACGTCCACCTTCGCCAGGCTAGGGCTCAACCACAGAGACCTCGCGAGGCATCCGGATTGGCGCTCTGTGCAAGAGTTGGAGCGCAAGTTGGAAGCGGAGAGTTCGGCATCTTGGCTGCTGCGCGCCCTGGCGTTCGACCAAGCGATTCAGGCGCCTGAAGCAAGTCTGTTCGGCAATTTACGGGCTTGCTGCAATCAAATTTTCGGCTCACTTGACCAGGGATACCCGCGACTCGATGTTGCGCTGATTCAACGTTTTGAAGCGCTCGGCGGCACCAGGCTCACGCGTGAGTTGCCCGAGCTCATTGCGCCCGGTGCACATCAAATTACCCTAACATGCTCCGGTGGTCTCGAAATCAACAGCCGATTTTTGGTCTACACAGCCCCCCTAGGGGGACTGCGGGCACTTCTAACACCCACTCCAATCGAGCACTTGGGCCCGCCCGAAACACTGCCACGACCTTTCGATTTTCGAGCGCTGGTTCGCGTGCCCCTAGCGCAGACGGACTGGCCCCTCGGACGCGCCGACGAGGTAATTTCCGTGCTGAATCCGACGCTCCCGTTTCACGACGGCAATCATGTAAGGGTCACCCGTGCCGAAGCAGACGATGGGTGCCAACTTGAAATCTCATTCACGCTTTCCGCGGCCAGCGCGGAGCGAGGAGAGCCGGCGTGGCACTTCATCAACCAACGGATTGCTGCGCATGTTGCGTTACTGTTTCCACTTGCTCGGCTTGGCACCGGTTCCCGCGGCTCAGGCGCACAGATCGAGGCCAAGCGAGACGCAAGCACACTCAGTTACGCTGAGTCGACTCCGGGAGTCAGAGAGGCTCGCTTTATTTACCCACAAAAACACAGCCGTGAATTGAGGGGACTTGCGCAGGCAACCTCTTTGCCCCGACTCTTCCTCGGAGGATCACACCTGTATCCCACGCTCGGGCACGAAGGACTTGTGCTTGCTGCTGAAGTAACAGTGGCAGCGCTCAAAACGCAGCACCGCAGTTCAAGGGCTTTTCGCGCAGGAAGCTGGTTCCCGCGAATCGGCCGCTGAAGGGTCGCCAGCACCGTTCGCCTGCACAGCGAGGCAAGCCGGGTGGGAGGCCTGATGTACCCACACCACTTCATGCTTCACTGCGCCTCCTGCCCTCTGGTACCCTAAGCAAGCACCAGGATTCAGGGCGGTATTTACACCGCTTACGTCCAGCGCAAGAGGGAGTGTTTGTGGCGGAGTGGCTTTGGAAAGGTCAACTGGCAAACGGCGAAAAGCGGTCCGGCCAAATGGAAGCGGAGACCGCTGAGATAGTGACCTCCAGGCTCCGCAGCATGAACTTGCACGGGCTTACCGTACGAAAAAAACCGAAGCAGCTATCTCTAAGCATCGGCAGCGGTATCGGGACCAAGGAGCTCGTCGTTTTCACGCGGCAGTTTTCCACCATGATCGCGTCTGGGCTGCCGCTGGTGCAATGCCTCGATATTCTCTCTAGCCAAGGGGAAAACCCACGTTTCAATGCCGTACTTAAGGACGTCAAGATGCGGGTTGAAAAGGGGATGACTTTCTCTGATTCACTCAAACACCATCCGAAAGTCTTCGATACCCTATTCGTAAACCTAGTCGCTGCGGGCGAATCCGGCGGCATCCTCGATGCCATTATGCAACGTATTGCTGGGTACATAGAGAAACGCTTGAAGCTAGCGCGTCAGGTGCGCGGCGCGCTGGTCTACCCGCTTGCCGTTCTAGCCATCGCCCTCGCCGTGCTCTTTGTGATGATGACCTGGGTTATTCCGAGCTTTAAAGCGATGTTCGCTGATTTTGGTGCAGAGAATGCCCTGCCTGCCCTAACTCAGATTGTCATCGATCTTTCTGATTGGTTTGTTGGACATATCGGCATTGTTCTTTTTCTAACAACAGCGACGCTGACCGGACTTACCGTGTCTTGGAGAAACAAAAAGACAAGACGCTTTTGGGATTTCCTTATGCTCAAAGGGCCAGTTTTCGGGCCCGTATTTACCAAGATAGCTGTCGCGAGGTTTACCCGGACGCTCGGAACACTTCTCGGCTCAGGCGTGCCGATCCTAGAAGCGCTCAACATCGTTAAGCGGTCAGCCGGTAATATCCTGGTTGAAGAGGCGCTCGCCGAGGCATCCGAAAAGGTCAGCCAGGGCGCCAACCTTTCGGAACCGCTCGGCGCCGGGAACATTTTCCCTTCGATGGTGGTCCAGATGATAGGCGTGGGTGAGCAAACGGGTGCTCTTGATAATATGCTAAATAAAATTGCCGACTTCTATGAGGAAGAGGTTGATGTTGCGGTGGGTGGCCTGACGAGCCTACTCGAACCGGTAATGATGGTCGGCATCGGCGGGATGGTAGGTGTTCTACTAATTGCGATGTACCTTCCCATCTTCGATATCGCGAGCCACGTCACGCCCAACTAACCATGATCCGTGTGACATGGAATCGATAGCTTCTGCGACGTCAGACAAGGCGCGACACACCTTGAAGCGTGCGGCGGTGGGCTTCTCGCTTGGCCGCGCCACCTTAGCGTTAACCATTCTCGGGGGCCTGAGCTTCCTGCTCTTGGCCAGCGATTCAGGTGTCGTTTCGTTCACGCCGCTTGTGCTCTATTGGTTTTGTGCGGCGACATTCTTGTCAAGCGGGCTGGCAACTTGGTTTTTGGCTCGGGGCCAACACGTCGCGCCCATTACTGGAATCCAGCTCGGACTCGATCTTTTTGGCATTGCAACGCTGGTCTACGTGACCGGCGGAGCCCGCAGCGCATTTGCCTTCCTTTACGGCGTAGTTATCGTCGCGGCGGGGATTATTCTTGGGAGGCGAGCGGCTCTAGCCTTCACGTTAGCGGGACTTGTCCTTCATGCTTGCCAGGCGACGTTGCTCGCGTCCGGTCTGCTGCCGCCTCCGTTCGACCAGGCTCCCGCCATCTATTTACATACCCCTGTTGAACTCATCAGCACCCTGCTGCCCGTTTTGGCGGCACTGACGGCCGTGGGAGTTCTGACCGTCATTTTGGTCCGACGTTTTGACGATATGCGTGACCGCCTGGCAGCGTCGCAACGCGAGGCTTCGCTTGCCGCACGGCGACGAGACGACGTCATTCGCTCGCTTCAGTCGGGGCTTGTGACTACTTCCAGTGAAGGGATTATCGACAACGCCAACCTGAGCGCTCAGTCGATCTTTCAAGGCTCACTCGATACCATCTTGGGGCGCGCGATTTCCGACTTTATCCCTGGAACGCCAGCACGCGACTCGGACTCAAGCTTGATACGTCAAGAAACCAGCGGGGTACGCAGTTCTGGTGTGCCATTCCCGGTCGGGTTCACCCAAACACCGCTTGTAAACGAGCAAGGATTGCACACAGGTTGGCTCTTCATCTTTCAGGACATCACCGAGAAGCTGGCGCTAAAGGCTGAGTTCGAGCGGGCGAATCGGCTGGCAACCCTCGGACACGTAGCGGCCGGTCTGGCGCACGAAATACGCAACCCTCTCGGTGCTGTAAGGTCTTCCGTTGAAGTGCTTGTCGAAGGGGGTCTCGACCCGCAGGACACTGCCAAGCTGGGGACTATCGTTCAACGAGAAATACACCGGATAAACGACCTAGTCACCTCCATGCTGGAGCTTGCCAAGCCTCGCGATCCGGACATTCGGGCTGTGGATCTTGCTGAACTCGCGCGCGAAGAGCTCGGAATGCTAGGGCTGCAATATACCGATGTCTCATTTGTGCTGAGCACGCCGGCTTCGGACGCCCCTGTCGTTGCTTGGGCGGACGCAGATCAGCTGCGCCAATGTCTCCATAACTTGCTGCGCAATGCCGTTGAAGCCAAAAGCTCAGGGCCCATCACCGTAACGGTCGGAACCTCGTGCCCGTCTATCGTGTCGCTTGACGTTCACAATGAGGGCAAGCCAATTCCGCCGGCGGTCAAAGATCATCTCTTCGACCTTTACTTCTCGACCAAGTCCCAGGGCATAGGCATCGGTCTCGCCCTCGTTAAGGGATTTGTGGAACGCCAACAAGGCAGCGTCACAGTGCACAGCACAGCACGCGATGGCACTACGTTTCGTATCGACTTGCCCCGTGCATCAGCGCAACGTGTCACGCCTGATGGGTGCGGCTTCTTGAGCGGAGGCCGACCTCAGGAATCCCCGATGGCTCATCCAGATAGGCTCGATCATCTTGACCGATCCGCTAGTGACGAAAGTGACGTTTGCCGGTGAATACCATCGCAATCCCAGCTGCATTGGCCGCCCGGATGACATCCTCGTCTTTAACGGACCCGCCGGGCTGAACGACCGCGGTAACGCCCGCAGCGCACGCCGTCTCAACGCCGTCGGGAAATGGAAAAAATGCATCAGAGGCAAGAACGGCACCACGCGCTCGCGACCCCGCCTTCGCAACGGCTATTTCCACGGACTGAACGCGGGACATTTGCCCTGCGCCCACGCCAAGAGTCACTGAACCCGACACAAGCACGATCGCATTTGAGCGAGCCTGCTTGCATACGCGCCAAGCCATGTCCAGCTGGGCAAGTTCGTCACGCGAGGGCGCTCGCTCGGTGACGCAACGCGCCTGCACTAGCGTGTCCACTTCTGCCGGCGCATCCAGCGACTGCAACAAGAGACCACCGTCAATGCTGCGTACCTGGCATTCGGTTAGGCTCGCCGCCGACGCTTCAGTTCCGACCTGAAGAATGCGCAGGTTTTTTTTCGATCTGAGCACTTCAAGAGCTTCTTCGCTGTAAGCCGGCGCAATGACAACTTCGAAAAAAGTCTCAATCATGCGCGCGGCAGTCAACGCGTCTACGGGTCGATTCAGCGCTGCTATCCCACCGAAAGCACTAAGTGCATCCGCGTCCCGCGCTCGAACGAATGCTGCTGCCGGCGTCTCAGCCAAGGCTACGCCGCATGGGTTGCAATGCTTAACCACTACCGCCGCACAGCTACCCAATTCACGCACCATCGAAAGCGCGGCGTCCGCATCGAGGTAGTTGTTGTAAGACAGCGCCTTCGCGGTTGGATTCAGGGACGTCGCAAGCGCAAGGCTTGAAGGCTGAGCGCTTGCGAGCGGCAATATCGCCGCAGCCTGATGCGGATTTTCCCCGTAGCGCAAAGTCGACGGTGCCTCGTTAGCAAAACGAGGCAGCACAAGTCGCGGCTGAGGAGACGGGGACCGCGCTTCGGAGGATGAACCCGACGCTTCACTTTCAAGCTGAATCGATAAATATTCTGCAATAGCAACATCATATTGCGCTGAATGCGCAAAGGCCTTCTGTGCCAACCGGCGTCGCAACGCCTCCTGGTCGGGACGCTGAGCACCCGCTGCTACACGCTCGCTCTCGGGATGCTCCGCGCCGCTGCCTCCGTTGTCCTGACGGAGCGCGTTCAAGACAACCGAATAGTCTGCTATCTCGGCTACTACGTAGACCCGCGCGCAGTTCTTAGCCGCCGCACGCAGCATCGCCGGACCGCCTATGTCAATTTGCTCAATGCACTCGGCGAGGGCGGCTCCTGAGGCCACCGTCTCGGCGAAAGGGTAAAGATTGACACAGACCACCGAAATAGGATGTCCTCCCATCGCCGCAAGCGCTGCGAAGTCATCGGGGGCGTCCGCCCGCGCAAGAATGCCGCCGTGAACCCTCGGATGTAGCGTCTTGACACGACCGCCCATCACTTCGGGAGCACCCGTATACTGGCTGCATTCGGTCACTTCGATGCCCGCGGCGGAGAGCGTCTTTGCGGTACCACCGCTAGAAATGATTCCGAAGCCAAGCTCCCGAAGTCCTAGAGCAAAAGGAACAATATCCGTTTTATTCGAAACGGAAAGAAGCGCGTAGCGTGGCGTCTTTGTTGTCATCATGGGACCCGGGACGTGAATCAGCTAATAGCAAATGGCAAGACCCGGCGGTGAACCCGCTTGCTCCAACACAGGACCTATAGTCTAAGCTAGAGCCGGCACTGCGCCCACGTCCGACCGCGCCGTAAGCCAACCAAAATGATGAGCCTTCGTCACCCGAG
>SLQV01000132.1 GCA_007131285.1 Myxococcales bacterium
CCCTCCGCGGGCCCCGCAGCCACGCGCTCGCCGGGACCCCAGCCTGCATGCGTGAGCGATTGAAGGCGCGCGGCGAACACAGCAGCGAACCCAGGGCTGTAGCGGCTCAACCTTAAGCTGAAGCGTATTGAGTCTCGCCTTTTTTCCTTAACGCACTCACGCACCACGCGTGGGATCCTCGTCCAGAGGTGCAACAAGAAAGGGACCGAGGGCTTCGGTACTTAGCCAGGGCAGCTCGAGTTCAGGTGCGGAAGCGCGCGTGCGCAGCTGGTCCTGGCATAATCTCTGCTGAATGCCGCGCTCGCGGTACAGCGCTAGGCGCCGCTTGAGCGCGCCGAGAGGCGGCGCGTCGGGCAAGGCCGCAAGCATAGCCTCGGAGACGTCGGGAGGCAGGATCTGGTTCCACAGGCGCAGGCCCAAATGCATGCCGAGGCGCTTAAGGGCCTGCTCCAGCTCCTCGCTTTCTGTCTGAGCAAAGTGCTCCGCGAGGGTAACCAAGACCACGGCCGCCCGCGTGTCGTCACGCAGCAACGCGCACGCTTCGGTTGCCTCCCGTCGGAGAAGACCCGGCGGGGCCACACGTTCGATGACCTGGGGCACGGCGAGCATTTCGAGGCAATGACCCGTTGCCGGCGCATCGAAGATCACCAGGTCGTAACGGGGCTGACCGCCTTGTATATCGCGGTGGGCATGAAAGTAGGCCTTGCCGAGGATGGCCCAGGCGTCGAGCCCGGGAACGGAGCGCAGAAAGCCGCTAAAGACCTTATTGTCAAAGACCATTCGGCTCACGAAGGGCACCTTGATCACCATCGAGACGTATTCGATCAATGCCTCGTGGGCGTGCACCTCCACAACGGACACCCGCGGGTACGCGGGCACGTGTACGGGGGTGGTCCGCGGCAACGGCTGTTTGAGACCGCTCAACCGCGCAAGTTGTCGGCCGTCCCGCACGTTGGCGAGCAGGACTCGCTTGCCGCGCGCGGCCGCCTGCACGGCGAGCCACCAGGAGACGGTGCTCTTCCCGACACCACCTTTGCCCGTGACGAGCAGGAAGCGTTTGCAGAGCAGTTCATCCATCGCAACGCGAGTCACCCGTCCTTGCCTTTCCTAGCACCCCTGTTTTGGGGAATACTTTACGCGCTTGCTCGAGGTCTTCGGGCGTGGAATCCCGAATCCTTTTCCCACGGCACCTCAGACAGGTTGTGTAACGCCCCGCGCGGGGCCCAACGCGAGACAAGTCGAGGAGTCGCGATACGGAACCGCTTGCTTAGCGCTGATCGGCAGAAGAAGCTTCTGCCTAGTCGGTGCTGCATGGTAGCCTCACCTCTAGAAGAATGACTGCTATCTCTACGTCAAGTCTTGCGACTCCGACTGGGCCCACATCGAATAGCGCTAAGTCTGGCGGCTTTATTGCGCTTTGGTCGGCGCTAACCGGCGCGCTGCTCGTCACGGCACTGGTATTGATCTATCGCGCCCCAGTAGAACTCCAGATGGGGATCTCCCAAAAAATCTTCTACTTCCACGTCCCGAGCGCTTACGCGATGTACATCGGCTTTTTCACCGCCGCCATCGGCAGCGCAATCTATTTGATCAAAGGCTCAGATCGGGCGGAATCGGTGGCGATCGCCGGGGCGGAAGTGGGGGTGCTTTTCTGCATTGTCGTGCTCACGTCCGGACCACTTTGGGCGCGCAAAGCCTGGGGCGTCTGGTGGACATGGGACCCACGACTGACAACCACCCTGCTCGCAGGCATGGTGTTTTTGGCCTATTTGATGCTGCGAGGCTTTGCGGGTCCGAATGCAGGCGCCACGGAACGCAAATTTGCCGCAGGGCTAGCGATTTTCGGCATTCTCGACCTGCCCATCATTCACTACAGCGTTCAACGATGGCGGGGTCAGCATCCGACGGTCATCACGAATAAGGGAGGCGGCCTCGACCCGGGCATGTACCCTGCCCTCTACGTCTCGTTTGCCGCCTTTACCGCACTGGTCGTGTTGCTGCTGGTGCTGCGCTCCCGGCAGGAGCGACTAGCCTTTCAGGTGGAAGGACTCCGCCAAACCCTGAGCGAACGAGGTTACGATGAAGTCTGAGACCCCATACAGCGCCGCTGTGGCGATTGACTGCCCCCGCGCTTCAAACGCAAGACCCACCCTCAAACGACTTTCACGCATAGTATGCGGGCTTCTTTTGCTTTCCGGTCTCGGTGTGGCGGGCGTTTCGCCCGTTGCCGCCGAAGACGTCGCCGAAGAACGTGCGTCGGCGTTTCGCGCCGCAACCGGCGCCGAGAAAGAAGACGTGCCCGGAGGCGCGCTCATGGCGGGCGCTTACGGCATCATCCTGGTGCTTTTTGTCGGGTACGCCTGGCACCTTGGTCGCGGTCAGCGTCGGCTCGCCAGCGAGCTTGACCACATACAAAAAGCCCTCGAACACGGCCCCGCCAGGAGCGACGCGTAAAGGCCATGCCTTCCGCCGCCCACTTGCTCTACATTCCCGGCATCTTACTCGTCGGCTTGGCGCTGGGCTTCCGCCTGGGCGCAAAAGCTGCCCGGGCGGAGTTCGAGCGACAGCGCAAGGCGCGACGCTCCTAGGCCCAACCAGACCGCATCCCTCAGCTCCCCGCCTACCAGCCCTCATCTCAAAAAGGACACGCGATGATCGATTTTAGACTGACCGAAGAGCAAGAGGCCCTCGTCGAGATGGCGCGGCGCTTCACCAAGGAACAAATCATTCCCGTCGCCGCTGAATGCGACCGCAACGGCTCTTTCCCGCACGAAGTCTTTAAGGCTGCATGGGAGCTCGGACTTGTGGCACCGAACCTTCCGGAGAATGTGGGCGGTGCCGGGCTTTCCGAAGTAGACCACGTGCTGATTACCGAGGAGCTGGCCTACGGCTGCTCGGGCATTCAGACAAGCATGACGGCCAATGCGCTCGCCGCGACCCCGCTGCTGATAGCCGGCACCGACGCTCAGCGTGCGAAGTATTTAGGCTGGCTGACGCGTGAGCCTATCTACGCCGCCTACGCCATCACCGAAGCAGGCGCCGGCAGCGATGCCGCCGGCATTACCACCCGCGCAACGGCCGATGGCACCGGATACCGGCTAAACGGCGAGAAGTGCTATATCACCAACTGCTCCTACGCGTCGTGGTACGTGGTCTTCGCCACCGTGGACGCCGCTCAGCGACATAAGGGCATCATGGCCTTTATCGTCGAGCGTGCCTGGGATGGCGTGAGCGTCGGTAAAAAGGAAGATAAGATGGGTCAGCGCGCCAGTGACACGGCGACGCTGGTGCTTGAAGACGTCTTCGTACCCGCAGAATGCGTGCTTTCGCTGCCGGGCGAGGGATTCAAGGTGGCGATGCAGACCTTCGACCGCACCCGTCCGGACATCGGCGCAGCCGCCTGTGGCATCATGCGACGTGCGCTCGAGGAGAGCGTCGCCTACGCCAAAGAGCGCGAGACTTTCGGCGTAAAAATCGGCCAGCACCAAATGGTGCAGGCGATGCTTGCCGATATGGCCATCGGCTATGAGGCGACAAGGCTGCTGGTGCACAAAGCGGCCTTCATGGTGGACCAAGGCAGCCGCAACAGCACCATCGCAAGTTACAGTAAAGCTTTCGGCGCAGATACCGCCATGCAGGTCACCACCAATGCGGTGCAGGTTTTCGGTGGCAATGGCTACATCCGCGAGTATCCAGTGGAGAAGCTGATGCGCGACGCCAAGATTCTCCAAATCTACGAAGGCACCAGCCAGATCCAACGACTCGTCATCGCCCGCGCGCTTTTGGCCGGGTAACGCGGACCTCCAAGCGTGCGCGCGGCCCCATCTTTCTTGTCTCCGTGCGACCCGCGCCAACGCATCGGGCCCGCCGCCGCATTGAGATACCGCGCCTACCACGAGCGCCGCCCCGGCCATGGACTCCTCGTGCGCTTTGCGGCTTTTTACTGCCCAGCTCGCACGGTATTGTTAAGCTGAGGTGCATGCGACCATCACCGCTACAGCGCCGCAATCCGGCTATCGCCTTGGGCTTTTTTGGGCGTGCTTTCGCCCGGCTCTGCGGCGCGCTGTTAGGGGCTTGGGCCACGTGGGTCCACGCCGAAGCTGATCCCGAGGCAGCACCCGCCCCAGACCGCTACGCCTTTGCTGCACCCGGTCAAACGCGTGGCGCGCTCGAACAATCGCTGCGCGAAGATGAACTTCTACGCTTTCGGGCGGGGGGCAACACATCGCTCATGTTGGAAGTGCTCTTGGAGGGGGGCGGCAAAGCGGCGTTCAAGCCCTTTGCCCAGCCACGCACCAGCGGCTTTGAAGCAGAACTCGCCGCCGTCTTGATTGCGCAAGCGTTGGAACTCGAAACCGTGCCGCCGGCGGTCGCACGACGCGTTGAGCGCGACGCTCTGAAAGACCGCTTTGTACGTGGCGGGAAATCTCGATGGTCCAGCACGGAAAGCGCGATCAAGTGGCAGACCGAGGAAAACGCCCCCTTTGCGGTGGGCACCCTGATTCACTGGGTAGACGGACTTGAGGACTGGGCCTTAGAGCGACCCGAAGTTCGCCAAGCGGCATTCGAGGGCCTGCGCCTCGGCGAACCGGTACCGGAAGACCCCGCTGCACGCCAGAGGCTCCGCGACGTCAGCGACATGCTCGTTTTTGACTATCTTATCGCTAATTGGGACCGATTCTCCGGCGGCAACACAAAGTTGCACAGCACCTCCCAGCGGCTTTGCATTCGAGACCACGACGTTGCCTTCGGCACACCGCTCCCCGAGCGACTGCACGAGCGCGTTCTGAGTCGGCTACTGCTAACAGAGCGTTTCTCCCTCAACACCGTGCGCGCGCTTGCGAACCTCGATGAGAACGCCTTGCGCGCAAGCCTGAGCCAAAGCTACTTTGGTGCCGGCGGCGGCCCACTGCTTAACGAAACGCAAATTGACGATGTATTCGAACGCTTCCGCACCCTAGGTTCCTACATCGCATCTGTGATCGACGGCGCCGACCCACACGACGTCTTCGCCCTAGAAGAATCCCTCACCCCCTGATGATAACTGGGCGGACAACTGCATCACGCTCACGTGGGGGCACCTCAACGCACCTTCGGCTTTTCGACGAGGGCATTTCAGACGGCGCGTCGGCCGATGGCATGCTGCCGGCCGACAACCAGCGCCATCGCTACCGGGGCGCAGCGCAGCCAACCACATCCTCCCCCGCTATGGCCCGCGCGGAGGGTTAGCGGACGATGCGGAGGCGTTTGGGGGTCTCCATGCGAGGAAGACCGCCTTCTACCTGAGTGGCGTTGACCCGGGCGACGACAGAAGTGGCCAGATCCGAGAAGGCCAGCGCAGCGGCGGATTCGGGGGCACCTTGAACGACTGGCATGCCCGCGTCGCCGCCTTCGCGCACCGCAGTTTCGATGGGTATCTGTGCGAGTAGCGGCGCCTCGGCAAAGGCTGCGATACGCGCCCCCCCACCCTCACCGAAGATGGTCTGGCGCACCCCGGCGCTGTCGACGAAGTAGCTCATGTTTTCAACCACACCCAAGATCGGCAGGTTAAGTTTTTTACACATCGAGACGCCCTTGTAGACATCCTGAAGGGCGACTTCCTGGGGCGTGGTGACCATGACGACACCGGTCACCTTAAGCTTTTGCGCGAGGGTTAGGGCGATATCACCCGTGCCGGGAGGGAGGTCGAGCACGAGAAAATCGAGCCCACCCCAAGCGACGTCGCCCAAAAACTGATTGAGCGCGCCGTGCAGCATCGGTCCGCGCCAAATGACAGCAGCGTGCGCGTCTTCAAGCAAAAAGCCGACGCTCATGAGCTTAAGCCCAAAGCGCTCAAGGGGATCGATGTGTTTACCGTCGCGCGACGTCGGGTGACCTTGAATGCCGAAGAGTGTCGGCACGGAAGGGCCGTACATGTCGGCATCGAGCAGCCCGACTCGGTAGCCCGACTGCTTGAGCGCAAGACTCAAATTCGAGGCTACGGTGCTCTTGCCAACGCCGCCTTTGCCACTCATCACGAGAATGACATTACGGACGTCCGGCAAAGGGTCATTGCTTTGAATCTGTCGGGTGGGCACGCGCAGCTCCCACGCTATCTCAGGCACCGCGCCGGCTTCGCCCAACTCGCCCGCAGCATTCAGCGCGTCAACCACCCGCTTCTGCACCTCCGCCTTGACCTCAGGTGCGGGCGAGACCAAGCCGACCCGCAAGTGCAGCGGGCGTTGGCTAACCACCTCGAGTAATCCAAGCTCAACCATCGACCGCTCGAAGGTCGGGTCGATGACCCCCGCGAGCGCTGCTTCTAAACCGCCTGCCATGGCAATGAGTCTAGAGCCAACCCGAACGCAAAGCACGCCGCAGCCCGTGAATCATCAACCCACCCCCCAAGAAGACCTCGCGTTCATGGAAACCCATCACTTGCTCGCGCTTACGCACAGCGCTTCAGACGTTAGCCGCTACCTGCCGCGACGAGACGCGCGTCAGCGCTCCGCTTCGACCTACGGAAGCTGCCTTGAGATAGGAGACGCAGCCGATCTCAGGAAGCCGATAGGCGTTGAGCGGCAAGGGGAACGGCTCGAGCCTGCGCGCTACTACGGAGGGTTTCTCGCGAACGCGCTCTGCTTCTGCCTGGCGCTGAGCCCCGCGTGCTCCCGGGAGCGATCGCCGAACCGACCCGCCTTGAGCAATACATGCACCGAAGAAGGCGCCCGTTGCCAGGTGCGCCCCGGGGTCTTAGGCGTTTGCACCGCCACCACGATGGCCGGCTGCAACGACCCCAGCTGTTTACGCTGCGCCGCCCAGCACTGAGACCCGCTGCGCGGTCACGGGACTGAGGTCAAGAGCGCCAAGACGCACGCTCAGGCACGGTGTCGGCTGACCAGGACGGGGGTGACCTCAACGAGGTCGACAACGGCGCGGCTTGAGCCCTTCACCTCCACGCGCCTGTAACAAATCAAACCATAATTAAAGTCGTAATTGTTGAATCTTGACGTAACTGTTCAGGGGGCATTTTACACGCATGCCCCCGGGTTTACGGGAGTGAACCCCGCAAACCCTCCCCCACTGTACCTCGAAAGGGTGGCCTAAAGCCGGCAAGCGGGTCCCCAACGCCCACTTGCTTCTTTCCGCAGCGTTTTTGCTTTCTGCACCTCCTGAACGGTTACATCTTGACTTCGGTGCACTTGCGTACACCGCGCGGAGCACACTCCTTGCAAACCCCCTCCTCCACTGGGTAACACTGTGGAGTTCAAAGGACAAACAATGAGAGCATTTAATTTTGGAATCTTGGCGAGTGCCTGTGTGAGCATTTCATGTACCACGCAGATGGCGATCGACGAGGCGTCGGCGGAAGAAAAAGGTTTAGACGCCATTTATGCAACCACCTGGTCGAGTACCTGTTCACGCACGGGCGACGAGTGTACTCACACAGGCACTAAGGTATGGCGTAGTGAAGCTGAATACCTAGAGGCCGAAGCGCAGAACAGCGTTTGCAGCGAAGACAGCTACTGTACAACCTACTTTCATGACTCAACTTCGATGAGAAGCGACTGTAACGACGCGCCGTCTCGAGCCAGCATCGTCTATTTGGACGGCAACAATCCCGCCGCCACCGCTTCCTACAACAAACCGGATGGCAATGCCGATTCAACGTGTCGCGAGCTTCTCGGACAATGTACGCAGTGGTCAAACGCAAGCAATCAGCGGCAGTGTGCGGTCCTCGAGATGCGGTCTAACGTGATTCGGGTCGATGGCTTTTAGACCCGCTGCAGGTTGGCCATCGAGTGGCGCGGCGTGGCTTCTCAGCGAGAGCTGACGCGCCTCAGCCGCGTCACGCTGGCGCCGCGCACGGCGCTCGCCAACGACTTGGGCAACGGATCAGGGGCTGGCAGTTGCAAATGCCCCGGGGTTTAGCCAGTGATCCCCGCACGCCCACCCCCCAAACACTTAAAACACTACGCGCGGGCAATTAGCGCCCGCTTGGCGTGTCTTGCGGCGTTCTCGCGCGCTAGCACCACCTCTCCCCCTATGCGCAACCTCCTTGGCGAGCCGGTAGGCCCCGACTATAGTTCTTGGTCAGACCGGTACGCCTATCGATGGACTGTGCTTACTACCTGCGCATGCTCGCCTTTTTGCTTGCTACACCCCTGCCGCTGATGGCGTGCACGGCGGAGACCTCGGCGCATGAATCGCGCGACAAGTTTCTCGGAGATACGGTAGGCGGTTTAAACCCTCCAACGCATCCGTTTGGAGGCGTACTCCAGCGCAATCACCGCAGCCTATGCCAGGGCTGTTTTGTCGGCGCGGATCGATTTCTCACTGCTGCTCACTGCGTTGTTGGTTTCAGAGCCTTCATAGAGGAGGGCTATTTCCAAGTCTATGTTCCATCCATTGCGCGCTTTGTGACGGCTAACTCCTTTCACTTGGCATCCAATGAACGCAGGGACACGACAAAGCATGTCCCGAGGGATATCGCTATTGTGATCACAGACGCCGTCACTGAGCTAGAAAGCTTTGCGCGTCCTACGACTGAAACCATCGCCCAGGACCTCGAGTACCTGCCACATATCAGCGGGGACCCAAGCGACGGAGCGGCCGGGCTGCCCCGTCGCTCGATTCTGAGTGCTATGCGCGACGGTCAACCTGGCCCCGGCATGCTGCTAAGCGCGCCGCGACACGTCTATGGTCGACTGTCGCCCTCAGCAACGGCGTCCAGCGGGACCGGTTGGGGAACCCGGTTCCACGAATCAGACGTACTCTACGCACAGGCGCCTATCGACGAGAAACTCACCGAAAGTGGCGATTCCGGCGCATGTGTCTTCACTGAGAACGCGGACGGCACACTAGGCATCACGGTGGTCGGCGTACATGTAGGCCGCGCCATTCTCATTCGCAGCGACCCATGGGATGATGTGGGCGCTTCGGCCTATCATGAGCTGGGAGATCTGACCGATACCGAAGCGCTGGGAGGCCTGCTCCGAAGCGCCGGATCCCCCGAAGAATACGCTTCATTCCGGTGAGTGTGCCGTTAAACGGGGTGCGTGGCTCTGTGTGTGAGCCTGGGCTCGAGCGCCCACAACCGCGCAATCCGACCCCTCTTTGGAAGAACGCGCGGGCCGTCTAAGTCAAGGGCTTCTTGGTCACCGTGGCCGGCACGTGAGCCACGCGTTCTTGAGCGTGGGTACAACCTGACCCGGCTCAAACTCGACCGAGCGGCCGCTGGATTGCGCCAACCTGACCAGGCGGGTGTTAAATGAGCAGCCGGCCCAGGCGACACGCGGTGGCGCTGAAGCGCCCTCCGGATTGCGCCTACCTAGCGCGAGGCAGCTATGGGGTGCCCCGTGGTTGTGGCTGGGATCGAGCATATGGGTCATCTGGAGATGGTTAAACGCCTCTTCAGCTGAGAGACGTGTGACGTCGTAGGGCTGCCCAACGTCACCGTTGCGATACTTGAGTGCAAAAGCCTGATGAACGTCGTTTTCGCGACCGTTGAGAGCGTCTTCGCTACCGTTGAGAGCAAGGTGATGGTACCAGCGCGCGTCCGCTGCGGAAGCACCAGGGTTGTGGAGGAAGCCGGCATAACACCCTTTATCTTTCACCTCAGACGCCAGAGTGAAGCGCGTCACCAAAAGCTGATGCCCCGTGGGCCCCGGTCCCATCGCGTACACCCTGGTGGGGTCCTCGGGCCGGTCGAAAAAAACGAACGCATCGGAGCCCTCTTGACGCGCTCTTTGCTGGAACCCCGTATGCTCGCAGGCTTGCTCACCACGGCGCGCGTCCGCGTAGGTGCAATACGCCGCGAGAATGTTCGAGCCTTCCTCCTCGTCGCGCTCGGCCTGATCCAGAACCGCGCGCATCTCATGTAGCAGAGTGAGGAGCGCGCGCGCGTCTGGATCTGTCTCGCGGTCGTGACCGACTCGTGCGTCCCGAGGCTGAATCTGCGTGCCAGGCAAGGGCTCGCCTCGGGTGGGGTTGGGCTCGCTAACGATGCGCCGGCGTTCACTTGCGGGGTTTTCGCCCCCGGACGAGCCCGTATTGCTATCGCTGGCGTCGGTTTCCTGGGAAATCTCGCCATCCTGCCCTTCCGGTGCAGGCAGCCCATTTGGGTCTTCGGGTTGGACGCTCTCGTCGGGAGATCGCAATCTTTGTGTCGCAAAATAGCCAATGGCACCAACAACGGCAACAAGCCCTATCCCGATGCCAACCATTAGGGCGGCGACCTTGTCGGCGTCGTCACGGGCTTCACTGGCAACGTCCGCCTGACACCCCAGCATGACCAGCATGAGGCAGAGAGCCAGGCCCGAGCGCACACAGCGATTAGCCATGGCGCGCGCTGGACTTGATACGCTGCGTTCACGTGGGAGCCCCCCCGCATGTGATGCCTGGTATGTCCATATCATGAGGGGTAGCACCCTCTGTGCCATTCTGCGTTCCGGGGTCGGCGTATTTCGCAGAAACAAGCAAGGCTAAGATCCTAGGTGCCCGAAACAAAAGCACTACTCAATCGGCGGAAAAACTTGCTACGCGTGAGCCGCGTGCGCTTATCGCGACGGTCGACGCTGCTCAGCCCCTAGGAAGAACGCTCACGCGTAGCGCGCCTGAGCATTGCCATGCTCGGCGACAGCATCTACGCGCGCTTCGCGTCGATGCCTAGCATTCGCCGGCGCGCTTACGGCGGCTTGTTCTAAAGCCCCCCTGAACACTTGCAACCCCTCACCGAGCGCAGTTTTGCGGCAACACAACGTACCCCAAGGCCCGCTCGTATGCGCGCCACGCACTGAGGAGGAGACGGGTCACGGGTCGCCGGCGTCCCGTTCGCTCTTGGGACGATGAGGCTGCTGCTTGATCTCTGCGCCGAATGCGGAGGCGTCGCCGACCGCTTTGATCACGGAGATATCCCCGCTGGATTCCAGTACGATGGCCTCGATCTCGGCCATCGACCCGAGGTTTCCCTTCCGCACGGCGGCGCGCACCGCGGCTTCAGTGACACGCTCGCGCTGCATTGCGGCTGGAAGAAACGCACCTCGGAAGTAGAGCAGCGTCGGCGGGTTGGTCACCACGCCCGAGATAAACGGCGACCTCATCTGCAACCACGCCACGCCGTACTGGAGCCCAACAAGGAGCACAAAGGCGCAAACGGCCTCAGCGAGCGCCACGCCCTTCGCGTTCAGTGCCCCACCAAACGCTGAGCCCATCGCCACCGTGACGATAAAATCGAAGGCGTTCATACTTGCGAGCGTTCGGCTTCCCGATACGCGCAGAAGCACGACGAGCGCCAGATACATCGCCGTACCCACAACAAGTATGCGCCCGATAGGCGCCCACCCGCCGAAGAAGAGGATAGTGTCACTCACCGCGCCGCCCTCGGGCGCTGCGCGGTCGCGGCTTGCCTCCGTTCCCAGACCACTGAAGCCGAGTTGAACACACCTCGAAATCTCCCCGTCGACACCGCACCTTGACGCGCCGACTCAAGGGCAGGGTCCGACCTCATGGAACGCACATAGGTGCCGAGATCAGGGTGCCGTGATGACGTTATCGTCGATGGCGACTAGCGACTGCGCGAAGGCGCGGCCCACCATTGAGGCGTTCGTCTGCATCGTGATGCCCGTCTTGCCAAGGATGATGCCCTGAACGTGCGCGCCGGACTCGACGGTGACAGCGTCAGCGACCTGCCAGAAGACGTTCTTCGCTTGGGCGCCGCCGGCGAGGCGCACGCGCTTGTTGGCACGCAGCACCAGGCTCCCCGAAATTTGGAAGATCCAGACATCGTCCGCACCCCCGGACACCGTCATGTCACCAGAAATCGTTACGTTGCTACCCCAGGTATAGAGACCCGGTTCGAAGGTGACGCCGTCGAGGATACCGTCCGAGATATTGAGACCATCGGGGTTCGTTCGGCTGGCAGCGTCAGCGTATGCGCTGCGCATCGCATCGATGGCCCCAGTCAGGTTCGCGGGCGTCGGGGACGCGTTGTTGCTCGCGTAAACCCTCCACGGAGCCACAACGGCATCAGCGGTGGCAAACTCGCTGGTAGCGTCATGGGTTAAGCCGAAGCCGGTGATGGTGGCAAGGACTTCAGGGCTCACGCCAATGTGACCGCCCGTGATGACCGAACCCGTAACGTTAGTGATGCCTGTTTCGGCGAGGAGGACGTAGGCCGCTGGTGCCTCTGGGTTTGTGGTCGAGCCGAGTTCAACGCGAGCGGGCCCCTCGCCGTCGGCGTTCTGACGCTCGTCGTCGGGGTCGAACGCGTCGAGGCCGGCGTCCACGCCATCGCTGACGCCGTCGCCCACCGTGTCAACGGTGTCGCTGGTGGTGTCGCCCACCGCGTCAACAACACCGCCTACGTCGTCTCCGAAGGTACCGGAGCTGTCGTCATCTGAACTACACGCCTCAGCCCAGATAAGCGTGAAGGTAAGAAAAGCCAATAGTAATCGTCGCAGCATGGGTGGATCCTCGTTTAAGCGCTCAGGGAGCAATAATGTTAGTGACAGAGCCACATTACGCATGTTTCGATCCAACTATTTTATCCATGGATTACATGAAGATATAAGCCATGCGGCCGCACTTATCCTGCGCCCTCCATCAAGATGACGCTCAAAGTCTATCGATTCGACGGAGCCCGGGCGGCAGCGAGCCGCTTAGCCTGGCGTGCGACCGTGTTGACTGAACCGGTGCGCGCCTTCCAGCCGGTGCGCGCCTTCCAGGCAGTGCCCGCCGACCTAACGTACGTTGAAGACGCGGTTGCTCCCCCCACGCACGTCCAGGACGCGATGCGGATGCGAACGGGCCGTTCATCGAGAAGCCGCGCGCGTCCATCCTAACGTCAGGGAGGCCTCACGCTCAGGGAGGCCCACATCGCGTTGTCAACCAACGCGTTCACCCCCTTTCCGTTCCAATCCAATATTTATCTTTTTCGCTCGAGCGCGTGACCCGCGGCTTCACCTGTGCCCGCTCCGCTCAAAGTGCGGGCGCCCCAAAATCACAACTTTGCGTACCTCAAATATATTGTTGCACTTCACAACTACTTTTCGTCGAATTCGCATCGCGTGGGCACCGCGCTCCTATCTCGGCGTTAGTGCTAGAGCCACGAAATTCGCGACGCGGGATGGGCCGCTAAAGGGCGCGGAGAAGCGCGTCGAGGTGGAGCCAGGCTTGGCGCGGCACGCGGTAGTGAGTCGCGGTCTGCTCAAGCCGGTCCGCGGCGCGAAGACGGTCTGCGCGGTGGCGCAGGTCAGGGGTGAGGTGGGCAATCGCAGCGCCGTCGCAAGTTCTCAGGCCTAGGATAAGGGCTTCTAGACCGATGTCAGCACGGGTCATGGTTTCGGTATCAGCGTTCGGGAGGCGCCGCTCGCCAAGCGCATTGAGGTAGCCAGAGACGCTGCCGCTATTGCGCCAGCGGTAGGCCGGGCGCGGTGTTTCACTTGCTTCATCTGTGTGGGGTTGACCGCGGCCAGGCGCCGCAATCCGTCGCGCGGGTGCGGGTGGCGCCGCGCGCGAGGCGGTCGCCTCCAGGTTCGAGGTCATGGTGTTGCGGGGAACCAGGCCCACCGAGGCATGGTGCGCCCAACCCGGAGCGTAGAGGGTACCAACCGCGCCGGGGCCGAGGCCGAGGTAGCTTTCTTGACGCCAAACGCGGCTATTGTGGTCGGCGCGTTCCTGTCCGCGGCCATAGTTCGAGACCTCGTAGTGGGTGAATCCTGCGGCATCGAGTACAGATTCGATGGCCAAATAGGTATCGGCGACCACCCCTTCGTCGATGGTCGGCAGGCGGCCCTGGCGGGCAAGCTCGCCAAAACGCGTATCGCGTTCAATGGTGAGGGCATAGGCGGAGACGTGGTCTGTGCCCAGATCGAGCAGGCGCTTGGTCGTCGCCAGCGCATCCGCGACGCGCTCGTCGGGCAAGCCGTAGATGTGGTCGGTGCTGATCCGCAGGCCCGCCGCGCGCGCGGCACGGACCGCGGCCTCGGCCTGGGCCGCGCTGTGGCGCCGCCCGAGGAAACCCAGCGCGGTATCGCTAAAGGACTGGACTCCGATGGATAGACGCGTTGCCCCCGCGTCGCGCAACTTGAGCGCGAGACAGAGCGTGAGCTCGCTGGGGTTGCACTCAACGGTGACTTCGAGGTCGCCCGGCGCAGAGACAGCGGGCGCGGCGCCGCCGTTCGCGTGGGCCCGAGAGCGCGTGGCGGGTCGTTGTTGGAGGAGCCGCCTCACAAACGCAGCAAGCGCTACTGGGTCCCAGAGCGAAGGCGTGCCCCCACCAAAGTATACCGAAGCGAGACCGTGTCCCTCGGGCCAGCGTAGGTCCAACTCGGTGGCCAAGCTCTGCCCGAAAGCCTGATGCGGAATGGTTTCTGGGGTACCGGGCTTGGTTGCGAAGTCGCAGTATGGGCACTTGCGCACGCACCAGGGCACGTGCACGTAGACCGAAAGTGGCTCCGGACCCGGCACGCCCGCGGCAGACCATGCACCCTGCTCGCTCAAAGCGGACCTCCCTTAAGTGCAGCTATCCACTGGCGCCCCGGTCGGTCGAGGTTCAAAAAGCCGAGGCGCGGCGGGTTCAAAGTTTCAGCCAGCGATGCATGGCCCTTGCAGATTCTTGTGGCGACCTCACAGTGTATAAGCTGAGCCATGCGTGACTTCCCTATCCTACGCATTCACCCCGGGCGTGTCGAAGTACTCGGCACCTTTGCCGACATGCAGGCGGCCTTTTTCAGCCCGGACCCCAAGGCCGTGGCGCGCATCGAGCGGGCCACGACCGAAGGGGCCTTGGGCATCGTCGCCCACTTCTACATGGACCCGGAACTCCAGAG
>SLQV01000137.1 GCA_007131285.1 Myxococcales bacterium
AAAAAAAGCGTCGACGTTAGAGAGGCCAGAGATGCTGGCATTGCCCTGGAGCACGCCATCACCCGGGCAGGTCAGGCCACATTGAGCAGCGATGCCGTTGTCGTCACATGAGGTCAACAACGTCAAGAGCGAGGCCGCTGCCACGGCTCCAAGAAAACCACGCCACACTCGATGTTGCATACGTGGCCTAGGTAAAGAGTTCTGCATAACTAATCTCCAATCTGTTCTGTTCCGATGTGCAGGGATTTCCGTCCTCGCCAATCAGATGGAGCGTGGTCTAGCACTGCTCAGGGCATTGCTACAAGCGCCAGCTTGCACCCCGCCCCTGCCTAGCGAGACTTCCAAAATATTACGGCCAACACCAGCACGGTGACGCCTACAGCGACCGCGAGCCGGGTGCCGACTTCTCGTCGACTACCGCGCTCACCGCGAACGCCTCGACGAAACCCCTGCACCATGCCAGAAAGCGCGCCCCCTCGCCGTGCCTCACCCTCCACCTTGGGACGACGCCGTTTCTTTCGAACCTTAGCCATGCAGACAGCCTAACAACAAAGCAGGGACTGCGCCTCACCGGTCTTGCGTTCAGCTTAGCCCGCACGCTATTTTTTCGGCACTTCAGCCTGACTGAACCCTTGCTCGCGCTCCCCGAAAGGACCGGCCTGATGGAAGGCGACGAGTCCTAGCGCGACGGGAGCAGCGGTTTCAACGCGCAAAATGGGCAACGGCAAGCCAACAGGCTTAAAGCCCTGCGCTTGAAGCGCTGCAACCTCCGCCGCAGATAGGCCACCTTCTGGGCCTACAACGCACGCGCCGCCATGCCCCTGAAGCTCCATCCCGGGGGCGAAAGGCGTTGACGCGCCCTCCCAGAAAACAAAGCGTTGCGAGTCCCTTGCGACAAAGGTAGCGGCCTCTAGAAGCGCGCATGGCCCCTCTACGTTAGGCAAAGCACTGCGTCCGCTTTGCCGAGAAGCCTCGGTTGCAATGCGCTGCACGCGTTGGCGCTTAGCTGCCGAAAGCCCCCCAACCGTTCGGGATGTCTCCACGCATACGATTGAAGTCGCGCCGATCTCCGTGGCCATGCGCACAATCGAATCAAGCTTGTTGCCTTTGGGTATCGCCTGAATGAGTACGAGTTCCGGACCGCTTTCGTAGTTACGCGCTGCGCCCACCCTCACCGCATACGGATCCGTAGCTGTCACCTGTGCCCATGTTTCGACACCCGCGCCGTTGAAGAGCGCGACGGTATCGCCGGGTGCAACCCGAAGGACGCGTGCATGCTGCGCGGCGTCCGCAGCGAGCAGGAACGTCGTCCCTGCCTGCGGCAGCGACGACGCGTAGAAACGCGGCACACGTCGAAGTCGTGCTGACACGGGCCGCGCAAGCTCACCCGCAACGGTGCGCGGCTCCATGCCAGATGAAGACTCAACGGATTCAAGCGAATCCTCGACGGACCGTCTGTTCACGGCTGCCGACTCAGCATCGCAGGGTCACGCATCGCTCCCCACACGCCGCTGCCTTCGCCGGTACTGCTTTCCACCGAATGCGCCGACAACACAATAATGGCAGACCAGCCGTCCAGGCTCAGCCGAATGCGGCTTAAACTCCGAGGGAGCGCTGTTTGCATCTCGTCAACTTGCTCGTCGAGCAAACCGCTCAACACCACATTGCCCGTAGGCGCGACGCGCTGAAGCAGCGCAGGCGCCAGATCTAGCAGAGGAAGCAGCTCGATATTGGCAACAACGACATCAAAGTCACCGCCGCAGCTTTCGAGGCTTTCGTGAACCGGATTCCGCACACGGTCAGCGAGTCCATTGCGTGTTGCGTTGCGCATGCAAGCGGCCCTCGCATGGGGGCAGATATCGACAAAAGTGACCTCTCTCGCGCCTTGGAGCAACGCACTAAGCCCTAGCACGCCGGTGCCCGCGCCGACATCGAGTATGGATTTTCCCCGCAACTCGATCGAGAAAAGCGCGTCGAGCGCAAGTCGAGTTGAGACATGCTGCCCCGTTCCGAACGCCTGCTCTGGCTCAATCACGATCGCGCGAGCACCCGCTGGTACCGCGTCCCGCGCCCAGGGCGCCACAAGCCATAGGTCCGGCCGCAATTGAATGGGCTGGAAGAACTCGCGCCACGTCTCCAACCACGGCGTCCCGGTGAGCACCTCTTGCGTAAGTGTGAAGCGGCCCCGCCACGACGCGACAGCCTCATGAAAGCTTTGCTCATCAGCAAACGACATCAAAAGTTCAACGTCGCTCGCCTTAGGCTCGACGGCGGGATCAGGATCGTCATCGCTCGACGCGCGCTCCGGACCTACCATGGTAGTCATATCACGCTCTTCCACCGCGACCGCACCGAGCTCGAAGGCTTCGACGCTCAACCGCTCGACCTCAGACGCATCCAGTCGTACGCGAAGTACAAGATGCTGCGTAGCTGAGCCGTCGGCCGGCAGCCGCGTTCCCGCGCCCCTCGCAGTCTCACTCCCGTGGGGGTCCACCTCGCCCGAGGCTGTTTTTGGCCCAGGCAACACGCTGTCCGTCGCGCCAGCTCCGGCTGGATCGTTATTCATCGTCATATATCCCCGCTCGGCGCGAGCACTCTCAATATAATGTAGACCACGCCGCAAGCCCCCCACAGCGCACATCGGATCCGGCGGCGCGCGCGATACGCAAACCAGGGCGTGAGCAGTGGCACCATCCCAACCCACCGCTCCCAGGTATCTAGTCGGCGCGAGTCCCATACCGCCCAAGCGCAAGCGAAGTGGCAAAGCGTCCACAGCGCAAAGGCAACAACCCATGCTACCCACCACGTTAAGCTCTGTTCCACAAATCGCTCAAACTTCCGGTCGCCATGGCCTAAGACGACGCGCATTTAACCCACGGCACAGTGCCTCGTCCGATCGGATGGCAAACACACTGCTAAGCAAGGTTCCCCACAAGACGCAACGCTCGTCCTCTTGTTCTGCAAGCGCCCGCCACCCTCTGAGAGCATGAAGAGCGGCGGCTGCGCTTTCAAGCGTGGGGTTCCCAAGATCACTCACCGGGCACATCTCAGTCGTGAGCAGAGCAGAACGACCGACGCGAACGTGCTAAGGCTGATTCCGCAGGAACTGAGCAGCAAACGCTAGGGCGATATGAGCAAGAAGATCCGCATTGGTATGGCAGGTTGTGGCGTCGTTGGCGGCGGCGTCATTGAGCTTTTAAGCCGCAATGCGGCGCTAATAGAGCGGCGCCTCGGCACCGTACCCGAGGTTACGCGCATTGCGGTTCGGCACCCCGATCGCGTTAGAAACTTGCCCGGCGCCGCCCGACCGGCAACATTCGTTTCCGACCCCCTCGCCCTGGTTGACGACCCAGACGTGGACCTGGTGGTTGAGGTCATGGGTGGGATGGAGCCAGCCGGCACCCTGCTGCGCCGGTCGCTTGAAGCCGGCAAACCCGTAGTGACGGCCAACAAGGCACTTTTGGCCGAGCAGGGCACGGCCTTGCTCGACTTGGCCGAGCAGCGCCACACCGACCTCTATTTTGAAGCCGCGGTCGCCGGGGGCATACCCATTATTCGCGTGTTGCGCGAGGGCCTAGCCGCAGACCGCGTGCTGCGGCTTCGTGGAATTATCAATGGCACCTCGAATTACATTCTTTCACGAATGTCGCGTGAGGGCATGAGCTTTGCGGAAGCACTCTCCGCAGCACAAGCAGCCGGCTTCGCCGAGGCAGACCCGACTCTTGACGTGGAAGGCGGTGATGCAGCACACAAGCTGGCCATATTGGCATCGTTGGCCTTCGGCGTTCACGTGGACCTTACCCGGATACCCACGGTCGGTATCACGGACATCTCGGCGGGCGACCACGATATCGCTCAAGCTTTCGGGTACGTGATTAAGCATCTCGCGCGGGCCGCAATCAGCGATTCTGGCCAGCTTGAACTCTCAGTTGAGCCCATGTTGGTCGCCAAAGACAGCGGCCTGGCGAGCATTCATGGCGCAATGAATGCGATAGAGCTGGAGAGCCTGGGCCTAGGACGTTCACTGCTCGCGGGCCCTGGGGCCGGTTCGTTACCAACCGCCATGAGCGTGGTTAGCGACGTGATCGATATCAGTCGCAATCTCCGCGCAGGTGCCCAGGGCCGCGTACCGCCCCGAGGCCATCCACTGGGAACGCTCAAGGCCGCAAGCATCGCGCGCCGCGACGAAACCTGGGCGCGGACCTACCTGCGTTTCGAAGTCGAGGATCGGCCAGGAGTGCTCGGTTTTCTGGCAACGCGTCTTGGCGATGAAAGCGTTTCTATCGAACGCATGGTGCAGCGCCGCGGCGCAGGCGACCCTGACCATCGTGCCTCGGTCGTGATGTTGACCCATCGCAGCAATCTCGGTGCAGTGGCGCGCGCTTTGCGTGCGATAGGCGAGCGCAAAGATCTGGTTTTCTCAGCCAAGGCTTTATCTATCGAGTCTAGCGATTCGCCTTGAGGCTAGCGTCTCGCGTGTTCGGCTCGCGACTCGGACACGCGAGCGTTTTGGCGTCGCTTTTGCGGAATGCTCTCTAACGAGCGCATTGCTTTAATCGACATACGTAGAACTACATCGGCCATCACAACTAGACGCCATCGCGCAGCCGCCCTACTCTGCGCGGCTTAGGGTTCGGTTTAAACGCGCCCGTCCTCGCGGTGCAGTAACGCCGCCCCGCGCGCAACTTGCCGCGTAGCCAACCCCCGATCATGCAAAGACTCTCGATACGACCTGAACACCCCGACCCGCGTGCGATCCGGCTTGCGGCGGAGGCTGTCCAACGCGGTCGCCTGGTCATTCTGCCAACCGACTCGGTCTACACCATCGCCGGAGCCGCACTCGATCCGAATGTGGCATCCGCGATCTGGGCCGTACGCCGGCTTCCCAAGAGCCATCCGCTCACCCTGCTGTGCCCAGACATAAGCTGTGTTGCGAAGTATGCACTGCTTCCAGATGCTGCTTTTCGCTTCATCCGGCGTCTAACGCCGGGCCCCTATACCTTCGTTTTAGAGGCATCTCGGGCCGTACCCAAAAAACTCCAAATGAAGCGCAAACAAGTCGGCATCAGGGTCGTAAACCATCCCGTTGTCAGTGGCCTACTGGCACTGCTCGATGGCCCACTGATCTGTGCTTCAGCGAGTGAAGATGGGGAAGTGCTCTTCGATCCGGATGAACTCGCGCGCGCCTACCAAGAAGCGGAAGTGTTCATCGATGCGGGTGTCGGGGGACGCTCACCCACCACGGTTGTCGACTGCACCGTTCTTCCGCCCGAAGTCCTTAGACAAGGCATCGGTCCGATCGACTAGAGGAGCCCGCCTCTCGAACGACGCTGGCGCCGCTCTGTCCATTGCCTGCTTCCACAACGGAGGCCCTAAGGCCGAAGCGCTGTCCTGGGGCCATGCCCTCCTTGATCGCCCAGGACAGGCCGCGTCTCCCATCTGGCACCCCTCAGCCAGCGTCGAAAGCTTGACCTGGAGCCGGTTGATTTGCGCAAGATGGGACGCCGGAAGCTTTAGGGCGACCCAACTGGCAGTTGACGCGTTGAGCGCTGAACGCAGCGGGGCAGCCCGCGTACTCATTTACACATTCGATGACCTGGTTAGAACTCTCGAAGGAATCCGCCCGCGCGATCAGCCGTCCCTTCGTGGAGATAGGGGGCACCCCCATTTCATCTGCGACCGCACTCACAGCCCTAGGCATTGTGTTTGCGACATTTGCTGCATCTGCGTTAACGCAACGAGCCCTGCACCGCGTATTGCTGATGCGGGGCTTCACTACCCAAGGGACCGCGGGTATCCTCACCCGCTTCCTTCACTACGTCTTCATCATTGTCGGTCTCAGCATCGCGCTCGAAACCGTAGGCATTAGCCTACGCACTCTCTTTGCCGCGAGTGCCGTCTTCGCAGTGGGCCTGGGACTCGCCATGCAGCACATCACCCAGAGCTTTATCGGAGGCGTCATTCTCATGGCGGAACGGTCGATAAAGCCCGGCGATATTCTGGAGGTTCAGGGTGAGGTGGTGCAGGTAAAGCACCTCGGGGTTAGAGCTACCGTCGTCGAATCGCTCGATGGCGAAGCGCTCATCATTCCAAACGCGATTTTAATACAATCCACGGTAAAGAACTTTACGCTGCGGCATCCCGCCGTGCGGATGCGCGCGCAGATGCGCATCCGCTACACGGCCGATCTCGGTGCTGCCCAAGCACTGCTGCAGGAGTGCGTCGATCATTTTGAGAGCGGCATCATTGATCCACCACCCCGCGTGGTACTCCTTGAACTTGGTGAGAGTTACGCCCTTTTTGAGGCGCGCGTGTGGATTATCGAACCCTGGCGAGAGGCGGAGATAAAGTCTCGCCTACTTCATACCGCCTGGCAGCGACTCAGCGACGGTGGTTTCACTTTGGCCCAGCCACAACTCGAGGTACAGCTCGCGAACTCGACCTTAGCGGAAGCTGAGCCCCCCAAAATCACGCTCTCTTCACCTGGCGCGCAATCAAACTAAACGCCTGACTTCACTTTGGCTTAGGACCTGCTCGAATCCATCGCTGCCCCGCAGCGTTACCTGCTTGGGGAAACAGAGAAGGGAAAGCCTGGCATCTGGACGAGTCGCGAGAGGACAGCAACCAGATTCAAGCAGGTCCTAAGCCAATGAAGCCTATTTCGGGATACCGAACCCCGGCGAAGGCGCCGTGCGATAGAGCGCAAGACCGCTCCGAGGATTCCCAGATTTTGTTCGACACCACAGCATGTCGTTGATCTTGGGGTGGTCCCTCATTGCGACGGGTCGCTGGACTAGGCCCGAGAATCTTTGCGCCACCGATTGCCTTCATCTTGCTGCTTCATCGCATCGAAGCGCCTACGCTGGTTTTCGTTCAGCACGGCGCGAATCTCATCACGCACGGCAGCTCGCCGCGCTTGCCAGGCCTCCCGGCGATTCTCCGCGGCGGGCGCAGTGCTGTCTTGGAGCGTGTTGCCCAGAATCTGTCGGATTGCTAGCTGCTGCTGCGGCGAGAGCTCGAGGATCGCCGTCAAGCGCTCCATCTTCTTAGCAACGCGGCGCTCTTTGATCTCACCCGTAAGCGCCACCAGCTTCGCGAGCTGCTCCGGCGTTAAAACCGACTCCAGAGCACGGCGCATGGATTGCCGAGACTCGGCCCCTCCCTCTTCCCGAACGCGTGCTTGCCGTGCGTCGGCACGCGCAGCTCTGAGTGCCTGAACTTGCGCGTCGCTGAGGTCTAGCGCGGTACGTAGCTTGGTCAGATAATCACCCTTGGCGTGCCCTCTGTGGTTTCCGTGCGCGCCTTTGTGCGCGCACGTATCCCCGCCTGACTGCCCGTGAACTCGTTTGCCGTCCTTCGCGCCGGGCTGCGCGAGCACCAAGGCCGAAAAAGCACTTGCTGTCGCAAACGTGACGGCGCCTACAAACGCGGCCTGCTTGATAACTCTCATGCACAAATCCTCCTGCGTCGGCTTCACCATAGGCACGTTGTGCACCACCGCCGACACATGATGGCAATGCACCCGCCATGCCAAGCACAACACACATGGAATCACATGACTTTTTCTACACCGAGCTGCACGACAACCGTGCTTCGCAGTGCAGGTTTCGCACGCTAGTGCGGAAACCGCACCCCGCTAGAAAGAGGCTCATCCCTTCAATGCAGATGCTCGCCTAGGCGCCCACCCTAGCGGGCCATGCATGCGTTACAGCGCATCGCGCAGGATCACGTCACAGTAGTAGCGAACCTGCTTAAGCGCTCTGCCATGCCACTTTTGGTGCACGTCGCGACGGAGTGCGAGCAACACCTTGCGCTGCAACGCGTATGCGTTCTTCGGCGGCAACGGCGCCCGTCCAAGTGTAGGCTCGGAGGTGGCCAATGCTTCCAATTCCCCAATGATATCGTTGTAGGGATGGCCCCAGAGCATGAGCGTTTCGCTACCCACGCGGGCAAGCATCTCGGCGGCTAGCTGCAGCCGTTCTGGACACGCGGCAACATCCGCCTTCCAGCGCTCGATAGACGATGTGAAAGCGCTGCGGTGGCGACTCACCTGGTGCGGATCACCGGCGCCGTGCGTCATCGGCACATCACCGTAGTTCACCATCTCAGGAACAAACGGAATCTCGAGAAACGCCGCCAGTGCCCGGGCATGCTCTTCGGGTGCCTCGGCGAGCGCCTCGTACGCGACGACGTGGACATGCGCCTGGGTCCGCGTCCGCCACTGACAGATGGCACCTAGGTAACGCTCGAGTACAGGATTAAAGCGGTAAGCAGCGGCCCAATCTCCGTCGAAAAAGCTTTGCGCGTACGACGAATATATCGCCAGGGGATGACGCGTCAGGACGATGTAGCGCGCGTCAGGATACACCTTTTCAATGAACGGAAGGATGCGCGCATTAGCCGGAGTTTTATCGAGAAATACGCTGCAGCCTCGGGAGGTAGCGTAGCTGCCGAATAGCGTATCGCAGAGCGCACGCATCCCCGCGTAGTAGTCAGCCTCACCTGCGGGAAGCTGAGAGACAAAAGCCGTCAAGGCACGGGCTGCGTTAATGTGGTCGTAGGGCGCGGCGTCCACTTGAGCGTAGTAACCAGAATGTGCGAGTTGCGAAAGCAGGTGAGGCTCCGGATGCGTGGCAACATCTGGATGCGCACCGAGCATGCGTTGCAAGAGCGTCGAGCCCGATCGTGGCGGCGAGATGATAAAGCAGGGACGCACGTCGACCATCCGCAGAGCTTGAACCCACGCAGCCTGTGAATGCAAGTGACTCAACGCGCGCGATTAACCAAGGAAGCCGATCTTGACGTTTTCACGTGCCTTCGAGATACTGAACATATGGAGAGGTTAGGACAAAAGAGCGGAAACATCCGACACCTGCCACAACTATTGACGGAGGCACACGTAGTCTCTAATGAACCTTCGGGTTCGATGAAACCCGTCGACGTGAGCCATCGCACCTTCGGCGAGGGAGAGTTCTGGCGTCGCATTCCCGGCTTCAACGCTATCGATGAAAAAACATTTCTAGACCATCGCTGGCAAGTTAAACACAGCATTACCAAAGTAGAGGCGCTGAAGGCCATACTGGGAGAGCGCATCTCAAATGCTGTGATAGCGGATATCAACGAGGCATTTCGCGAGGTGCCCATGGCACTGCGAGTCTCACCCTACCTGCTTGCGCTCATGAACTGGCACGACCCCGAGCGCGACCCGCTGCGGCGTCAGTTTATTCCGATGGCGTCGCGCTCATTGCCGGACCATCCCAAGCTCTCTTTTGATTCACTTAAGGAGCAAGCAGATGCACCCCTCCCAGGGTTGACGCACCGCTATCCTGACAAAGTACTGCTACTGGCCCTTGACACATGCCCTGTATACTGCCGCTTCTGCACGCGCTCTTACGCAGTGGGCCCTGACCAAGACGCGGTGACCAAAGTAAGCCTTAAGGCCACGACGAGCCGCTGGGAAGCGGCGTTAAACTACATTGCGAGGCACCCACAAATCGAGGACGTCGTGATCAGCGGCGGAGACGCGTGGAACCTGCGGGCCGACCAAATCGATGCCTTGGGCCAGCGCCTGCTGGATATAGACCATGTGCGGCGCTTTCGCTTTGCGAGCAAGGGACTCGCGATTCTTCCCCAGAAGATACTCACGGACAACGCCTGGTTCGATAGCCTCGCTCGGCTGAACGAACGCGCACGGCGTCAGGGCGTTGACCTGATGCTCCATACCCACTTTAACCATCCGAAAGAAGCGACTTGGATCACACAACAGGCCATGCTGCGCCTTCATCAAGTGGGGATTCACGTGCGGAATCAAACCGTTTTGCAACGCGGTGTCAACGATGACGCACCGACGCTTACGCGGCTCAACCGCCGGTTAGGCTACTTGAACATCCATCCCTACTACGTGTACGTCCACGACATGGTTCGCGGAACCGAAACGCTGCGCACCAGCATCAGAAGTGCATGTGAGCTTGAAATCGCCACGCGCGGTAGCACCGCAGGCTTCAATACCCCGACCTTCGTGGTGGACGCCCCAGGCGGCGGAGGCAAGCGCTGCGTCCACAGCTTTGACTACTACAATGAGCGCTCAGGCATCAGCGTGTTCCGGGCTCCCGCGGTTAAGCCGGGCGAGTCCTTTCTCTACTTCGATCCTATCGACACACTGCCGACGGAATCACAGGAACGCTGGCGCCACCCGGAAGAGCAGGCCGCAATGATAGCCGAAGCCCGCCTCAACGTGCCGAAAGCTTAGAATTCGGGGCCGTGGCGGAACCAGGAGGATTCGAACCTCCGACCCCCGGCTTCGTAGGCCGGTGCTCTATCCAGCTGAGCTATGGTTCCAGACGATTGGGGGCGGGAGACTAATCGAACACCAGGGTGAGTCAAGCGACGTTGTGCACGGCATCGCGTACCGCCGTCTTCACGCTAGCCAAGCCACACCGACTGTTCCGGGGGCATTACACAAAATGCCGCCGATTTTTTCGAAGTGAATCCCGCCCCCCTTGCACCAGCACAACCCGTAAAGGTGTCCCAAGGCTGCGCACGGGGCTCCAATATCTGCTTGCGCGCAAGTGCAGAGCTTTTGCACGACCGAATCTCTAAACGCTCTCAAGCCACGTGACGGGACAGGTTGGTCATTTTCCGCCTACGCGCGGCTCGTTGCTAGCGGCGGAGAGAGCGGGATTCGAACCCGCGGTACACCTATTAAGCGTACGTCCGCTTAGCAAGCGGGTGCCTTCAGCCACTCGGCCATCTCTCCATAATCCCGAGCGCCCTCGCTGGGAGGCCATTTGCTAACTGCAGCAAGCGAGACTGTCAACCCTTTGCCAGCGCTCGGCGCCGATGCCCCACGCGTGAACGCCCGCCGCGAGGCGTTGGCGAGGCGGGTGCTTACGCTTGCCAAGGCGGCTCCGAGGCGCGATGCTCATCTCCCGATGGCCTCCGGAATCCAGCTAGTCCCTCGTCGCTTCGCTCGCGGCCCTCTCTTAGTCGCCTGCCTTCACGCGGGTAGCGCTTATGCGGAGAGCGGGGCTGGGAACGCAACCGACAAGGGCCCGCTCTCCCTCGCCGAAACAGCCGTACCCTTGGCAGCGCAAGACAGCGACGCGAGCTGCTCGCGGCCAGCTCAATGGGTGAACGATGGGCCAGGATTCGTGGTCATGGAAGTCACCCGGCAAGGGTGCTCTCCCGCTCTATCCGAGCCCACCCAAGGAGCTATATGGAAAGTGATTCAAATATTTAGCGCATCCGCCGAAGACCTACGGGAGGTGCTGTTGGTCGTCCTGGATAGTGCGGCAGCGCAAACAACGTCAAGGCCCGCTTCGGCGTCTAATGACATGGCCCTTCCGAGGCCAAGCAACGAAATACACCAAGCGATACGTCAAGCAAGTAACCGCGACTCCCCAGACGCGTGCTCCGATGGTACGCATGCATGGCTGGTTGCTGGCGTACCGCTGAAGCGGGCGTCCGGTGGCGTCACGTTACTGGTGCGAGCGGAGGATCGCATCGATCCAGACCGTTGTCCGGATGCGCTGGCCTCGCTCGGGCCGGGCATCATTCCCTTCAAGCCTCGCTCGGTACCTAGCAAGCCTTGAAGGAAATGCGGTTGCCTGAGCCTACTTAGGCGGCTGCGAACGTATCCATCACGTCTCGCAACAAGGCAACGGCCTCTTCGCGAGGACGTTGGAACACGTTGCGGCCCATGATCGAGCCAAACGCACCTCCCTTCGCGAGGCCCTCGACCTCGCGCATCAGCTCGTCGCGACTCTTTGCCTCTCCACCGGAAAAAATCACGATGCGGCGCCCAGTGAAAGCCGACTGGACCACGTGACGAATGCGCTCTTCGAGGGTGCTGACGGAAATGGTCTCGTAGGCAGGCTTGGCCGCTCCTTGCTCAACATGTGCACTAGGCGGCTTCACCTTCACCACGTGTGCGCCAAGCTGGCACGCAACATGCGCCGCGTAAGCAATCACATCGGCGGCAGTCTCGCCCTGCTTGCTTAGGCCCGTGCCGCGGGCGTACGCCCAAAGCACTGTGGGCAGGCCGTAGCTACGCGCCTCCCGAATCAGGTCACGGATTTGCTCATACATGATGTTGCGTTCGCCAGACCCCGGATAGATGGTGAAACCTACCGCTGAACAACCTAGGCGCACCGCGTCTGCCACGCTTGACGTAAGCGCCGAGCAGGGCTGCTCGGGGCCACCGAGCGAGTCGCTGTTATTGACCTTTAGAATGAGGGGCAGTTTGCCCGCGTAGGTGTAGGCAATCTGCTCAATGAAACCGAGGGGTGCGGCGTATGCCGAGCAGCCTGCCTCAAGCGCCAACGCAGGATGATAGTGTGGGTCGTAACCCGCAGGGTTCTTCTGGAATGAGCGTGCCGGACCGTGCTCAAAACCTTGATCTACCGGCAGGATCACAAGCTTGCCCGTGCCCGCAAGACGGCCGTGTTCAAGCATGCGCCGCAAGTTACCAATCACACCGGCACTCTCACCGGCGTATTCACGAAGAATCGCCTCTACTTTATCTGACATGCTGTTTTCTCTCCTATTCGTTAACTCTGATGCTGCGGGGGCCCGCCGAGGAGGCTTGTTGTCAAGACACGCTTCGCTAGAGCCGACGGGTTGGGATGGGTCGAGCGAAAGGATAAAAAGACGCGAATGCTAGCTTCGCATGGGCGAACGCACTCCTATTGCGCTTGGCGCTGGCGGCAAACTCCGTCCCGCGCTGCGAAGCTTATTAGGAGAGTGTCTCGCGGTCTAGTAGACGATAGGAGAGTGCTTCCGCTACGTGATGCACCAAAATAGTGTCGGCAGCATCGAGATCGGCAAGCGTACGCGCGACGCGTAGCGACCTGGCATATGCGCGTGCGGATAATTTCTGTTGATCGATGGCGCGCTCAAGGAACGAACGTGCACCCTGGTCTAATCCGGCGAGCGGCCCGAGCGCCGGCACGAACGCCGGACGCGCTGCTGCGAATCGACGCGCTTGCACGACGCGGGCGGCAACCTCCGCGCTCGTTGGGCCGGGGGCCGCCGTATCAAGGTCGGCGAAGCGCACCCGCTCGACGCGCACCTGCAAGTCGAAGCGGTCGAGCATCGGCCCCGACAGACGCTGGCGATAGCGGAGCGCTATTCCCGGTGGGCAGCGGCACATATCCGCGGTTGAACCGGCAAAACCGCACGGGCACGGATTCATCGCGGCAATGACATGTGCTTTTGCGGGCATCACAAGTCGTTGGCGGGCGCGCGCCACGTGGACTCTGCCAGTCTCAAGCGTGGTACGCAGAGATTCGATAACGTCACGACGAAACTCGGGAAGCTCATCGAGAAAGAGTACGCCGCGATGGGCCAGCGTCACCTCCCCCGGCAGAATGGGATCACCCCCGCCCATCATGGCCGCGGCACTCGCGGTGTGGTGAGGCGCGCGAAAGGGGCGCCCGCCGCGGCCGCTGATGCGGGGGCCAACGATACTCGCGATGCGACCCACTTCTCGGGCCGCACGGGCGTCAAGCGGCGGTAGCACGGTGGCTAGCCGTGATGCGAGCATGGTTTTCCCAGCTCCCGGTGGTCCGATCAACAGCAGGTGATGGTCGCCCGCAGCCGCTACCTCCAGCGCTCGCACTGCAGCAGGTTGGCCGCGCACGTCTGCCAAGTCACCGCCTAGACACTCGCCCGACGTTTCGCGGACAGTCTGAGCGAGGGGCAAGGTGCACTCCCCGCGAAGGTGAGCCATAACCGCAGATAGATCGTCGGCCACGTGCACCTTGACGCCGCTGACCTGGGCGGCCTCCGCCTCGTTGGCACGAGGCACGATGGCACGCTTCGCGCCGAGCTCTTCGAGACCCTCCAAAAATGCGACCACGCCCCGCACGGCACGCAGCGAACCATCAAGACCGAGTTCGCCCAGAACCAGTGTTTCGCCGACCCCCTCAGCTTGCGCCCGACCACCCGCAACCAAGACGGCAATCGCAACGGCCAAATCGAAGCTCGCGCCCGCTTTTGGCGTGTCCGCTGGCGCCAGGCTGACCACCACATTGCGCTGAGGCCACCGCTCTCCACTGGAGGTCACCGCGGCTCTCACCCGCGTACGCGCCTCGCGAGCACCCCGTTCACCAAGGCCCACGAGGTCGAAGTTTGGCAGCCCGGAGGCCGCGACCGCCTCAACCGCGATGGGCTGGGTATCAACACCATGAATGGTTCCGCTGAGAATCCGGGCGCGGCTGATCAGATTCGGTTCTAGCATCGTCGTCATGACGCCTTATTCGGTCGACTCAACCAGAGTTGCGCTTGCAGTGCGAGCTTCGCCACACATGATTGGCCAAGGGCTCCAGCGGACACGCACGCTTCCAACTGTTACGCTGTAGACCGCATGCAGGAACCGCTCGTACGCTTGCAGGGGGCAACCAAGCGCTTTGGCCAAACGGGCGCTCTGGTGCTCGATCGCATCGATTTAGCGATCGCCTCTGGCCAAACCACAGCACTCGTTGGGCCCTCGGGCTGCGGCAAGACCACCCTGCTGCGCATCATCGTGGGCCTTGAACAGCTCACCTCCGGCGAACTCACCTTCGATCCACCGCACTTTCCCGATCCGGCGCCGCGGCGGCGCTGCCTGCGCCTCGGCTATGTCGTGCAGGCCGGAGGCCTCTTTCCCCATATGACCGTCCGCCAAAATGCATGCCTGATGGCGGGTCGCATGGAGTGGCCCACTGAACGCATAAGCGCTCGCTTTCTAGAGCTCGCAGAGCTTATCGATATCGGACCAGAGCTACACAATCGCTACCCCTTCGAACTGTCAGGCGGCCAAG
>SLQV01000030.1 GCA_007131285.1 Myxococcales bacterium
ACATCGCCCTGGAAAACCGAAACGTGATCCGCTTGGCGCGCCGCGGCCCAAGCATGAACGGATGCAGCACAACCATGCTTGATCTCAATGGCAAGCAACTCACGGCCTGCCGTTTCTGCGCGCTGCGCTACCCAGTAGCGCAGCGAACCACCGCGGCCGAAGCCTACATCAAGGTCACAAGCGCGCCCATCGGACAGGCCCAAGGTCTCGCGCGTCCACTTCTGATGCTGCGCTAGGGCATCCAGTCGGGGTGCGCCACCGGGACGCCGACCGCGCAGCGCTTTAACCGAAGACGCGTCAACTTGGCGCGCATGCTCCGCGTCAGTCGCATGTACGCGGTTTGTGACGTCTCGGTCAGCGGAGCCATCCTGCGCGGCGTGCGGTTCGGGGTGAATGGAGTGCTTCATGGATTCAATGGGCGCTTGTGAGCGAGGGCTGAGGGTAGTCCCGGTAACGATAACGCCGGGCAACGATACCGAAAACGAAAGCAGCAGCACTCATTAGCAGCGTGAAGACCAGAAAAAATTCCCGCAGAGGAAGCGTAAGCCACTCTGCCAGCCAGGCCGTCAACAGGTTGCCGGCCGCCGTGGTCAAGAGCCAAAAACTCATCACGAGCGACTTGACCCGATGCGGCGCCTGAGAGTACGCAAACTCTAGGCCAGTAATCGAGACGAGTATCTCCGAGACGGTGAGCAAGAGGTAGGGGCCAAGCTGCCAAAGCAAATGAACGCGACCTCCGGTATCAAGGCGCCACTGCAAGGCCGCCACCAAAAGAAACGACGCCGCCGCGACCCACATCCCCGCCGTCATCCGGCCTAAGGGGGAAGACAGCCGCGAGAAGCGCTGCAGACGTGGGTACACAAAACGGCTCATCACGGGCAACAAAAGCATCACTAGGATGGGATTCGCGGCTTGAATCTGTTCGGGCAGGATGCTCAAGGAGCCGAGGGATCCAAGGCTTACCTGCGCGTGCATCATCTGCGCCTGGTCGAGCCAACTTGTCGCGTACTGGTCCCAGAGCGCCCAGAAGCAACTAACCAGCAAAAACACGACCGCGATACGGTAGATCGCTAAGGCCCCCTCGACATCATTTCGGGGGAAACGCTGCAAGACGATGCGCAGCGCAGCGATGCGGGACAAGCCCAACCATAATCGCGCCTTCAGCAACGCACCCGAGAGCGCGAGAAAACCCTTCTGGGGCTGAATGCGCTGCCGGTGCCGGTAAATGTACCATGCGGCCAGGCCCGCCAAAAAACCCGCCGCTATCCGTACTAAGGGACCTGGTCCTACCGGCACGACGAGCGCGACCCCCGCGACGAACGCAAAGCCAGCGGTCAGTGCATCGAACAACCCGAGGCGACCACCAGGGCTGGGTGGTACGTGGACAAAGCGCCGACGCCCCAACCAAAACACGCCTGTGGCACAAGCGGTAAGCACGCCGGGAATCGCAAAGGCCACAGACCACCCAAAACGCTCCTTGACCCAGGGTATAAGCAACGTCGAAAAGAACGCCCCGAGGTTAATGATAAAGTAGAAAATCTGGAACGCCTGCTCTAGGCGCCCCCAGTTACTGGCATCGAACTGGTCCCCGAGATGTGCTGAGACGCAAGGCTTTATTCCTCCGGCCCCAACAGCAATGAGCGCAAGGCCACTGTACACGCCGACAAGCGAACTGTCACAAAGAGCCAGAACCCCGTGTCCTAGACAATACACGAGCGAGAGCCAAAGAATCGTTCGATATTTTCCTAGATAACGGTCGGCGATCACGGCACCCACAAGGGGCGTCGCGTAAACCGCCATCATAAAAAGATGCACTGCAACCGTCGAGCGCGTCTGTGCGAAGGCCTGCGTTGAGCCCTGCTCGAGGTACCAGGCCGCGAGGTAGACCTTCAGAATGGACTTCATTCCGTAGTACGAGAAGCGCTCGCAACCCTCATTCACCACGATAAAAGGCAAACCTCGGGGCCAGGGACCTAGACCGCTTTTTTGCTCCGAAGCTGGAATCATGGTGTCAACTGTGCTTGGACCCGGCTCGGCACGTGCCATCCACCTAAAGCCCGTTGCCTTAGAGCCGTTCGCGTTACAACCGTTCGCCCTACAATCGTTCGCCCTACAACCGTTCGCTTGGTGTAGAAGCCTCGCGCGGCCCATGCGATAGCGCCTGCAGGCCTAAGCGCCCAGCAGAGCCCCGCGCGGGTGCCCGCGCCCAAGAGGGACAGCTAACACATGCCGGCCCACCCGATTAGACATTGTGGCAAGCCGCTGCGTCTCGCCCAGCCGGAACGTCTACTCCAAATCGGCACCGAAGGCAGGGAAAAACGCGTAACGCGTGACCCTCGGGCTCATTGCCGGCGAGCGGTAGAGAGAAAAACCTAAACCAGGGCTCGTAGATAGCGCCTCCGGGCACCGGCCGTGGCCGCGAAGACCGGCGAACGAAGCGGTTGGTTAGGCTAGGGATTATGTCCGTACGGCTGATGCGCGCGCTCCGAGGCGCTGTCTGCCGCGTCTCTCTCCTGCTGGCCGCGTGGCGCAAGATGTCTCGTTGTCCTAGAAGATTGGGTGCGATGCACAATACCCGAACGCCAGATGCGTCACGTCCAGAAGCGATGACCTACACGAGAACATGGCGTGCGTGGATGACTCTGCTCGGCGGAGGCAACGAGCGCGCCGCATTCAGTGCGGCGCTTCAGGATGGGAGTGCTGCGGCGCTACTTGGACCATGGATCGGCTTTGGCACTGCAGGCATTCGGGCGCCGCGCGGCCCGGGCAAGGAGCATTTCAACCAGGCCACGCTGTCTGCGGTGGCTCTCGCCGTCGTCCGCACGCTGCGCAAGCCAGGTGCACGGGTCGTTTTGGGCTGCGACGCGCGACTTGGCGGACATGCTGCGATGGTGGCTTGTGCCGAACGTCTCGCGCATGCGGGCGCGCACACGCTGTGGTTGCCAAAACCGGCACCGACACCTTTTGTTTCTTTTCTCACCCGCCACCTCTCGGCTGACTTGGGTATCATGGTAACTGCCAGCCACAATCCGGCGGCGTACAACGGCGCCAAGTTCTTCGACCGCGAGGGGGCGCAGCTTGATGACCAACCCGCCACCGAGGCCAGCGCATGGCTGCACAACACCTCCCTGGAGGCCATTGCCGTGGAGCTTGTCGGAACGTCCTCTCAGGAATCGGACAGCGGCGCACCGGTCGCGAGCAGGACGACATTCAACCCCAAGGGTAGCGCGCAAGCCATCACCGATGCCGCTTTCTCAGCCAGTGCCGACCACTACGTAGCGCACATTAAGCACACGCTTGCCGCGCACGCGTCGAGTCACACTCGGTCCATAGCGGTCACACCTCTCCAGGGCGTGGGTGGCGTCTGGCTCGAAAGGACGTTGGCCGGGGAAAGCGACAGCCTCGACTTCGTCGCGGCCGAGCGCGAGCCAGATGGCACCTTTGCAGCGGTCTCTTCGCCTAACCCAGAGGTTTCATCTGCGCTTGACCCGTTGCGTCAAAAGCTGACGCCAGCCTGCCAACTTGGACTTGCGCTTGACCCCGATGCCGACCGGCTTGCGGTAGTCGAGTTGCAGCCGCTCACAGGTGAAGTCCGAACCTTTCAGGGCAATGAAATTGGATTGCTGCTAGCCACATTCGCAAGCTGGTCTCCCTCTACTGCTCTTACCGAAGCCTCACTAGACGGGTGCGCGGAGGGCGACCGTCCTATTGTGCTCACTACGGTTGTGTCGAGCGCCGGCCTTGAAGCCGCCGGTGCGCGCATGGGGTTTGAAGTCCTGCGAAGCGGAACCGGATTCCGCAGAGTGACCGCCCTCAAGCGCGGGCTTGGAGCGCGCGCGCACCACGTTGTTCTTTCTTTTGAGGAAGCACTGGGTTTCGCGCTCGGCCCTGAAACCCACGACAAAGATGGGCTTCAAGCTGCTCTCGCTCTGCTACGAGCCCGCGCCTATTTCCAGCAGACCCTTGGCACAAACCTTCTGGGCACACTTCGATACATCGACGAAAAGGCTGGCTGTTGGCGCAGCACAAGTCGCTCAGTTGCTCTGCACAGCAAGCCTTGGGCTAGCGATGCCCGCGAAGTGAAGCGACGGATGGCATGCGCCGGATCCGCTGTCGCCGCGCTACTTCCCGGCGCGCCCGAGCATCCGGTGGTTGAGCCGCTCTCGGTCATGGCCCACCCTTTAGCGGGCGATTGTGGTCCCGGCTGGAATATGCGCCTGGGAGTAGATGGCCGTGTCGCGCTCCGCTCCAGCGGCACTGAACCTAAACTCAAGCTGTACTTTGACCGGCGCTACCCCGAGGCCGAGGACAACGCAGCTCGTACGGCTGTCGGAGACCTGGCCGATAAGTTTAGTGCCGCCTTCTTGGCGGCGTGACGGCGCTTTACGAATCACCAGGAGGCGCTGGTGTTGCCGATGCCTCGGGCAACGCCTTGTCCGCGGGTGCTCGTGCCGAGGCAGGTGCGTTCTCCCTCACGTCAGAGGGAGACTGCTTCGGATCCGCCCGTTTCGCCGGTCTTTTCTGCTCCGCTAGTGACGTATCCCCCTCATTGCCCGCCTGGGCTTCTCTCGTGCGCGCTTCCGTCACAGCCGGCACGGCCTTCGCCTGTCCCGCCGATCTTGCGCCGGCGGCGCTGCGCTCGTTCGGCTTCTCGGCCCCGGCGTTGCGGGCTTTGGGCTTCTCCAGCTCAGCCGCTGCCGCGTCTGCTTTACGAGGACCCTCCGTTTCAGCATTAACTTTATCCGTGCTGCCTCCAACAAACGGATCGTTGAGCAGAAGCTCGACCCGCAACACACCCACCGCGGGCACTTCGACAACCTCGCCCACAAGCACGTCCTCCTCACTGCGTGCTTCGAAACGATAAAGTCCGGGCCAAAGCTCGGTTTCGACGGTGCCAGTCGCGCTCACCTGACCTTCCAATACACCATCTACAAATAGGGCATCTGCAGCGACAGGGAGCGAAACCTCAACCCTGACCGGATGCGCGATATCCGGTCTCGTTGCTTCACGCTCTGCTTGAGGCTCGACCCGATGACCCGGCGTCGATTTGCCTGCTCCAAAGAACCATGCGCCCGCTACCACCGCAAAAAGCGCCGCCATGACCGCGAGAGGAAGGTGCCACCGGCGAGTGCGCGCACTTAGACCTGATGTCAGCCCCGGGCTTGACCCATTTCTGCCGTGGCCCGGTCGGGTCGGTTCCGCTTCAAGTTCGGAGACTGTCGGCAGGGAGCGGGTCCTTAATCGGCGACCTGCGCGCGTGTCGGGTTCACCCTGGGACGCCTCGTCTGCCGGTACCAATGGATACTGCTGATAGGCGACCTTCACACCATCGTCAGCCACCTGCAAGCCTTCGCCATCAAAAACGGCAAGTACCACCGTTGAGTTGTCGTGGCCTCCGGCTCGGTTGGCATGCGCAATCAGCTTGGCCAACTTTTCGTCAAGCGTCGTGCTTTCGTTGAGCACCTCCTGCATCAGATGCAGCGGGACCATGCCGGAGAGTCCGTCGGAACAGAGCAAGAGCAGATCACCACGCCGCAACTCGAGAAAGGTCAAGTCGACAGTGAGCTCCTCGGCTGTCCCGAGAGCCTGCAGGATAATATTCGAATGTTCGAAGGCTTGCGCCTCGGATTCCGTTAGCTGCCCGGCTTCAAGCAACTGATTTACCAGTGACTGATCCTTTGAAATCAAACCTAGCCATTGGTTGCGCAGTACGTAGGCGCGGCTGTCGCCCACCTGGCCCACGAAAAGCACCTTGTCCACGAGGCCCGCGAGCGTTGCAGTTGTACCCATGCCCCGACGTCTTCGGTCAGAAGCAGCCAAGGCAAAGATCGCCTCACCGGCTGCTTCAAGCGCGCGCACGAGCCTCCAGGCAAATTCATCTCGATGCTTCGGTGCCGAGGCAAGCTCCATTTGCTCGCATACCGTGTCGACAGCTAGTTGTGCAGCGACCTCCCCTGCCGCCGCACCGCCCATTCCATCGCACACGAGAAAAATCGCGCCTTGCGGTGCGAGCTCGATCGCCCCCGACGTTGCAGAACCGGCGCCAACATCCGCCGCCGGGGGCCGGCCCTCTGCAAGATTCGAGACAACAAAGTTATCTTCGTTGTGTTCGCGGACGAGGCCAACATCGGAACCTGCAACCCAATTAATAACAATACGATTGGGGTCAGCCTGCGCCTGTACCCGATCCGATGCCTCAGACGCCTGCCCTTCCGCGGCTGTTTCGTCGGGGCATGGTGTCGGCAATGGCGCACTCGGTCGCGTATCGGAACCGGAGCCTGTTTCCGCATCGTCTGCGGGCTCAGCCCGGTCTTTGTTGTCCGAGGCGGATTGAGTCTCCGGGTCTAATCCCGACTCAGCGTCGATTTTCTCCGGTTCAGAGGACACTATCGATCTTGCAGGGCTCTGAGCGAGGGGTTCTTGCTCCTGCTGCGCACGCGGTGATGCCTCGACGCTTGGCTCACGCGCTGACGCACCCGGGTCAGTCGACGCTGATATAGCCTCAGCCGGCGACGCCTCCGTCGGGTTCACGGAAGTTAATCGTGGTGAATCTACGGTAGCGCTGCGTTCCTCCGACGCTCTGCCGTCGCTACCTTGGCGTCTGGGATCGCCGGGCCGAGACGGTGCCTCGGACGTGTTTGCTGTCGGCTTCATCAGCAGGTACCCTCTAGGTTACGCAGATAGTGAGTAGCACTTCAATCAAAGACGTGGCTCGGCGCCTCTAATGACCCTTCGGCAACTTATCTGCTCGGCGGGGGCTGGGTGATACTAACACCTACAGCACCTGTAACCCATTTCGTGCTGCAACTGACCACACGCGGCGGACAGCACGGCCCGCGAACGTCTAGCATGGCCAGGCTCGACCCTAACGCTTGTCCGCCTAGCCACGAAACGGTTGCCGGCCGTCCGCCAACCGTGGTCCGCATCGGGTGGGTAGCACGTACTTAACTCGGGGCTTAGCGACATAAGATGCCTCGCTTATCGCCGATGCAGGCGAGTTCGCTGTTGACGAAGTCGTGACCGCTTTTATAGTGGCCGGCTTACGGCCCAAACCGGGTGAGATTCTGCATGGAAATCTATTTAGATAAGCGCTCGGCAAAGCAAATCCGGCTATCGGTATCAGACGCTATTCGTGAAGGCGATACGGAAACGCTGCGCGAGGACATGATTGAAGCCTTTAGCGAAGAGAGTATCGAAGAGATCGAGCGGCGCATCGATAGTGCCGATTTCGACGACTTCATCACGGATATCTTGGACGAATGGTCCGGCGAAGACGCGGACGAGCTCTTTGAGCTACTGGAAGCGCAGCTCTCCGATGTAGGTGTGGACCTGAAATATCACATCGCGGACCTCGACGACGAGGATGACGGCGAAACGGATGCCCTTGAGGAAGACGGTTTTGGTTTACACACTGAAACCGAGGACGAGATCTAGCTTTCCAAGTGCCTCGAACACGAATTTTTTGCCGCCTTAGCTCAGTTGGTAGAGCAACGGTTTCGTAAACCGTAGGTCTCGAGTTCGAGTCTCGAAGGTGGCTCCGCGTTGGGCCGGCTCTGGCCGTCGAGCATGAGGAATACGTGAATCAAACCCGAGGTTGACCGGAGAGCGCTACCGCGCCAGGCTCGCGCCTGATGATTCTCTCGGACCAAGACCTCAGGAAGAACCTTCAGAGCGGTGAATTAGTCGTCGACCCTATCGATGATTGGGATAACCAAATCCAGCCCGCGAGTATCGACCTGCGTCTAGGGTCAACGTTCATCACGTATCGCGCCCCTGCCGTATCCTGCATCGACCCGAGGGACCAGGAGGCATTCGAACGCATCACGGATTTAATGCGCGTGGGCGATGAGGGGTTTGTACTGCAATCTGGGGATTTCGCTCTTGGCGCCACCTTGGAGCGCGTGCGCATACCCAAGCATCTCGTGGGCCGAGTCGAGGGCCGTAGCAGTATCGGGCGACTTGGTGTTGTCGTTCACGCGACTGCAGGCTTCATCGATCCAGGCTTCGAAGGGCAGATTACGCTTGAACTTTCTAACCTCGGCCGCTGCGCGGTGAAAGTCTATCCTGGCATGCGCATCTCCCAGCTAGTCCTCCACACAATGACTAGCCCCTCGGAGCGCCCCTACGGACACCGGTCGCGCCTGAGCAAGTATCAAGGTCAGCTAGGGCCAGTCGCCTCCCGTATTTCTCAAGATCCGAAACCCAATCAAGACCAGCGCCGTTCCGAACCGTCGCCGGCCTAAACCTGCGCCTCACGTTGACCTTCTGCGGCTCCCGGTAGCGCTGTCGGCGCTCTTTAAGTGGAGCGGGTCGAAGGGATGTTCGCTCTACTTTTGGGCAGGGTTCGTTGTTCGCCTAGCAGTAACGATCTTCGTCACGAACGCGGTATGAGATTCCACCGCCTCTAATGTCACCTGCGCTTGCAGCCAGGGCTCAAGGGGAGTTTGACAGTAGTCACGGTAGAATGGTTCGTGAAAATCACGAGAGAACGCTCGCAATAACGGCGCTAACCGAGGCGCATCTGAGTCCTGAAGTGAATCTGCCACAAGCAGCAGTCCGCCAGGCCTGAGCACGCGGAGCATCTCGGCTAGCGCCTTAAAGCGAGCGCGGCGAGGCAGTTCGTGGAGCAAATAGATGCTTGAAACAACGTCGAACGAGCCGTCCGCGTAGGGCAAAGCGCAGGCATCACCGTGCTTCCAGCGCATACTAGGGTGACCGTAGATGCGTCGTGCAAAGCGCAAATAAGCTGCACTAAGGTCCAAGCCCGTGACGTTTATGTCTGGCCTCGCACGCCTTACCATTGATGCGAAGCGGCCCGTGCCACACGCCACATCCAACCACTGCACACCGACGTTCGACTCCTGCCGCTCTAGGACGCGAGCCAGGGCCTGACGCCGCATGGCATCGGCCGCGCCCAAGAAGAGCACCTCCACGCCGAAATCGTAGCGCGCGGCAGATCGCTCGGTGAAGTAACCGTCGGACTGCCAGTGAAATGTTCGTCGGTAGTATGCAGGGTAGTTGGCGGCGCGCGGCGGCGTCTGTTGAAAATCACCTCGGCTGCGGCGCTGAGCGACCCGCCGCGCATCCCAAAGAAAATCGGGAAAGCCCTTGAGCCACTGCGCGTAGGGACGTGAAAAACGGTGCTTGAACGGAGAGTGCTGGGTCTTGAGCCATGCAGTGTCAGCAAGCAGGCACCGGACGTACGCATCCCGCAATGCTTTTCGAGCCTCATCGTCTAGCGTCGGGGTGGCAGCATCATGTCGACTGAGCCCGATCGCCCGCTGTAAGGTGAAGGCCACAACGAACGCAGCCGACTGCTCCAGCCCATCAAGAACCTTAAAGAGCGCCCATCTCACCCCTGGAGCCTAGTGTCACCTCGCCCTGCAGGCGATAGGACCTAAAGCAGACCGAGCTCGAAGCGCGCGGCTTCACTCATGCGCGCCTGCGTCCAGGGAGGGTCCCACACCAAGCGCATTGTGACGCGGCGCACGCCGCCCAGAGCCGCCACGGCGTCCGCAACCTGGCCGACCAACTCGCCAGCCACGGGACACGCAGGCGCCGTCAAGGTCATGTCGATAGCAACATCCGGCACCTGGCTGAGGTCGATGGCGTAGATCAGGCCGAGGTCTAAGATATTTACCGGGATCTCGGGGTCGAACACAGAAGCACAGGCCCGGCGAACGGCGTCTTCGGTCAATACCGTTTCGGGATCGAACGCAGCTTCGCGGACGAGCACTCCGCCTTCGAGCGTTGTGTTTCCTGACGCACCCGTGCTTTCCACGTTGCCATTCAGCTGCGCCGGCTGACCCAGCACATTAAGTCGCATCTTCATCACTGCGTCCCACCGACGTGCCGCCGTATTTTATGTAAACAGGCGTAAACTTGTGACGTCATGCCAGCCTCTGACGAACAGACCGCAACGCCGAAAGAAGGCGATCAAGATCAGACGACGACGAGTAAATCCCCAAGGAGACCCTAAGCGTAGAGGTTACGCCGAGTTCAGCCATCAGAGGTTGGGCACAGTGGTGACCCACACGCACTGCAACGCCCTCTAGGTCGAGGAAGGTTGCGATATCAAGGGCATGTCCCCACGGGCACACGAAGGGAAAGATGCCTGTATGCGAGGGGCGAGGCCCTAGCAGCACTATTCCTCCTTCTTCGGCCAGTGCCGCTTCGAAATCCTGCGCTAACGTTTCACTTGCCGTGCGTTCAGCGGGATGTGCCTCGAGGTAATCGAACGCGGCGGCGAGCCCAATCGCCCCGGCGATATGCGGCGTTCCCGCCTCGAAGCGCGCCGGTGGTGGCGCAAAGGTTGTGGTCTCAAACGACACCGTCTCAATCATGTCGCCCCCGGTCTGATAGGGCCCCATCGCCGCGAGCCGTTCATAACGACCGTACAGGACGCCGATACCGGTAGGCCCGTACAGCTTATGCCCGCTGAACACGTAGAAGTCAGCGCCGAGCGCGGCGACATCAACACCGCCATGCACAACCCCCTGACAGCCATCGACCAAAGAAGCGATGCCTCGCGCATTTAACGCGTGAACGATCTCCCGCGTGGGAAGCCTCACACCGAAGACATTCGAAAGTTCGGTAAATGCAACGAAACACGTTTTTTCGTTCACGTAACGGAGCACATCGTCCGCAACCGGTGCGCGATCGATGGGCAAACGCGCAACCCTTAGATGCAAACCGAGGCGCGCCGCAGCCTGCTGCCAAGGCACGATATTCGCGTGATGCTCCCAGGAGGTTACCAGCACTTCAGCGTCCGGCTTGGCTACAGTTGGCAAGAAGCTTGCCGCAACGAGATTGATGCCTTCCGTTGCACCTCGCGTGAAGACCACCTCTGCGGGCATCGCCGCCCCAATCCCGCGCGCGATCCGGGCGCGGGCGCCTTCGTAGCGCTCGGTTGCGCGCTCGGAAAGTGTGTGCACGGCACGGTGAATATTGCCGCAGTCGACGGCATACACGGATTCAACCGCTTCGATGACCGCGCTAGGCTTGATGCTCGTGGCGGCGCTATCTAGATAAGTCAGCGGTTTGCCATGCACCAGTTGAGCGAGTGCGGGGAAGTCTTCCCGCACATCCCGAACGCGTTGAGCGGGAGGCACCCCCGCACACTTTGCTAAATCAGCATACTGCATCGTCGATATTTCCCCCCAGCTCGGCTTCGACCAAGGCTGCGAGCCAGCGTGCCGCAGGTGACGTGCGTCCAGTTAGGGGCTCGAGCAAGCATGCGCGAATCAGGAGTGCTTCAGCCACCGCTCGTTCAAGCCCTCGGGACATCAGGTAAAAGCGAGCAGCAGCGTCAAGCGCTCCGATGGTAGCGCCGTGGGAGCAAGCAACCTCATCGGTCTCTATAAACAGCTCGGGCTTAACAAAGGCGACAGCGCCTTCATTCAGCAGTAACGCCTTGGCGCTCTGATGCGCTTCAGCTCCGGGCGCGCTGCCCGTCACCGCAACCGTACCCGTGAACCCAACATCGCCCCGATCCTTGACGACTGCCCGATGACACATGCTTGAGTGCGTTTGAGGCGCCGTCGCATGCACCTTTACCTGCACCTCCGCCTGGCTGTCGCTGTCGGCGACCACCACGGAAGCAAAGTCCGCTTTCGCTCCCTCGCCTTGAAGGTTGAGTGTCACATCGTGGCGCTGGTAGCGACCCTGGCGCGCGAAAAGCACGCTTCGGTAGCTCGCTCCCGCCCCTACGTTAACCTCCACCTCGCTAAGCAAGTAGCCGCCGTCCGCCGGCGAAGACTCTCGTAGGTGCTCTACCTGTGCACCTTCTCCAAGATGAAACTCGAGCAACATCGAGCGTGATTCGGAGATATTGCCGACGCACCGCTCCACCAGCGTCAGACAGGCGCCCGCGCCCACCTCGCATACAAAGTGGGTACCAGATGACTGCTCCTGTGCGCTCGCGCCCGTCACCAAGAGTTCGACCGGCAATTCCAGCGCACACCCGGCTGAGACACGCATACGCAGTGTCTCTCGCGTGTGGAGCTTCGCAAGGATTGCGGTCACGCTCTCTGGACGTTCCCGGACCGACAGCGCGGAAGCGCCCCCACTTGTGACCTCAGCGCTATTTTCAGCACTCTGAAGCCGTTCGACCACGAGGGGGCTCGATCCAAGCCACAACAGCCGGATAGCACCTTCCTGACCCATGCAGGGCTCTTCGCTTTGCGGTGCGCTTTTAAGCACGTGCCCAACCCACGCCTCGCCCACCCATGGAGGGTGCTCGTGAAGGCTTACGATTGCGGCTTCATTCTGTTGCTTAAGCGAGAAGCGCTCTTTGATAGAGGAGACCGGTGAACGCCGCCAAGCCTCTTGCTTTCTGCTGGGCCAATTTAAGCCAGAAGCGGCCGCGGCTAGGTCTTCTCGTAGAGCGTGTGACTGATTCATTGAGGTCATCTTCTAGATCCTAAAAGCACCGACTAGGAGCACGCGCCGAGCATGGCTGCCACGGTTGCCTGGACGATTCCTAGACGTGAAGGGACGGTGCCTGAGCGGCCCCAGACTGCACTTCCAGCTGCGACCATGCGTGATAACCCGAGGTTTCAAGCTCCTTCGCCAAGGCAGCCGGGCCGGAATGCACAATACGGCCGCCCACGAGTACGTGAACGATATCCGGTGGAAATGCGTCGAGTAGGCGGTTGTAGTGAGTCACAAGCAGGAACGACATGCCTTCAGCACGTAGGCGGGCGGCGTTCTGCGCCACGGCGGCTAACGCATCGATATCAAGACCCGAGTCAATTTCGTCGAGAATAGCAAGCTTCGGCTGAAGAACGGCTAGCTGAAGCATTTCGTTGCGCTTGCGTTCTCCCCCCGAAAACCCATCATTGAGAGCCCGCTTAATAAGACCCGCGTCGAGCCCCACTCGAGCCGCTTCATCCTTGGCAAGCCGCAGGAAGCTAGGCGCGTCGATTTCCGCCTCGCCCCGACGACGCCTCTGCGCATTCAGTGCGGTCCGAAGAAAATAGAGATTATTGACACCTGGAATCTCAACAGGGTCCTGGAAACCCAAAAACACACCAAGGGCGGCGCGCTCATCCGGCGATTTATTCAGAAGGGTCTCGCCGCCCAGTCGGATGTCACCCGACTTCACCGTATAGTCTGGATGCCCCGCAATGATCTTGGAAAGCGTGCTCTTGCCGGCTCCGTTCGGCCCCATGATGGCGTGCACTTCGCCGGCTTCAACCTTGAGCGAAAGGCCACGCAGCACTTCCGTCTCGCCGATACTCGCTACTAGGTTATCTATCTCAAGTAATGCCATCATCTCACCTGCTATTCCCTACGACTTAATGGTGTCTGCAGACCTGCTCCACGTGCCTATTCAGGCGCCTTTAACCCGCGACACCCGGGAGGTTCGGGAGTCAACCCCAGGCACCGTGCAGAAGCGGGATGTTCCCGCCGCTTCACCCTCGGATTAGCCGGAACCCGAGGGAAGAGCACCATCACGCAATTTTGTCTTCTAACGCTTTTCAGCTGTGATCTGCCCTTTTTACATACCGACCTATCCCACAGCCCCCTCTAGGCTGACACCCAGCAGCTTTTGCGCCTCGACCGCAAACTCCATGGGCAACTCCGCCAAGACTTCTTTGCAGAAGCCATTAACGATCAGAGCAACGGCGTCCTCCGCGTTAAGGCCACGTTGCTGCAGATAGAAGAGCTGGTCGGCGCGAATGCGCGTTGTCGTGGCCTCGTGGCCGACCGAGGCACTCGGTTGGCGACTCTCGATATAAGGCACCGTGTTGGCCGCACAATTGCTGCCGATCAGCAGCGAGTCACACTGCGTAAAGTTACTAGCTCCGCGCGCGCTAAGCTCCATTCGCACCAGGCCGCGATACGTCTGACGCCCGTGGCCGGCGCTGATGCCCTTAGAAACTATTGTGCTGCGCGAACCTGCACCGAGATGCACCATTTTTGTGCCGGTATCGGCCTGCTGTCGGTGGTGAGAGATGGCAACGGAGTAAAACTCGCCAACGCTATCGGCGCCTTTGAGAACGCAGCTCGGATACTTCCATGTAACTGCGGATCCGGTCTCTACCTGTGTCCAAGAAATCTTAGCCCGGTCGCCCGCGCAAATGCCACGCTTCGTCACAAAGTTGTAGATGCCACCACGACCTTCGGCGTCGCCTGGATACCAGTTCTGTACCGTCGAGTATTTGATTTGGGCATCGGTATGCGCGACAAGTTCGACTACCGCCGCATGCAGCTGATTTTCATCCCGCATCGGCGCTGTACAGCCTTCGAGGTAAGACACATACGCCCCCTCCTCTGCCACAATTAACGTTCGCTCGAACTGACCTGTATTGAGCGCGTTAATCCGGAAGTAGGTCGAGAGTTCCATCGGACAGCGTACGCCCTTCGGAATGTATACAAACGAACCATCGCTAAACACGGCGCAGTTGAGTGCCGCGAAGTAGTTGTCCGTTTGCGGTACGACCGAGCCCAGATAGCGCTGAATAAGCTCGGGATGCGTATGGACCGCTTCGGATATGGGACAGAACAACACCCCGTACTCCGCCAGCTGCTTACGAAACGTTGTCACAACGGATACGCTATCGAACACCGCATCCACCGCCACGCCCGCGAGACGCGCACGCTCATGAAGCGGCACGCCGAGCTTTTCGTAAACGCGTAAGAGCTCGGGATCCACCTCTTCTAAGCTCTTAGGGCCATCTTTTTTACGCGGCGCCGAAAAATAGGAAATCGCCTGGTAGTCAAGCGGTGGGATTGAGAGCGCTGCCCAGTCGGGGGGCGTCATGCGCTGCCACA
>SLQV01000191.1 GCA_007131285.1 Myxococcales bacterium
TCAATGAACGTCTGAAGCAGGCAGGAAAGACGCCCATGGTCGCGCTCATCGCCTGCATGCGGAAACTACTCATCACCCTCAACGCCATGGTCCGCGATAAGGTGCCCTACAGGCTCCTCGCTGAGGCGCCCGGCTCCGCATGATTGTCGCTGCGAGGCGACTTTTTCCCTTGCGCCTTAACACCGCTGCTGGGAGTGTTTCAGGGAGGTCTTGATGTGAAACGCACCCAGGGAGGTTTTCTGGGCGTGAAGTAGAAGCGCCGCTGGGCGCAGCGGCGCGACACGACGCGCGAGCTGCCAGGGATGATGCTCCGCCGAGTGATCAAGGCGCCCGCATCGACCATCACCATTCATCGGTTGCATCGCCGACACCTCCCTGGGCGTGTCTCTCAGCGTGAATCAGCAGCCGCACCGTGTGACGGTGCGCGTAGAAGCGCTGTGGGCCGAGGCTTTCTCTCGGTTTATGACCCCGTGACGATGTGAGGGTTTGCGCTCGGCATGATTATGGGGGCGCTGTGCTTGGCGGCTCTTCTTCTCGTGGTGGGCAGACGAGGCAATGCTCGAGCCAGCGCGCCAGGCCACGCAGGTGGTTGGGCGGTTGGCGCCTTGTGGACGGCAGTTTTGGGTGATGGTTGTCGGCGTAGCGCAGCGCCGCGACATAGCTACGGCGCGGGCCGGAGCGGCTAGGCCACGCATAAGAGAAACCGCGTTGCTCGGCAGAAAGCTCGAGTAGCAAGCGCCCGATGCGGCCGTTACCATCAAAGAATGGATGAATGAGAAAAAACTCGTGTAAGAAGTGCGCGTGACGCATCGCCACTGTCGTGGCGGAAATTATATTGACCGCATGTGCGTTGCAGAACTGCGTTGCCAACTGGCATAGAGCGCCGCGGACTGCGCTGGGAGTGGCGCCCGTCCTGCGATGCGGCGCGGGACCGAACGTCACCGGGTCCTTGCGAAATTTCCCCGCTTCATTAGGGAAATCCCGATGGAAGATCACGTGATGCGCCCGAGTTGCTGCATCTAATAGCGCTTGCGGCGATGTGAACGTCGAATGACCTTGGCGCGCTGCACTAAGCTTGGCGACGGCAAATTGCTGCTGGATCTGCTGAGTGACAGCTTCATACTCCTGGAGAGTCCTGTACGGTAGTGTCGACAGTAGTGTGGTGTCGATGCGCTCACAAAGTCTGCCACAGCCACGTGGCTCGGGCTTACAGCTTGGGTAGTCGCCGAGTGCCGCCCGATGATGAAAGCAGCCGAAGCATTGCCAACCAGGTTTCGCCATGGGCTAGCCGGCGGTTGTGGGGTTGTCGTCTTGGTGACGCCGGAAGAAGTCGGCTGCATCGCTTAGTGATGCGAAGCGCGCGGTGTCGGGGAGGCCGTCGAGGCGGAACGACGACGCGCCCGAGAGCGCGTCGGGGAGCGCGTAAGGGCCGGCGAACTTCGCCGCAAAATGCTTGGCAATCGTCTCGTGGGGAATGTGTCTGTCAAGGCTTGCGGAAGCTTCGCGCCATGGGCTCTCTTCGTGAGAGGCCTGCACCAACGCGCCGGCACTTAGCTGACCGTACACCGCCAAGATATCGTCGACGGCTTCGAGCACAACGGCGTCGGCGGCTAGCGGCTCGCCCAAGGCCGCGCGTGGAATCACGCTCGGCCCATGGTCGCGCAGACGCTCCCAGAGAGGGCGGACCACGGGGCCGTATTTCCACGCCTCAAAAGTGAACGCCGCCGAAGCCGCTAGCGCGGCGTTGCGGGAAAGCAGCGCGCCCCAAACGTAAAAAAGTAGCTTTTGCAGCTGCAACTGGGTGAGCGGTTTCGTTGCGCGCGCCAAAATCAGCGCGGCCAGTGGCGCAGCCTCTAGTTTGCGTGTGTGCGGCGCGGGCATTCCCAAAGCGTAGCATAGCTTTGCGATCGCTCTGTTCCGCGTTGTTTGCGCGCTTTCACTGGGGGAAGTGGGCGAGGCGGCGTGGGGTGCTGGCGCGGGGGGCGAGGGCGCGGGTGATGGCCAGGACCGTTCCCAGCAGCGGTGTTAAGGATCGCTCCCAGGGAGGTCCTGAAGGTCGAACCCGAGGGCGTTATATGACACACAGCCCTGCGGCTGGGATGCCATCACCATTGCCCTCGACGCCATGCCTAGAGACACGGGTGCTCTCCAAACGTACGTCGCTTAAGGCGCCTTCAGCATCATCGCGTAGAGCGCGATTATTCCGCGCCTTCAAGGCATGCGTCAGGGTCTGGTGGCAGGCCAACAAAGGATAGGAGCGGCGCAAAGTCGAAGTTGTCGGCAGCGCGCAGCGCAGCGATGTAGTCGGTGCGCCTGATACTGTTGCGCGTCATGTCGGTGTTGTTCGACCAGTTGATGGGCGGCATGCGAAAGCATTCGGCAAGATAGACATCGGCGCTGATGCGCGCGTGACGGCCATTGCCATTAGGAAATGGGTGAATCTTGACCAGCGCATGATGGAAGCGCGCTGCGGCTTCTAGCGGCTTAAAAGTGTCGTGGTCTGCCCAGTAGGCGGCATCCCTGAGCGCTTGACGTACCTGGACACCGATCAGTAGGGGGTCAATCCCGATATTCTTCTCGCGCAACCGGTATCCACCGGCCCATGTCCACACCCCGCCAAAGAGGCGGCGGTGTAGCTCACGCAGAAAACTATCCTCCAAGATTTCCGTTTTTCGCTGACGAGCAAGCCAAAGCAGACCCGCTTCGATATTGGCTTGCTCAAGCTCGTTGAGCTCGGCGCGCGTGGTGACGTGTCGGTGCCGCAACCCGTCGAGTTCGTCTGGGTCGAGCGGCGTCGCACCATCTGGTTCGTCCGCGACGGCGTTCATGATTTGTCCCAGAAGCGAGGCGGGGGGTCTGCGGCCAGAACCTGGGTAAGCCGCTCAATCTTTTCGGTGTTCTGGGCGTCGCTGAGCGATTGTTGTTCCAGCGCCATATGTGTCGCTGCTCGCGTCACTACCTCGATGGCCTTTACGTGGGCTTGGGCCTTGATCACGTCGCTCAAATCTCCGCTCGCGGGGATGATGGCGTAGACAAAACGGCAGCCCAAAGCTTCGGCCGTACGCTGCATCGTGCGCAGCGTGACGCGCCCCTCCAGCTCGGCCTTCTCAACCTGGGAAATGCGCCCCCGTTTCAGCGAAAGCCTCCGCCCAAGCTCCGCGCCAGACATGCCCAGTGCGCCCCTGACGCTGGCTATCCAGCCGCCGGGGGGCGGCTTCAGCGCACGCACAGGCGCACCCGCAGCGTCATTGATCTTGCGGAGTACCTGGCGACGAACCGTATCTTTGAGCTCCATGTATCTATAAATATACGAACGTTGGGTGTTGCGGCGGCTATATAAATATAGACGCATGAAGGTTCTTTGTCCATATACATGTAGACATCGTCCCGAAAGTCGCCATTTGACGCAGGCCGAGAGGGACCGCTTCTCGTCGTCGTGGAGCGCTCTTTGGGCGGTTTTCTGGAGGTGTTCTTGGCCCTCGGCGGCGCCGAGCTTTTGCTCTACCCCACCGCCATCGGCAGCGAACCCCACGACCCGCACCTTGACACCCGCTTGCCCTGGCAGCGCGTCATGCAATGCCATGCCGTCGCTAACGCCGTCCCGGTCCTGGCTGCAAACCGCGTCGGTACGGAAGGCGACACCTTATGGAACGCACCCTGGAACGCACCCAGGGAGGTCTTGAGGGACGCAACTCCCGCGCTGCGAGGCCGATGTGGGCGCCAGGACCGCTCCGAGGCGCATCATTCCCCGGTTCAATGCTGGGAACGTCGCACGAACCGCCCCCGGGTGTGCGGGCGTAAATCCCGCAAACCCTCCCCATGATCCTAAAGCCGGTAAGCGGGGCCCCAGCGCTCACGCGGCTTTTTCCTGCAGCATTGTCGCTCATTGTACCCCCTGAACGCGTGCGCTCAGCGACTGCACTGCCCCAGCGACCACGAGCCCGCACACCCGCAACCCAACGATTCCCAACA
>SLQV01000147.1 GCA_007131285.1 Myxococcales bacterium
CAGGAGCGAGGTCTAGACCTCTCCGAACCGTCCCCGGCGGTGCCGGTGCTACAGGTACAGGACGCCCTCGATGCCCGCAGAAAAGGTGCGCGGCTGGACAGGTAGGAACTGGGCGTCGCCCGCACCAAGAATGTTTTCGGCCATCACGAAGAGCCGAAAGTGTTTGCCGATTTCCTGGTTGAGGCGGATGTCGAAGAGCGCGTAGGCGTCGGCGAAAACCGCTTCATCTACGCCGACGCCCGTCGTGTCCTGGTAGAAAGGCCGCGCGCCCGTCACGGCCACGCGCGCAAGCGCACCGGTTTTGGTGGCTTCGAGGGTGTATCTCGCTTGAGCAGTCGCCCGGTGCCGGGGGCGTCCAGCCAGCGCGCGGGCACGCTCGCGGTCACGCGCGTAAACGTAGGTGTAGCTCACGCCGATATGGCCACCGGGGATGACCTCCGCTTCGACGCCGCTCTCGAGCCCGGCGGTGTAGGCAGACTCGACGTTTTCGTAGACGAAGGCCTGTGAGAGCGTGTCCGCATCCCTCCCCTGCGGCACCGCTTGGATTAGGTTGCTCAGGTTGTTGAAGAAGCCGGCGACGTTGAAGTTCAGCCAAGCCAGGGGCTGGTAGTCGACGTTGAGGTCGTAGGTTTGGGCGCGTTCGGGCTGAAGGTCCGGGTTGCCCGCCACGAGGTAGCCCGCGCTCGGATTCTGGAAGTTGAGGAAGAGCTCCTGGAAGTTAGGCGCTCGAAAACCCCAGGCGTAGGCCGCCCGGACGGCGAGTGTCTTGTGGGGGTCGAAACGCGCCGCGATGCGCGGCGAAGGATAGGTGCCGAAGTAGGTGTCGTGGTCGACGCGCACGCCGGGCACAAGCATCAGGCGTGGCCCTTCGAGGAGCGTCCACTCATCCTGCACCAACGCCGCAAAGCGGCCGCGGCTCCCGCGCCCATCCACCAGCCGCTCGGTGGAAAGGTCTTCGAAGAAGCCTTCGACGGCCGCCGTCACCAGATGCCGCTTCCAGAGGATGTGCGTGTGCTCAGCGCCGAGCTCAAGCAGGTTCTGCGAGGTCACCTGGGACTGGTCGAGCGCATCGTCGCCGCGCTGGTCGAGCGCGAACACGTCGTGGTAGTGGGAGAACCCCGCCCGAAACGTGAGCGCATCGGTTTCGGAGAAGTGCACCGTCGGGCGCAGCAAGACATTCACTGTCTGGACGCGGCTCTTGCGGTCGAGCACGGCGCGCGCACCGCTGACGTCCACCGCAGAGGCGTCGCGAAAGACGTAGGACGCCCGCTGGTCCAGCGTAAAACGCGTGCTTGGCTTCCACACCGCGCGCTGCACCAGGTTGAACTGCTCGAAGCCGGGGCCTACCTGGGCAGCCGTCTCGGGGTCGAGGTCGAAGCCGTCATCGCGGTGGTAGCCGCCGCCGAAGAGCATGGACACATCCCCGATTTGGCCGCCCACCTCCGCGTGGCCATCGACGGTATTGCGCGACCCGTAAGCCAGACGGCCTCGGGCCTCGAAGGGCTTGTCCGGCATGCGCGTGATGATGTTGACCACGCCCGCAATGGCGTCTGCGCCGTAAAGCATGGAGGCCGCGCCCCGTACGAGCTCGACTTGCTGCACCTGTTCGGCGGGGAGCAGCGTCAGGTCTTGAATGCCGCCGACGCGTCCCGTCAGGCGCTGGCCATCCACGACGATGAGCGTGTACTTCGAATCGAGACCGCGAAGCTGCAGGCCCGCGCGACCGAACGAGCGTTCGAGATTCAGGTGGGGCACCTCCTCGAGCAAATCCTGAAGGTTGTCCGCGCCACTCTCGCGCACCTCCGCTTGCGAGATGCGCTGCGTGGCCACGGGAGTATCGGCGAGACGCCGCCGTGTGCGCGTACCCGTCACCACCACGTCCACAATGGGAGGCTCCTGGGGCAATGAATCCCAAAGGTCGGCCTGCGCCCCCGAGGCCGGTGGGAACGGCGTGCGCGTTCCGGCACCAGCATGCGTCTCGGTCTTCCCAGCATCGGGCTCGAGCCTCCCAAGCGCGATTTCCACACCCTCAGCAGAGGCCTGCGCCCGCCCTTCGGCTTCGAAGCGTTTATCCACCGTAAGCACATCGGTTTGCACGTCTTTCGCGGTCTCTTCTTCGGCGCTTGCCGCGGGTACTTCCAGCGCCTTCTCCGAACGCCCGCCAGACGCTTCTTCGAGTGTCAACGAAGACTGGGATGTCTCCGGGGCGGCGTCGCCCTCAACAGTCACCATGTCTTCGGGGTTTGCGGTGGTTGCTGGGTCGTCGGGGTTTCCGGGCGCTGCGCGCGACGACGGACGATCTGCGTTGTCGCGTTGCGCCGCATTTGGCTGCGCCTGCGCAGAATAGGCGGCCCAGGCGCTACTGCTGGCCACTATCAGGCAGAGCATGGCTCGCCCAACAGCGCGCGTCCGGAGCGCAGCGCCTCGACCCATGAGACCCGTGCATTGCGTTGACCACGGGCAACATCTAACAATTTCGATAATCGTTATCATAAAATGTCGCGAAGACGATCGGTGCGCACATCATGGAAAAACGTGACGCCCAAGACTTCTATCGAGTGCACTCCACGCGCATTAGCTGATAATAGAGATCTACATCGAGAACGTCAACATGACGTCGCACAGATCATCCCGCGGACAAAGAAAGAGTATTCCCAAAAAATTACGTGACATGCAGGCGTCTACGGCTCTCGCCTCGACATTTTTTATTAAAAATAATTTTCATTTACTATAGGCATCAGTAAACTCAAACCATGACCAACGCATCACGACCCACACCCATCCAAACGCCGGAGTCAAGGCCCACCGTGCACAGCGCTCCACGGTTAACCTTGCCGCTGCGGCGCGCGCGCCAGACCGGCGCGAACGCATCGCTGGCGACTTGCTGGACCGCGCCGAACCCGCCGTCAGCAGCATCCCCGAGGCACCTTAGCGGCGCGCACGATGATGCCGGACACGCCGTCGCGAACCCGCTCTTTACTCACCGACGCGGTGCGCAGCAGCTGCGCGCCTGTGACCGTAGCCACCCGCCTCGCCGGATCGTAGTCGCTGCTGCTGCGGCGCTGCTCTGGGCGGGTGCATGCGCATCAGCTGACCATACCTTGAGCGACGCAAATCCGAGGGACCCCAGCACGGAACTCACCCCCCACGAGGACGACCTGCTAGAAGCACCCGTCAATCCCGGCTTCACGTCTCCTAACGCGCATGTGCCCGAGGATGATGAGGCCGACGACGAAAGTATTCTCGGCTACCGCTTGCTCTCCGTCGACGCCTCGGACCGGGACGCCTGGCGCTACATCAACTTAGAGACGCGACGCGTCCTTGACCTCACCGCCGAGCAAGCCGCTGCCGACACCACCTGGCACCTCGCAGTGCGCCGCAACGTGGTGCGCGTCAATGGCGGAGCATCCGGCCCCGGAAACGCGGGCGCGGCCTTAGCCATCGCGCAAGATCAGCTTTACGCGGAAGACGGAGAGGCGCTGGCTGAGGCCTTTGAGGCCGTGAACGCCGAAACCGAGCTACCCATCCTGCTGGGCGAGGTCCCAGTTCCCCGAAGCTTGCGCGCGGACGCCATCGAGAGCGCGTTTTCTGACCACTTCTACACCTACAACTTTGCAACCGGCATGGTGAGTGCGAACCCAGACGTCGGCTTCCTTGTTCGCTCCGCTGAGGGCAGCACTTTCGCCCGCATGCGCTGCACTGAATTGGACTTCCCCACTCGCTTGGGCGAGGGCATCCGCAGCTTTGCTTTCGAGTTCTTCGTCCAAGGCGACGGCGAAGCGAGCTTTGCCGAGACGCCCGTTGTCTTCAGCGGCAGTATCGGTGCTGCAGGCGGCGAGCTCTGCTTCGACTTTGACGCCTCCGGCGAAGACGGCGGCACGGCCGATTGCACCACAGGGAACTGGGACGTGAAGCTAGGCTTCACGG
>SLQV01000173.1 GCA_007131285.1 Myxococcales bacterium
CTGAAAGAGCTCAAACGCTTCTTGCCCGATTGCGCTCACAAGCTGCTTATCAAGTGCTTAATGAAGTTGAGCCAGCATCGACTACGGACTCAAGCGGTTCTCTGCCGGGGCATCGCGTCTTTAGCGGAGATGCGCGCGAGCGCGACTCGCGCGGCAATGGGTCCGATGCACTACCGATAAAGTGCGTTGGCGATGGCGTCATGAGCGGTGTGCGCGGGGGGACGACCGGCACTCGTATCATGGCTGATACGCACGCAGTTCGTACCAAGAAATCGGGAGAAAATGACGAGCGAGGAAGCGCAAGATCTGAGCACAGCGCGCTGCTAGTCGCGCCTCCGTGGTTTGGAGCGCAACTTGAGGATGTATGCGCGTTACTCAGCGCCGAAGGCCATTCTCGACCCGAGGTTCGGCTAGTTGTCGGGCTTGCACCGGAGCTCAGCGCCGCCGACACGCTCGCCTGGAAGGTTGCTTGCGGCGCCCGCGCTGCGCTGCACGTGCAGGAAGACGGCTCTGCCTACGCGCTTGGCGCACTGCCTGCCGCTGAACAGCCGCGCGCCGCGGCACAAGTTGCGCAAATCCGCGCGCTCTTTCGCCTACAACAACGCCTCGCCACGGAGGTAGCGCGGGTGGAGGAACTAAGCGAGCAGCGCCGGGCATTTTTGCGAAATGTCAGTCACGAGCTAGCAACGCCGCTCACGCCCATCGTGGGCTATGTGACTTTGCTGCTCAAAGAGGATTTGGGGCCACTGACGGACATTCAGCGCAAGGCTATCGAGGGCATGCGTTCGGCCGCGACGCGACTGCGATCGGTCGTGGATTCGCTGCTTGATGTGAGCGCGCTTGAAACCTCGCACCTGCACTTCTACGACCGTGTCTACGATTTTGCCGACATCGTCAAGAGGTGTGTGGCGGAGCGCCGGCCAGAAGCCGAAAGGCGGCGCATCGCGCTGAGACTCGACCTCAGTGAAGGTCCGCTCCGAGCTCGAGGAGATCAGGGCAAGCTAAGCCGAGCCTGCGGCCACCTCTTAGACAATGCCCTCAAGTTTACGCCTGACGGTGGAGAAGTCGCGGTCGAGTCAGGGGTACTAGGCGAAACACGCGGCGATGAGATGCTTTTTATAGCAATCTCGGACTCTGGCGGAGGAATTGATCCTAAAAAACTTGCGCGTGTCACGGACCCCATGGTTCAGGCCGATGGTTCGGTCACGCGTTTGCACGGCGGTGCCGGACTTGGGCTTGCATTTGCTCGGCGCGTCGCGGAAGGCCTGGGTGGTACACTGTCTGTCGAGAGCCCTCCGGCACAAGCGGTCGCCGGTCGTCTGCTCAGCGGGACGCGCGTCGAGCTATGTGTCGCGACTCTAGCCCAGCGCAGCGCGCTCACTTCCGCGACCGACGTGCACCATGTGGCATCCCGTGACACTTCCGTTGACGCTGGCGGCTCGCCTGGATCCCGCGAAGTTAGCTTCGAACGCTCCGGTTCTAGCAGCGGCCTTGGCGGCCGGCCGCGTTCGGAATCCGAATGATTTACCTCGATTGGCACGCTTTGGCACCCGTGTGTCCGGAAGCAGCGGAGGCCGCGCTTTCGGCGCTCTCATTGGCGAACCCGGCTTCCGTGCATCGGCCCGGGCGCCAAGCGGCGGCGTGCCTTGAGACAGCGCGACATCAGGTCGCAGACAGTCTTGGCGTCAACGACACGGAAATCGTTCTGACATCCGGAGGTACCGAAAGCTGCATATTGGGGCTCGTTGGGCTCGCGCTTGGTGCCGGCGTCGATACCGTGTGGCTAAGCGCCATGGAGCACCCAGCGTTGCACGAAGCGGCCGCCTATCTCGCCGAACGCGGGCTTTCAGTCCGCCAACTAGCGGTGAGTCGACGCGGCGTGAGTGCCGCGGCGGTGCAATCAGCGCTCGACGAGACGCCGCGTAGCGTCATGTGCATGCAGTGGGTCAACCACGAAACGGGGCATATTCAGCCCGTCGAAACCGTAGGCGCGCTGTGCGCAGCTGCGGGCGCTTCACTCTTCGTCGACGGCGTTCAGGCCTTGGGTAAAATACCGGCGGTAAGTGCGCTGCCGGGGGTAAGTGCGCTGGCCATATCAGGAGCGAAGATCGGCGCGCCATCGGGAGCGGGTGCGCTGTGGATATCACGAGATGCAGCGTATCGAGAGCTATGGCCCGGGGCTACCCAAGAGCGCGGTCGTCGACCCGGTTCACCCAGTCTCGCGCCGATCGCAGCGATGGGCGCGGCGCTTTCACGCCTCGACCGCTGGACGGCTGCTGCCCAGCACCTGGCTGAGCTGCGCGCCTATCTTGCGGCTGAGGTGACGAAGCTCGGGGGCGTGCTCAATAGCTCAGCGGATAGCGTGCCAACGGTCGTCAATGTGAGCTTCGAAGGCCTCCGCAGTGATTTGCTCGTCACGGCGCTCGATCTCGAGAACGTTGCAATTTCAAGCGGCGCTGCGTGCGCAGCCGGCAGCCTCCGCCGCTCTCCAGTCATCGCGGCGCTCTATCCAGACGAAGTGTGGCGGGCAGACAGCGCACTCCGTTTTTCTTTCGGCCCCGGAACCACGCACAGTGAGCTAGCGAGTGCGGTAGATAAGCTGAGGCTCGTTCTCTCGCGTGCTGGCAAATCTTAAGCTTGGGTCATCGACCACCGCTTTCAGGCGTCGCGATCCCCTGCCTTGCCCTGTGAAGACTCTCGGTATCGGTGTGCCGATGGGTGGACGCTTCGGCGAGTGCGCGCTGTCGCGCAAACGGATGTGCCCACCACCGCCTCAGCGGTTGACCTAGTGCATTTGTTTAAGCGATACTAAAAGATGTGAGGAAGACAGGCGCTGAGTAGCTGTAAGAGGATAGCTCGTTTAAGAAAAGGGCATGCGGCGCTGGGGAACCGCGCGCCGCCTAAGACATTTGGGGTGCAGCTATTCGGATGACATGACCGAAGCGCCCGGGACGCGGGTGCCGACGCGTTCGCTGAACGGCCGCTAAAAAGCAAACGAATCGCGAGCGAGATGCCTCTTGGACAGAAGGGGGTGTGGAGTTAACCGAGGTGCGTGAGAAGCTGAGAGTTTGCGCTCGAGCGCGCCCACGCCGAAAACCGTAGCGTGCCTTGGGGGGCCGCGCGGGCGGGGTTTGGCAAGGACGCACGACCGCATCAGGCCTTTAACTCACACGTGGCTCTCATGGGGTAGGTGGTGTCGCGGCAGTCTCCGCGGGACTTTGGAGCCACGGTGAGCACGCGGCTGGACCTAGGCCCCGACTCTCGGAGCCTTAGAAGCGTAAGCCGGACGATTTTCCCGATCGATAAATGTAATGGTGGCTACTCAAGGGTTCGAGTCAGAGGACGAGCAGGCCGCAGAGCACTCGCTACGGCCGCGCCACAACGGCGGTATTGGGGGTACCTTGCTGGGGCCCGGATCTGTGTTGGAGGGCCGCTATCGGATCGAACGCGTGCTGGGCGAGGGCGGCATGGGTATCGTCTATCGCGCTTCACATGTGAATTTGAAGCGTTCGGTCGCCATCAAATTACTTCACCCGGATGTTGCGAAGGACCCGGTTATCTTTGACCGCTTTCTGCAAGAAGCGCAGAGCGCCTCCGCGATCGGCCACAGAAATATTGTCGATATCCGTGACTTTGGGGTGCTCGAGGACGGTACGAGCTACATCGTGATGGAGTACCTCGAAGGGCGCGACCTGCACGATCTTATCCAAACCTTCGGGCCGGTTCCACCAAGCATGGTGGTGGCACTAGGAGCACAAATCGCTGAGGGTTTGTCAGCTGCCCATGCGGCAGGAATTATTCATCGAGACTTAAAACCTGACAATATTTTCCTGGTTCAGAGCCAGGATCCGGTTCCGCTCATCAAGATACTCGACTTTGGCATCGCCAAA
>SLQV01000189.1 GCA_007131285.1 Myxococcales bacterium
AGGAAGAATGCTTTCCCTCCCACGAAGTGCTGTAAAGCAAATTCGCTCCAGCGTGCACAAAGCCCATGCCAAACGTCTGCAACCCCGTTTGGCCCGACACGAACGAAGATGAAATCGCCCCTGAAATCGTCTCAGGGAGGTTTCGCCGACACGGGCGACCGGCACATAAGCGTGGCGTCTCTCGATCCGAGCCGCACGCTCGTGGACCCATACGGCCCCCCCGGCAGGACTCGGCCTCGCGAAAGGCCTGCTCCCAGCCGGCGCAGCAGCCCGCGCTGGAACTCGCGAAAAAGTGTGCGCGCAAGACCTCCCCGGGAGCGGCGCGAGCGGTGCATGCGCAACGCGGTTCAGTGAACGCCGGCGAGAGGCACGGCGGGGAGAGAGTAGGGAGCAGCGGTCTGCGAGCGGGGATGGCTCGCGGCGCAGTCGCTGCGTGACCGGACTCATCGCGGCCCCCAAGCCCGTCGGATTGATGGGGGGCGTGCGTCAGTTCGAAGGAAGCATGCGCGCCCAACGTAGGCAGCGCCTTGGTCACGGCTGTGGCGCGCGTGCATGCTCAGCGTCGCCACTCCGGCGGCCAGCGTAACGAAGAGGCCACGCGCCTGCGTGCCAAGTTGCCCTGAAGTTCATCCTTTCGACGCGGCGCATCGCCGTGTGATGCCCTCCTGCCCACCGAGCCAAAGTCCCGTCCGGAACGCACCCTTCACGAGGAACGCCGACGTGCGCAACCACGTGGGCGCGCGGCGGCTCGCTTCGTGCGTACCCATAGGCAAACAGGTCATGCACACAACGAAACCACACGCCTGATGGATGCCGCGACAACGAACGCTGTCGGTGCGTGGCGGTGCCGAATCGCCGGAGGGTCTGTGCGGCATCGCGCTGGTGCATCCGCGCAACGCCCTGCGGGGATTGATGCGGCCTGCGGCGTGAGGTTGCGGTGGTGAATCTGTATGGTGACGCGCCGAACGGACCCGCGTCCGTCTCCTACAGCGCCCATTGCCGCAGCCGTTTGGCGAGCGACCCCTCGAAGTGTTCCGCCGAGAAGCACGCGTTCTCGCCCGCGAGGCCGGGCGCTTCCTTCGCGCGCGTTGACAAGGGCGTGTGGCGGGCGTTGTTGCTCATGGCACTGTGGTGCGCATCAATGCCGGCCCTGGCGCAGGAGCCTGCTGGGCAAGCGGTCGAAGCGTGGGACCCCGCCGGGGACTCGGTAGAAGAAGACCTCTCTCCGGTGGTGGCGCAGGTGAGCGTGACGCCCATCGCACACGATGAAGCCATCCGCACACGGCTGCAGCGCGTCCTTGATGCCACGGGGTGGTTCACCGCGCCGCGCGTCAAGGTCCGAGAAGGCGTCGTCTTCCTAAACGGGCCGGCGGAGACCGTCGAACTGAAGCGATGGGCCGGTGACCTCGCGCGGAGCACCCAGGATGTCGTCGCCGTGGCCAACCGCATGGAGGTGCTCGAACCGTCGGTGTGGGATTTCGCGCCGGCTTGGCGCGGGCTGCGCGCGCTCCTGCGCGACATGATCCACGCGCTCCCGGTGCTCTTTTTTGGGCTCGGCATTTTGGCGCTGTCGGCCGGCGCCGGCGTCCTCGTGACCCGGGGCGCGCGGGTGCTGCTGCGCCGGAGGGTGACCGCGAATCTCCTGCGCAGCGTGCTTGCTCGGGGCATGGGCGTGCTGGTTTTTCTCGTCGGCTTCTACATCGTGCTGCGCGTGTCCGGCCTGACCCAACTGGCCCTGACCGTCGTCGGCGGCACGGGCCTGGTCGGATTGGCCCTCGGCATCGCCTTTCGGGACATCACGGAAAACTTTCTCGCCAGCAGCTTTCTCAGTGGGCAGCGACCCTTCGAGACGGGCGACCTGGTCGAGGTCACCGGCGTGATGGGATTCGTGCAACAGCTAAATCTGCGCACGACCATCTTGATGACCCTCGAAGGCAACCTGGTGCAGATCCCGAATGCCAGCGTTTACAAAAGCAACCTCCATAACTTCACCACAAACGCCAATCGGCGCGCGGACTTTGTCGTCGGAATTGGCTATGACGATTCGATCAATGAAGCGCAGGAGATTGCGCGGCAGGTGCTGGCGGACCACCCGGCTGTTCTCAAAGATCCGGAGCCTTGGGTGTTGGCTGACAGCCTGGGGCGGGCGACCATCAACCTGCGCGTCTACTTTTGGCTCAACGGCCGCGAACACAGTTGGCTGAAGGTGCGCTCGTCGGTGATCCGGCTGGTCAAGTCTGCCTTTCAGCAACGCGGCATCTCGATGCCCGACGAGGCTCGAGAGGTCATCTTTCCCCAGGGCATTCCCGTCACGGTACTCGACCAACAACCGGGGGGCGCCCATGACGTCCGGCCGCTTAAGCCCGCACCAGCGCACGCACTGCGCGACGAACGTGACGTGCCAGCGACGCAAGCGGAGGGTGGCTTGTCGAGCGAAGCGGGCGTGATCAAAGAACAAGCACGACACGCCCATCTGCTAAACGATGGCGAGAATCTATTGCCACTTCCTGCCGGCGCGCCGCCCACCCATCAATAGGCTAACCGCCACGGCCATAACGGACCTGAGTCCGGCCAATCACCGCGGCACCTGAGCTGTCACACTGCGCGCGCGATGCGCGGATGCGTCATCTTGGTCTGCAAAGCCTCGCACTTTGTCGAAAGAACGCCCCACGCCCGGCAACGCGTGATGGCTGTGAGTCGGCTTACGGGTGGCGCAGAGCGTGAACATACAGCGCGGTTACCACGAACAGCGACGAAAACGGCAGAGCCATCGCCTGCTTGGCACAGTGCGGGTGGTGGTCCCTAGCGCCGCGCGTGCGGACGCATGGGCCGATGCCTTCAGGCGTTGCGGCCACTAGCGCCATGCGCGGGCCGCAACGGCTTGAGGCCATGCGTGGTCGGTTAAGCGAGCTGAATACTCGGTTGAGGGTCTGAGCACGAGCGCCCACCGCCACGCAACCGTAGCGTGCCTTTTGGAACGCGCTGGATTTTTGGCGAGGCCGCACGGCCGGCTCAGGCCCGAGAGCCGGACACGCATGGGCTTGAGACCATCTACTTCCACTCGGAACGTTGGGTGTCAGACCAGTCTTAAGTGAAAGTATTCTTGCGTATTGAGCCGTAAACGGGAATAATAGCTTCTGTTATGCCGAGGCGAAGCGCAGCTGTTCATCCGCACGTCAGGCGCTTGGTGAAGGCCATGGGCGAGCGAATCCGTGTGGCGCGTTTGCGGCGGGGCTTTTCCGCTACGCTAGTGGCTGAGCGTGCGGGCATGTCGTTGCCAACACTACGGGCCATCGAGAAGGGCACGCCCTCAGTCACGCTGGGCAGTTACGTCAACGTGCTGCATAGCCTAGGCCTGCACGACGACCTTGCGCTTGTCGCTCGAGATGACGAGCTTGGCCGCAAGCTTCAGGATGCACAGCTACCCACACGCCGGCGGGCCCCGAAGCGCGTCGCCGCAGCGCGGCCCGGGCGCCCGGCAGGCGAGAAGCAGGACGCATGACCGAGAAGCAAGTCATCGAGGTCTTCGCGGACTGGGCGACCCTCGGCGCGCCAGCGCGCATGGGCTGGCTGAGTGCGAACGTGACCCGGGGAAAGGAAGTTTTTGCGTTCGAATACGACCCCGAATGGCTAGAGGCCGAGCCGCGACAGCAACTCGACCCCGCGTTGCTGCTGTACGCGGGGCCGCAGTATCCAACGCGCGCTAACTTTGGCGTCTTTCTCGACTCGGCGCCCGACCGCTGGGGGCGCGTGCTCATGCGACGTCGCGAAGCGCACCTGGCGCGTGCCGACGACCGAGCCGAGCGGCGATTGCTCGAATCTGACTACCTGCTTGGCGTCCATGATGGCCACCGGATGGGTGCATTGCGCTTCTTCGTCGGGGG
>SLQV01000002.1 GCA_007131285.1 Myxococcales bacterium
AATGCGCGCCAAAATATTTCACGTGAACTGGGAATATGTGCCGCGGTATCCGAAGCGGATTAAGCGGCCTAATGGTGGCACACGTCAACATATAAACAATCGTAATATAGGCAAATGTCTAAGGGAGACTATGTGGAAGCTCAAGTAATTGAACGTGAATCTAGAGAGAGTGACGTGTCGTCCTGCGACGCGGTTCTTGAAGCGGTGTTGTTAGAGACTCGTCTGGTGCCAAGCGACGAAGGTTATGCACTAGCCCGGCAGGGTGTGGAAGCGTTTGTCGCCGAGCTCATTGCCACCGAAGCAGGCCCTAGTTCGGTCGATAAGGCGATGGTCGATGCCATGATCAGTGAAGTCGACCGCAAGCTCTCTCTCCAACTTAACGCCATCCTGCATGCGCCGGAGTTTCAAGCGTGCGAATCATCCTGGCGGGGGCTCAAGTTTCTCGTGGACCGCATTGATTTCCGTCAAAACGTCCGCCTCGAAATATTGCCCTGTACGAAGCAGGAGTTGCTGGAGGATTTCGAGGATAAGCCGGAAGTGCCTAAAACAGGACTATATAGGCATGTGTATTCCGCAGAGTACGGCACCTTTGGCGGCGCCCCTTATGGATTGCTGGTATCTGATTTTGACTTTGGTCCTGGACCGCAAGATATTGCGCTGCTTCAGGGTATTGCTTCGGTATCGGCGATGGCGCATGCGCCCTTCGTTGCGAACGCTGGTCCCGAGTTCTTTGGTGTGGACAGCATGACGGAAGTGCCGCGACTCAAGGACCTCGACTCGCTCTTTGATGGTCCTCAGTATGCGCGTTGGCGTGGATTTCGTGAGTCCGAAGACGCACGGTACGTGGGCCTATGCATGCCACGTTTTCTGCTCAGAGTGCCTTACGGCGAACACACCGTGCCGGTGGCAAGCTTTCATTTCGAAGAGCAGGCCGCGGGAAAGCATGAGGCTTACTTGTGGGGCGCCGCGTCGCTAGCTTTCGCGACCCGCGTCACCGAGAGCTTTGCGAAGTACCGTTGGTGTCCCAACATTATCGGACCCCAGGCGGGTGGATCAGTCGATGGAATGGCGCTGCATACCTACGAAGCGATGGGCGAAGTACAGTCAAAGATACCGACAGAGATTCAGTTAACCGAGCGCCGTGAATTCGAGCTCTCCGAGCAAGGGTTTATCGGACTCGTTCATCGCAAAGGCAGTGATAATGCGGCGTTTTTTAGCGCCAATTCCTGTCTTAAGGCGAAGGTGTTCGCTAATACGGAGGCCGGTAAAGCCGCGGAAACGAACTATCGTCTCGGCACACAGCTTCCCTATACATTTATCGTCACGCGTCTTGCCCACTACATCAAGGTTCTGCAGCGAGAACAGATCGGTGCCTGGAAAGAAAAGGCTGATCTGCAGCGCGAACTCAATAAGTGGATCTCCCAGTATGTTGTCGATATGGACAACCCCGCAGCTGAGGTTCGGTCTCGTAAGCCGCTGCGTGAGGCGGCCGTTACCGTCAACGATATCCCGGGGCAGCCGGGGTGGTACCGCTGCGGTTTAGAGGTGAGGCCGCACTTCAAGTACATGGGGGCGGCTTTCACCCTCTCTCTCGTCGGTCGCTTAGATAAAAACTAGCTTGGTGTGAAGCCCCCCATAGGTCTGGTGGACGGTGCGAGCTGCAGGGCGAGCTGCAGGGCGAACTGTCCACTTAATCACGAGCGATAAGGCTTCAAGTCTGCGGGTACAGTCTGCGCCCTCGATGGAGCCACTCAAGATCAGGCTGGTGGGGCGGTAGGGCGCCGAAAAGTGACGCCAAGCATGCAACTGCAACGGGCCTTGCCCGAGTCGATAGGCGAGAGGCTCAGCGAGTATTTTGCGAAAGAGGCTGCGACGTGTTGTCCACAACGGTTCGCGATGTACCACAGGAAAGGATAAGAAGATGGCACAAATTTCGACATTTTTATTTCTGAAGTCGGGGGGCTCAGACGTCAAGGGCGAGTCAAGCATGGGGCAGATTGCCGGGGTAGACGTCAGCGCGGCCATTGAATGTCTGGCCTACGACGAGGCCGTATCGGTGGGCTATGAGCCGCGTTCGGGCAGGCCTACTGGTGACCGCAGCTATGAGCCTATACGCATTGTTAAGTGGGTAGACCGCTCTTCGCCGGAGCTTGCGCTGTCGGCGACACAATCCAAGGCGTGCACCGCTGAGTTCAAGTTCTTTCGGCCGTCGGACGTGGACGCTGGCTTGGAGCACTTTTTTACGGTAACGGCCGATGAAGCCAGGGTGCAGCGCATCCGTCGCTACCAAGTCGAGGGAGACCAAGCCGCGCCTGCGAAGGAGGAGATTGAGTTCGTGTTCGGCAAGATCACTTGGAAGCATGAGACGGAGAATACGGAGCATGAGGATTCCTGGAAGAATCGGAGCGCGGGCTAGCCCGTGTTCCGATGCGTTCCGTCTCGCGAGGGTCACCGTGGCCTCTTAGAACGGCTGATAGCAGGACAACGCGAAGGCGGTGATATTTCTGCTTCAATTCTGGCACATTTACAGGCGCTTTTGGCGACACGGGCCGGTGCTCTGCCGCTCCACGCCGACTACGGTTTGCCGGACCTGACCGATGCGTTGTTGCAAGTGCCTGAGAACGGTCTTGCCACTGTGGAAGCCGCTATCGAAGCGACAATCCGTCATCATGAGCCCCGTTTGACGCATGTGTTCGTGCGCTGTATCGGGTTGCGCCCCGGAAGCATTCTAGCGTTCGAAATAGAAGGGCGTTTGGCTTCAGATCCGCGCCGCAGTGTTCGTTGTCATACGCTCTTAGGGCCTGCCGGAGAGGTGCAGATTAGCAGCAGCTAGGTGACCGCTATTGAGCACACACATCGTGTGTCGCGAACGGCCCGACGGTATCCAAGCACGCAGCGCGTGTTGAGGCCCCGCGCGCAACGTTGGGCCACCTTGCTGAAATGCCGTGGGGAGCGTGTTCCGGGATTCACTCTCGAAAACTCGCGGGGCATGCGCGTCAAATGTCCCCACTGAACAGTTACCGAAAGACACCGGGGAATGTGCCGCTGAAATCCCCGGGAGTGTTGCGCGCCAACACACGCCCGAATGATGTCCAGCCAAGTGAGGAGACGCACTGTGTTTAGTCAAAGGTTTCAGAGCGAGCTCGGCTTTCTGCGCGAGATGGGGCGTGAGTTTAGTGAGCACCATCCGGCTCTAGCGGGAGCGTTCTCCGAGCGGGGAGGTGACCCCGATGTCGAGCGGTTAATCGAAGGGTTCGCGTTCCTGACGGCGGATGTCAAGGCCCGGGCTGAAGATGCTCACCCCTTTCTGATCGATGCACTTGCTGAGCTTGTCGCGCCCCAACTACTTCGGCCGCAGCCCGCCGCCACGCTTGTGGAGTTCTCACCAGACCTACGGCGCATGCGGGGACGCTACACGCTGTCGGCAGGGACGCCACTCGGATCACGTGCGCGTCCTGAGACGGGTGTCCCCGGACGTTGCATCTTCCGGACAAGTGAATCGGTTGAGCTTCGGCCATTGGCCTGCGAAAGCGCTTGCCTCGAACAGAGCTCCCCCGAGATATCGACGATTCGTTTGCGGATGCGGCGCGCGCAGAATGTGACACCGGAGGCACTCGCAGGCTCTGTCACCCTCCACATTGCAGCATCGTGGGCGAGTGCCTCGGCGCTGGCGCTTTGGTTCGCTCGCCATTGGATGTCGACCACGCTGCGCCTTTCAGACGGTCGCGCACGGGCGCTTGGTGCGCGTGCCACGACGCTTCTTGCTGCACAGGAATCGGGTTCCGTATTTCCTTGGCCAGCGCGTGTTCCCGACGGTGCACGGCGGCTGCAAGAGTATTTTTCGCTACCCGAAAGTCACTTAGGCGTCCGCGTTGACGGACTCGAGGCGGCCGCCGCTTCCATAGATGACCAATTCGTTCTGGAGTTTCGCTTCGAAGGAGCGCCCGCGTTGCCTGAATCCCTGCCTAGCGACGCCTTTCGCTTGCATGTTGTGCCGGCTGTCAATGTCTTTGTCTCAAGCGGCGAGCCGCTGCCGATTGGTGACGGGCGGCTTGAGTACCGGGTGCAAGCGGCGGGGGTGCCATTGCAAGGGAGCGAAGTCCTCGAGGTTAAGTCAGCCCAGGTGTCTGAGGGCGGCGTGAGTGCGGGTGCTCGCCGACGCGTGCGGAGTCTTGAGGTCTTCGGGGCGCCCGACCCTGGTCCCGCGGCTACAAGTGCAACCTCGAGTTATCGGTTACGTCGTAGCCGTTCGCCGGTTGACGGCGCTCTCGATACTTACATTACGCCGCTGGCGGGAGCAGAGCCGTTTTCGGCGGATGCCGTCCTGTCTACGGAGTTGCTCTGCACGCAGCGCCGCATCCCTGTGGGGCTGCGGGTGGGCGACGTCTGCGAAGCTATCGAAGGGTCTCCTGCAGGCCTCACGTTCCGCAATATCTCGCCGGTCAGTTGTCCGTTGACACCGCCGCTAGGCGAGGAGCGCCTTTGGCGTTTGCTGCGGCAGGTGACTAAGGGAAGTCAGGGAGTCAACAGTGCAAACGCGCTCCGAGCATTGCTGAGGGATCTCAATCTGCAGAGGGGGCAGGACCTGAGCGCGAGTGCGGTCAATGACCGCCGCATCGAGGCGATTCGTTCGCTTGAACGACGCGCAGCGATGTTTCCCTGTCGCGGATTTCCGCTAAGGGGGGTCGAAACCGTCATTACGCTTGACCTCGACGGCTTTTCTGGAGTTGGAGATGCGTATTTATTCGGTGCTGCCCTGGACGTGCTGCTGAGTGCTCAGTTGCCACTCAATGCGGTTCATCGACTACGAATCATGCTGTACCCAGAGCAGGGTACCTTCGTGTGGCAACCCCGTAGCGGTTTTGAGGTGGTCCGATGATGTCGCGCGCCGTGGCGTCGTACCTAAACGGGGAAGCGCGGACGCCGCTGAGCGGGACAACGAGAGACTCTGAAGGGCTACCATCGATTGATATGCCCTTCATGGCGCTGGTCGCGGCGCTGGAACGGTACAGTGGCGGTCTGCTAGTGGGGGAGGCGGCGCGACCGTTAGCTGAGCGGATTCGGTTTCTGCCTTCGCCGGAACTGAGCTTTGCGCCCCGTGATGTATTGGCGCTGCGCGAAGCAAACGGGCGTCTTGAGGTGACGACGGCATTCCTGAGTCTCGGTGGAGCAGAAGGTCCCCTGCCACCCTATCTCGCTGAAGAAATCTTATTCGATGCGCATCAAGAAGCGCGCGTAGCCCCACTTTTGGGCCTCTTTCACCATCGTCTCGTTTCACTGTTTGTGCTGCTTTGGCGTCACGCGCTTCCAGAGCAGCTCGGCGCAGAAGTGTGGACACAACGGCTGCTTGGTCCGGCGCTGGGCGGCGCTGGCACCTCTCAGTCGCTAGCGGAACCGGCTTGGCGTCGGCTCATCGCTCCATGCCTAGTAGCCGGCACACGAAGCGCGCGCGATCTTAAAACGGCGCTTACGGTTTTAGTTAATCGTGCGGCCGACGAGGGATTTTCCAGCGGTGACGCTGGCGCAACTGGCCCGTCGGCGATCAGTTGTTCAAAACAGGTCACGTGTCCGCCGGTGATCAACGTCGAAGTGGTGTCACTGCAAGCGGTGACCTTGCCACTGGACGCAGCGGACCGTTTACGTCTCGGTGACACGTGTCACCGCTTGGGCGAGCGGGCGCTGCTCGGAGACCGCCTTGTAGATGTATCCGGGGGTATGTCTGTGCATATAGGTCCCGTTCCGCGTGCGTTGCACGCACGTTTCGCCGCCGGTGGTGATCTCGCTCCTTTATTTGCGGATATCGCCGCGGCATTTGCAACACAAGGTCTTAGTCTAGCGTTTCACCTTCACATGGAAGCGGCGGGCCGAGTGACTGTACTGGGTGCGCAAGGTGCTCGATTGGGTCAGCAGACGTGGCTTGCAGCCGCCTAAATGGGGTGTGCCCAACAATACCATTGGTCTCACGGGTGGGTTGGCCCGTGCGCTAGGTCTGCACACGCGAAGGAGCAGAAGTATGCTGTCGCCATGAAATCGCGTTCAGGACGACCCCCCGTTGTGCCAAAGCTGTCTGCCAAGTACTGGCTAATGGGTGTCGCGTTTGCGCTACTTGACGCGTTGACCTTGGCGGCGTGTGCAGCGACGCCCCCGGTGTGTGGCTTGCGCATTTCAAAGGCGGAGCGCCGCACTCCACAGCCGGCACCTGCCGATTTGGCTGCTTTGTTGATTCGCGGTTTGCCGGAGGCGTTCTGGGAGACCGAAAAAAACGGACATAGGGCTCAACCCACCTCGGGCCGGCTTCGAGCCGTCGCGGCGTGTCGTGGCTGTGACGGTTCTGAGCTGCTCATCGAAGCATGGCGCGCGGCGGGTCATGGGGTCCGGATTTTGCCGACGCCACGGCTGATGGGGCTCTCAGACATTGAGTCTCGTGTGCCTACTTGGTTGGTTGCCGTGGCCTATGCTGAGACGGATTCCGGATTTGCGCTGGCGGTGATGGGCAGGGTGCAGCGCCGCAGACGAAACTTGATTGCCGAGCACGTGAGTCACGTGGCTTTGCCCGGTCGGGCAAGGACGATTGCTGAAGGCTCGGTCGAAGGCCGACGCATGTGGCAAATATCAGGGCCGGTGTGTGTTCAAGGAAAACCGTGTGTGCCTGCGACTGTGCTTCTAGCTGAGCCGGATGCAGGTCGACCAGCGAATCCGCCGTTTATGGTGCCACAGCTTTTAGAACCTGCGGCGTCACGGGTTGCTCCATTAATGCTGCTGACGCCGCACGTCTTGCGCGAAACGTTCGTCCTTGATGCGCTGCATACCGTTGACATCACGAAAGTGGTCACCCTGGAGCGCGACCGTCTGGTTCAGTCGGAAAGCATCAAGATCCTGCGCAAGTCGCCGGCGCTGGATGCTGAGGAGCTCGTCTACCACGCGAGTCAGCGCCAGCCGCTCTTACCGGATGCTGGGGTAGTTCGTGGCGCCAAGCGTCCTCTCAAGGAGCGCGCTTTGCGTCGCTTCTACCACGGCGAAGCAGCTGACTAGTGATTTAGATTTATTGCATGAACGGTGACAGTCTGCTCGTGATCGAAGCGCGCCCTTGCGTAGCCCGGTGGTCCGAACCCCCTTGGACGGGCATCGTTTGAGATTGCCCAGGGCTCCCTAGGGATACCGAATAGGTTCGTCTCAAGCTTTCCGTTGTTATTCTCATCATGAAAGCATGCAACCGCGTAAATGCCCGTTGGCACGCCGTTAAATTCAATGATGGTTGCGGTGCTTTCCGCACGTGAGCGCCCACGTTTGAAGGCCTTGTTTACTTGCGACGGAAAGCCATCCTCCGAATCGAAGAGTAGGCAACGTACTTCGCCCATAGTGGTTCTTAGGCCGTTCACGACAATACGAATACGGTCGGTCGGTTCGGCAGAAGCGTATCCCGTACGTGTCGATAGGCCGATGCACAGGACGAGAGACGCAACCCAGCTAGCTAAGGAACGTGTGTGCATTGAAGATGCGATAGAGCGATAGATGGTCCCAAGCAAGGTAACCGGTCAGCGGGGCCAGGCGAGACGATACATCCCTTGGCTTTAGCGAGTGAAGTCCAGAAACATCTACAAAAAACCTGAAGCAGCGCGAGGTGTCCCCTCCGGCCCTCGCTCTTGCTTTCAGAGCTTTGGCTTTCTGGGCGGTCTTGGACGGCCGCCGAGCAAGCGCTGGCGAGCATTCCCTTGTTCTCCGTAGTGAGTGGGCAAGCGATGCGTCGCACGCAGCAGTGCGTAAACGAGCGTGAACGCCTTAGCCACTAGGTTCGAACCGTGAGGGGCTCCTCGTTAGGAAGTGGTTCGGCGGAGGCGGGGTGGTAATGGAGGTTCGGCGCCAGCCATTTTTCGACGACCGATACGGCGACGGAAGAACGGGCGGCGTAGCTATCGACTTGGTCGCGGTCGATAGGTCCGACAGCAAAATAGCGGCTTTCCGGGTGGGAAAAGTAGAGTCCAGACACACTTGCTGCCGGAAACATCGCGTAGGATTCGGTGAGCGTGATGCCGATCTCGTCGGGCTTGAGTAGTTCCCAGAGGGGGCCCTTTGGACGATGGTCCGGGCAGGCGGGGTAGCCAAAAGCAGGACGAATGCCGCGGTAGCGTTCGGCGATGAGCGCTTCGGCGTCAACGTTTGAATGTGCGCTGGTAGCTGGAGGCGGTCCCGCATCAATGCCCCAAGTGCGCCTTGCCCAGTGATGCAGCATCTCGGCACACGCTTCAGCGCAGCGGTCGGCGATAGCTTGCGCCATAATAGCGTTGTAGTCGTCTCCTTTGGCCGCAAACGCTTCAGCAAACTCCTTAGCGCCAAGGCCTGCGGTTAGCGCAAAGGCACCGAGATAATCGACTTTGCCAGCGCTCCGCGGCGCGATAAAATCCGCTAGACAGTAGTAGGGGAGGTCATCGTTTTTGGCCTGTTGTTGGCGCAACATTGGCAGACGCAGCCGTTCTTGGCTCAAGTGCTCGTCCTCAAAGAGGACAATATCGTCCCCCTCTGCGATAGCGGGAAAGAAGCCTACCTTGGCAGATGCCCGGATCACTTTTTCGCGTACCATGCGTTCGAGCATCGCTTGGCCATGGGCATAGAGTTCGCGCGCCTGCTCGCCAAAATCTGCGTGATCGAGTACGGCGGGGAAGCGACCGCGTAGACCCCAGGACGAAAAAAAGAATGTCCAGTCTATGTAGGGCACCAGCGTTTCAAGCTCAATGTTGTCGAAGGTGCGCACTCCCTTGAACTCAGGCCTCGGTGGCTCGTACTCGCGCCATTCGAAACGAGGTCCGCTCTTCGCCGCAAGAGCATAGGGGACAAGGCTTTTCTGTTTGCGATGGGAGAAGAGTTGGCGGAGCCGCTCCTGGTTGGCGCGATTGTCGGCGTCAAGGCGCTCGCGACCGGCGTCATCGAGGAGCTGAGAAACGACGCCGGTAACCCGGGAAGCGTCGAGCACATGCACGACAGGGCTCGCGTAGACCGGTGCAATCTTGACGGCCGTGTGCTGCCGGCTTGTGGTGGCGCCACCGATGAGGAGCGGTAGCTTAAAGCCCTGCCGTTCCATCTCCGCCGCAACATGCACCATCTCGTCCAAAGACGGTGTAATCAGGCCCGAGAGGCCTACAATATCGACGTTTTCGGCGCGTGCTTTCTCTAAAATGGTCTCGGCGGGCACCATCACGCCGAGATCAATGACCTCGTAGTTATTGCAGGCAAGTACCACGCCGACGATGTTCTTACCGATGTCGTGGACATCGCCCTTGACGGTGGCGAGCAGTACCTTGCCCTGAGAGCTGCGACCTTCTCCGGCGGCCCGCTCAGCTTCCATGAAGGGCTCAAGGTACGCCACGGCTCGCTTCATCACGCGGGCGCTCTTTACGACCTGCGGTAGGAACATTTTGCCCGATCCGAAGAGATCGCCAACAACGCGCATGCCGTCCATGAGCGGGCCTTCGATGACCTCCAGCGGGCGCGGTAGCTTCTGCCGCGCTTCCTCGGTGTCTGCCTCGATAAAGTCGGTGATGCCCCGAATTAAAGCATGCGCGAGGCGCTTCTCGACACTCGCCTCCCGCCAAGCGAGGTCTAGTTCTCGGGCTTTGCCTTTCCCCCGGACACTTTCCGCCAAAGTAACCAGGCGTTCGGTGGCATCGGGACGCCGATTGAAAAGGACATCTTCAACGTGCTCGCGCAGCGTCGGCGTGATGTCTTCGTACACGGCGAGCTGTCCGGCATTGACGATGCCCATATCGAGGCCTGCCTGAATCGCGTGGTAGAGAAAAGCACTATGCATCGCCTCGCGGACTACGTCGTTGCCGCGGAAAGAGAAAGACAAGTTGCTGACGCCACCGCTGGTGCGGGCTCTGGGGCAGAGGCGTTTGATTTCAGGCAGAGCTTCAATGAAGAAGCGCGCGAAGTTTTCATGCGCTTCGATGCCCGTCGCCACCGCCAAAATATTCGCATCAAAGATGATATCCTCGGGCGGAAACGCTGCCTCATTGACCAAAAGATCATAAGCTCGTTTGCAGATGCTGACTTTGCGCTCGGCGGTTTCCGCCTGACCTTCCTCGTCGAAGGCCATCACAACGACACCCGCGCCAAAGCGGCGAATCGTCCGGGCTTTGGCTAGAAAATCGGCTTCTCCCTCTTTTAGGCTAATGGAGTTGACGATAGCCTTGCCCTGTACGCAGCGCAGCCCCGCCTCGATGACACTCCACTTCGAGCTGTCGATCATGATGGGAACGCGCGCCGCTTCGGGCTCGGTGGCTAGCAGGTTGAGAAAGGTGGTCATGGCCTGCTCGGAGTCGAGCATGCCTTCGTCCATGTTGACGTCGATGATGTTGGCGCCGCCCCGTGCTTGCTCAAGCGCGACATCAAGCGCCGCAGCGTAGTCGCCCGCCTTGATCAGGCGCTCAAAGCGCTTGGACCCCGTTACGTTGGTGCGCTCGCCCACCATCAAAAAGCCGGAGTCGGCAGTGATATCGAGCGTTTCAAGGCCCGAAAAATGCGTTTGAGCATCAGCGAGCAGAGGCTGACGGGGTTCAACATCGCGCACCGCGCGTTCCATCGCTGCGATGTGCTCCGGCGTCGTCCCGCAGCAGCCCCCAACGATATTCACGAAGCCGGAGCGGACGAAGTCGCCGAGGTGCTCCCCGGTTGTTGCCGGAGCCTCGTCGTACTCGCCAAACGCGTTGGGCAGCCCTGCGTTAGGGTAGGCGTGGGTAAAGGTTGAGGCCCGGGCGGCGAGACGCGCCACGTAGGGCCGCATATCGCTTGCGCCGAGGGCGCAGTTGATCCCCACGCAGAAGGGATTGGCGTGGGCGATAGATGTCCAGAACGCCTCGATAGTTTGGCCGGATAACGTGCGCCCACTTCGATCGGTGATGGTCACCGACAGCATGACCGGCCGCCGCGTCCCGCGCGCTGCAAAAGCCTCCTCAATGGCGACCAACGCTGCTTTCGCATTGAGGGTATCGAAGATGGTTTCTACCAGTAATAGATCTGAGCCGCCATCGAGCAGGCCCGCGACTTGCTCACTGTAGGCAGCTTTAAGCTCATCGAACGTTACCGCGCGAAAGGCGGGATCGTTGACATCGGGCGAGAGTGACAACGTGCGATTGGTCGGGCCGATAGCCCCCGCAACAAAACGCGGCCGGTCAGGGTTGCGGTCCGTCATTTCGAGCGTCTGCGCTTTTGCCAGTTCGGCTGCCCTGAGATTGAGCTCATAGCTCAATTCTTCTAACCCGTAGTCCGCCTGTGAGATGCGGTTGCTGGAAAAGGTATTGGTCTCGATGATGTCCGAGCCGGCGTCCAGATAGGCGCGATGAATCTCGCTGATAATGCGCGGTTGCGTGAGCACCAGCACATCGTTGTTGCCTTGCTGTGGCAGCGCGTGACCCGCCAATCGCGTTCCACGGAAATCGGACTCCGCTAACGAGTAGCGCTGCACCATTGTGCCCATGGCTCCATCCAGCAGCAGAACGCGCTCCCCCAGCGCTTGTTTGAGGGCAGAGGTCACAGCACAGGCTTCGTGTTCCAATCGCTTCACGGGCTCCAATCTGGGTCCAGATGAACAGAGGCGCCACCGTTCCGGGTATACTCCGTCGTCCGCAGTCGCGATTCGAGACTTTGTCCGTGGTTGCATCCCGCAGAATGCTTGCGTTAGATGGTGGCTATGGATATCGACCCGGTTGGATTGCGGCGTCAGCCGGAGGACTTTGAGCGGGCACCAGGTGGGGGGATGGAAGGAGGCAGGGCGCACGAGCAGAAGGATCCGCGGCTGAACGTGCGGGGCCTGACGATTGGATTTCGTGCAGGTGATAAGTGGCTGAATGCTGTAGACAGCATCGATTTTTCCATCGGAGCGGGGGAGACGCTCGGGCTCGTCGGAGAATCGGGATGCGGTAAAAGCGTCACGGGCCTGGCGCTTCTTGGTCTATTGCCCGAGCGGCAGTCGCGGGTGGTCTCCGAGCAGATGACGCTCGGAGACCAATCCTTGGCCGGTCTCTCGGAGCGCGAGTGGCTCAATATTCGTGGGTCGCGCGTTGCGATGATTTTTCAGGATCCGATGGCGTCTCTTCACCCGGTACGATCTGTCGGCGAGCAGGTCGCGCTGCCATTGAGGTTGCACCTAAAACTGAGGCCCAAGGAAGCCGCTGCGCGTGCGTGCGAGCTTCTGCAGGAGGTCGGCATTCCCGATGCCGGGCGTCGCTTCTCCGCGTATCCTCACGAACTCTCGGGTGGCATGCGGCAACGCGTTGTGATTGCCATGGCCCTGGCGGCGGAGCCCGCGCTGCTCATCGCGGATGAACCGACCACAGCCCTCGATGTGACCATTCAAGCGCAGATCTTGGCGCTGTTACGCTGCATTCAGTTGAAGCGCGGGCTTTCGATGCTCTTCATCTCACACGACCTCGCCGTTGTCGGTCAAGTCGCGCAGCGCATCGCCGTGATGTACGCCGGTCGCCTAGTCGAACAGGGTCCTGCCGCCGTCCTACTCAGGCACCCCGCTCACCCATACACGCAAGGCTTGCTTGCAAGTATCCCCTCTGCTCAGGCAAGTCCGCGGCCAGGCGAACGTCGCAGGCCACTGCACGCGATTCCCGGCGCGGTCCCGACGCTAGCTGATTATCCCACTGGCTGCCGTTTTCACCCGCGCTGCCCCCACGCCACCGATACCTGTCGCACAAGTGTGCCCGTCCTGGAGCCCGCGGGTCCCAAAGAGGTTGCTTGCTTCCATCATGCGTCGATCTCACCGCCGGTTGTGTAGCTTCGCCCGGGCGGTCGCGCTCAGCTGCCGCGGCTGCGCAAACGCACCACGGCTCGGAAAGCGGATCGCAGCCTCGGCTTTATCGACTCTCCCCGCTGCTAGCAGATGGCCCGGCTCAGTCGGATGCTTTTCATTAATAGCGGTAGGTGTCGGGCTTAAAGGGGCCGGCAGCAGGCAGGCCGAGGTAGTCGGCCTGCTTCGGGGTGAGGCCGGTGAGCTTGGCGCCAAGCTTGCCTAGATGCAGGCGTGCGACTTCTTCGTCCAGTGCTTTCGGCAGTACATAAACCTTGCCCGACGCATATTCGCCCGCGTTGCGATAGAGTGCGAGCTGCGCCAGGACCTGGTTCGAAAAGGATGTGCTCATGACAAATGACGAGTGTCCCTTCGCGCAACCTAAGTTAACCAGCCGACCTTGCGCAAGCACGATGACGCCGCGTCCGCTGGGCAGCACGTAGCGGTCGACCTGTGGCTTGATATTTTCGCGTACCGCGCCCGAAGCAGCGCTGTTGAGCCACGCAATGTCTATCTCACTGTCGAAGTGGCCGATGTTGCAGACGATGGCGTTGTTCTTAAGGCGGGAGATGTGCTCGCCCGTCAAAACATCACAGCAGCCGGTGGCAGTGACGAAGATATCGACCTCTTCGATGACGTCTTCGGGCGGTGCCACCGCAAACCCTTCCATGCTTGCCTGAAGCGCGCAGATGGGGTCGATTTCCGAAATGATGACCCGTGCTCCTTGGCCGCGTAGCGCTTGAGCGCAGCCTTTGCCGACATCGCCATAGCCAGCCACCAAGCACGTCTTTCCGGCGAGCATGATGTTGGTCGCGCGCTTCAGTCCGTCTAACAGAGACTCTCGGCAGCCGTAGAGGTTATCGAACTTCGATTTAGTGACCGAATCGTTCACGTTGATGGCAGGGCAGCGCAACGTGCCGGCTCGCGCCATTTCCCAGAGGCGGTGCACGCCCGTCGTCGTCTCTTCGGACAGCCCTCTGATGCCATCCTTGCCGAAAAGCTCAGCATGATGCTCATGCAGATAGCCGGTGAGGTCTCCCCCGTCATCGAGAATGAGATTGGGTCCGGCTCCGCCTTTGAAGGCAAAGATCTGCGCTTTGAGGCACCAAAGGTATTCTTCCTCGCTTTCGCCCTTCCAGGCGAATACGGGGACGCCGCTGGCCGCGATAGCTGCTGCCGCTGGATCGTGGGTCGAGTAGACGTTGCAGCTTGTCCACGTCACCTCGGCACCGAGCGCGATGAGCGTTTCGATGAGCACCGCGGTCTCGACCGTCATATGCAGGCAGCCAGCGATGCGTGCCCCCGCAAGTGGCTGCAAGGTTGCGTAGGACTCTCGCAGCGCCATGAGACCGGGCATTTCGACTTCCGCGAGTTCGATTTCGCGGCGTCCGAGCTCTGCGAGTCCCAGATCGGCAACTTTAAAGTGTGGGTAGGCGTCTTGGGTCGCGCTTGCCGGGGCTTGGCTAGGTGCTGGCGTCGCCACGGGCGCCGATTTGAGGGGTAGTGGGGAGGGGCGGTTCATCTTCGGGCAATGTAGGCCCAAGCAGGATGGCAAGCCAGCGCAGGTCATCAGTGTTTCCGATAAAAATGCGTAGCACATTGGTCATGGGCACGGAGAGCAGGGCCCCGATGGGGCCCAAGATCCATCCCCAGAAGATCACCGAGAGCAGCACAACCAGCGGTGACAAGCCGAGGGCTCGTCCCAGGATGCGTGGCTCGAAGAAGTTGCCGATTACGGTATTGATCACGAGATAGCCGCCTGCCACGGCCAGACTCAGGCTCACGCCTCCGGTAACCAGGGCGAGCAGCATCGCGGGCACGGCCGCCAGGATCGAGCCGATGGTCGGAATGAAATTGAGGGCGAAAGCGAGAACACCTAGCAGCAGCGCTAGCTCGACACCGAGGGCAAAGTTCCAAGTACCCGCTAGAATGCCGGTCACAAGGGATGCGACTGTTTTGACTACCAGGTATTTTTGCACCTGACTCGTTGTTTTGGCGTAGGGCCCGAGGTCGCGATCGGGTTCGGCGAGAATGTGCTTGAGTTTGCCGCGTAGACCGGCGGCTTCGAGCAACATAAATACGACGATCAGCAACACCAAGAGTAAGGAAACCAGCGTGCCGATAAGTCCCTTGAGCGCTCCCGCAAACACGCCAAAAAGTTGACCGACATTGAGCCACGCCAGCAGCCGGTCCGGTGCGACTTCAAAGCCTACGCTGCTGGCGGCTTCGGACATCTCGTAGAGCACCTCGACCAACCGGTCCTGGTAGCGCGGTAGTCGCTGGTAAAGCGCGGTGCTGGACTCGATCATTAGCCGGCCTAGCAGCGCGACAAGAATAAGATTTCCAAGAAAGGCGGTGCCCACAGATACCAGTCGAGGGACGCCTTGCTGGGCCATCCAGAAGACCAGGGGAGCACTCACGATTGCTAAGAAAGAGGCAAGCAGGAAGGGCACGACAATCGGGGCAGCTAGCTTGAGGCCGGCTACCACGATGACCATGCAGCTCACGAGCACCAGTGCCTTAAGTCCCTTTGACATCGACGTTGGGTTCAGCATTGAGGGTTGCGAGCCAGGCTGCAAGTGCCTTTGCGCGGTGGCTGATGCGGCGCTTCTCTTCGGGTTGCACTTCAGCAAGTGTCAGCGCGCTGCCCAGCGGCTGAAAGACACAATCATAGCCGAAACCGTAGGTGCCGCGCGGCGCATTCGTAATCACGCCAGCGCACTTGCCTTCGAAGACCTCTGTTGACGCACCTGGCGTGGCATACGCGAGCGCGCACACGAAATGTGCGCTGCGCTCAGACACGCCTGCAAGTTCGGTGAGCAGTTTGCGCCAGTTGGTCTCATCGGTTGCGCCTAAACCGGCATAGCGCGCCGAGTGTATGCCGGGGGCGCCCGCGATCGCATCGACGCATAAGCCACTATCGTCAGCGAGGCATTTTACGCCAAAGTGTGTCGCATAGGCTTCGGCTTTAAGGCGCGCGTTGCCTGCAAACGTGGTTTCGTTTTCAACGACTTCGGGCGCCTTGCCCATGTCGCCCAAGCCAAGTACACGAAAACAGCCGGCCCCGGCCACGGCGTCCGCTAGCTCGGCCACCTTGCCCGCGTTGGTGGTGGCAAGAAGAAGCGTTGTGGGTCGGGTCATCGTAGCTACCTGATCTGGGTGGAGGCACACGTTCGAGCCGGCGTGCGTCGGGCTGCGCGTGCATAGTTCGAGACGATAGCGTTCGGCGATATCGCTTCGATCTCAAGCGGATGCTGGCCTAAAGCCCCAGCCGCTCAAGTTCGATATTGCAGGCGCTGAGAGCCGCGCGCTGCGCCGCAAATACATCCTTAAGGGCGCTTTGGGCCGCATCGACAAGGGCATCGAAGCGTGTGCGCGATAGAGGTCCGGCCTCTGCAGTACCTTGGACTTCGATCAGGCGTCCATCGGCCGTTCCCACCACGTTGAGATCGAAAGCAGCGCGGCTATCAGCCTCGTAGTCAAGGTCAACTACAAGTTCGCCATCGACATCTCCTACGCTAATGGCGGCCACTTGCGCCGCCATTGGCGCGCCGCAGCGACCGCTGCGTTGCAGGTGCTCGATTGCGATTGCCAGCGCCACGAACCCGCCGGAAATGGCTGCGGTGCGCGTGCCGCCATCTGCATCAAGCACATCGCAGTCGAGCTGAATGCTAAGACCGGGAATGCGGTCAAGATGCACCGCGGCCCGCAGTGACCGCGCGATGAGTCGCTGGATCTCGGTACTTCGTCCATCCACCTTACCGCTACGCCCGTCGCGTCGATTGCGTTCGGGCGTGCACCGGGGATGCATGGCGTATTCGGCGCTCACCCAACCCTTGCCGCTGTCTTCGAGAAACTTCGGCACCTTGGTCTCGACGGAGGCGGCGATGAGCAGGCGGGTTTCACCACAAGCGTACCGAACCGATCCTTCGGGAAAACGCTGCACACCAGTTTCGATGTGAATGGGTCGGAGGCGAGAATCTGTCATGGGAAGTTGCCTTGTGTGCTGAGGTAGGTTGGGCCTGGGGGGCGGTAAGACGTCTCTACTCGCCGTTAAGATCGTACTGTTCGAGGTGATAGTCGTTGTGGGGCACACAACGGATGCGCCGTTGTACTCGCGCTGCAACCTCTTTGACGCTTTCGCGTTCGTCTCGCTCTAGGGCATCGCAGATCGCGGGGTGCGCATTCACCACGATACCGTAACCGGGAAGCGCGTCTTTCTCGCGCTTAATCTGTCGTAAGATTTCGTGTGCAACGGTTGTTTTAGAGAAAAGCATGCCAGTGCCATCGCAGTAGAAGCACGGTGCATTGAGCAGGCGTCCTAGGGATTCCTGCGTCCGTTTGCGCGTCATCTCGACCAATCCCAACTCAGAGATCCGTACCGCGGTCGTCTTCGCTTTGTCTTTCTTCAAATGTTCAAGTAATTTTTGGAAGACGCGGTCGCGGTCGGAAGAACGCTCCATATCGATGAAGTCGAGCACAATTAGGCCACCGATATTGCGAAAGCGAAGTTGGAAGCTTATCTCGCGTGCTGCTTCAAGGTTCGTCTGGACAATCGTTTCGTTGACGCTTTTTCCCTTGCCGGTGAAGCGACCTGTGTTGACATCAATCGCCGTCAGCGCTTCCGCCTGGTCGATAACCAAGTAGCCGCCGGAGGGCAGCGGAACCTTTCGTGCTAGTGAGCGAGCGATTTCATCCTCGATACCGTACTCGTCGAAAAGCGGCTCTGTCCCCCGATAAAGACGAACGAGTTCAGTCTTGCTAGGCGCGAAAGCGCCGAGAAAGCGCATGAGGCGCTCGCACTCGTTTTCGTTGTCGATGACAATCTTGGTTACTTCATCGCTGAGCAGATCACGCATGGATCGCGCGATTAGGTCGAGGTCAGCGTAGATCAGAGCAGGCGCTTTACGGGTTGCTGTCACCTTGCTTTGGATCTCTTCCCAAGTGCGCAATAAGTACGCTATGTCTTGCTTGAGCGATTTCTTAGTGAGTCCGGAGGCCACGGTGCGGATGATGACACCCATGCCGGTTGGCTTGAGAGCTTCAATAATCTCCTTCAAGCGTTTGCGCTCTCGGTCCCGGCCGATGCGCTTTGAAACACCCACGTGGTCGACAGTGGGCGTCAAAACAGCGTAACGCCCGGGCAGTGAGATATGGCTGGTGACACGCGCGCCTTTTGTCCCAATGGGGGCCTTGGCCACCTGAACTAGAAGGGACTGCCCTTCTTTAAGCACGTCGCCGATAGGTGTTTCTCGGGTTAGCCGCTTGCTGCGACCGGTGGGCCGTGCCTCTTCGTCGTTGCCGTTGCTTTCATCGTCCGCGTCATCGTCCTCGATATGTGGATTGACGACATCTTCGACGTGAAGAAACGCTGCACGCTCCAGGCCAATATCGATGAACGCGGCCTGCATTCCGGGGAGCACGCGGGTAACTCGGCCCAGGTAGACGTTGCCAACGGGGCTCCTTTCCCGGCTTCGCTCGATATAGAGCTCGGCTAGCGCGCCTTCCTCGAGAAGTGCGACGCGGGTTTCCCCCACATCAACGTTGACCACTAGATTTGAGTGCCCCATGGTAATCCTGCTCGCGCGCGTCTGAGCACGGAGCCGGGGCAGGCTAAGTCCACTATGCGTTGTGGCGTTCGATGGGTTCGTCTGAAGCGCGACAGGCCAACTCAGCCCCAAAGGGCTACGGGGTCGTGCGATGCAAGGCCCAGGCCGAAGCCAGCATCAGCCGCGCTGCCCAGAGATATCTTTGGCACGGCTGTCACCCGCAGTGCCTCTGGCTCTCGTACGCAGTAGCTGTTATGCCGATCTCCCATCCGTCGTTTCAGAACTCACCCATCCAGAAACACCACAAGGGGCGCGGCCCCAGCGTTGCTGGCTGACCCCGCCCTGAACTTTGGAGCCGCTCCGGCCCGAAAACCTTCCGACTCTAGGCGACGAGCCGTGCAGAAGCAAGCATCATGCACCGCCCCTGCTGAAAGCGCCTCGGCATCGCAGAGCAACTAGTTTATTTGAAAGATGGCCTCGATCTCGTCGTGGACTGCATCTTCACCGACCGCTCGAGCGACCGCGACTTCCTTGACAATAAGTTCTCGAGCACGCTCGAGCATTCTGCGCTCGCCAAAAGAAAGCGACTTCTCGTTCTTCAGGTGGTAAAGATCGCGCATTACCTCGGCAACATCAAACACTGAACCTGTTTTTATCTTGTCCATGAACCCGCGGTAGCGACGGTTCCAGGTCTGGTTGTCAAAGGTGGCGGTTCTCTCACGTAGAATCGCGAAAATCTCAAGAATATCGGCTTCTGTTATTGGAGGGCGTAGGCCTACGTTGTCGGCATTTTTGACGGGAACCATCACGCGTCGCTCCGTGTCGAGAATCCGCAACACGTAGAAGCTTTGGCGGCTGCCAGCGATGTCCTTTTCTTCGATCGATACGACCTCTGCCACGCCTTGCGCGGGGTAGACGGCTTTATCTCCAACTTTGAAACGAGGTTCTTCCGCGTGCATGCGTGCTCCTATATTCCTCTGACAGCTCGCAGCCATGTTGCTGCTTGGCTTTCGCCTGAGATTGTGCCAACTCGCGCAGATGCCGAATTCAAAACGGCTCTTGCTCTGCCGTGCGAGTTGAAGCTGGTGGTGTCGCGTTCAAGTTTAGTTTCTTGAGCCTGTGTTTAGCGCGCACCGTGCCAATCTTTGGCGGTATTGATTCTGGCAGGCATTCAATCTCAGCTCTTTTGGCGCTTTCAATGCCCACGCTTGTCTGCTTCCAATCCAGGCCGAACGGCTTGCCCTGTTGTGGCCCGGGTTAAGATTTTGTGAAAGAAACCGCGGTCAGCTGCTTGTGTCCCGTGTCGGGCAAGGGCTGAGTCACACGTTTGTCTACATCGGCCCACCGCCATAGAGCGACTAATGGTACGCGCTAAAAGGCACTTTGTCAACCGGGAGGAGGTGTCAAGCGTGTGCAATAAAGTTGAGTGCAATAGGGCAAGCGTTCAGGGGACAGGGCGCGCGAACAATATGCACTGGGAGGCGAGCTGGGTGGTAGGACGCCGCGCAGCATTAGGTGTTTGGTGCGGCGGGGTTGCGGGAAGTGCGTTCAAAGGCGCTTACGGGAAATGACGCGGCGCGCTTAGTGATGCACGCAGAAGTTCTCGGACAGAGACGGAAGCAGAAGGGCGTGCCCAAGGCCGCAGGGCACGCAACGCCTGCCCTGCGGATGCGCCTGAGAGGCACTGTGTTTCCGCGTATTCGCCCGGTCGATCGCCGCGCTTTCAGGCGCCATCTCGAGCCCAAATAGCGGTCCCTGCCTTAAGCATCGGACTCGAGCGAGGACAGGTCGGGCAGCTCATCCAAATTGGGCAGCAATACGATCTCAATGCGCCGGTTCTGCCTGCGCCCATCGGCGGTATCATTGCTGGCGACGGGTTCGGTATCTGCGTATCCTGCCGCAGAAATGCGGTTGGGCGCGACGCCCTGCGCAATTAGGAAATGTGTCACGTTGACAGCGCGACTTGTTGAAAGGTCCCAGTTCGATGGGAAACGTGCTGTTCTGATCGGCAAATTGTCTGTGTGGCCAGCAACCTGAAAGGTGCGACCATCAAGCGATGCAAGGACCCTTGCCACCTCCTTTAGTGTATCGTGTCCCGAGCGTTTCAGCGTCGCGTCACCCGAGGCAAAGAGGATGCCTTCGGGAAGCTCAACAACCATGCGGTTGCGAACAATGCGTACCCTGAGCTTGCCGCTTTCAATCATTGACTGGAAGCGCTTCAGGAGGTTTTTGAAGGTGGCCAGTCGTGCCTGAGCTTGCTGCTCGCGCTCACGAAGGGCCTCGAGCGCGCGTTGCGTCTCTTTCAGCCGTTCCGCCAGCTCTGCGCGGTCACCCTTGAGGGCCTCTACGTTCTGACCGAGTGCCTCAAGCCTGGAAGCCAGCTCCTCGTTGGTGGACAGAAGCGCGGTATGTCTGGCATCGAGTTCGGCCTCCTTTTGCTTCGCGCTCTGTAGCTCGCTTGCGAGGCGATTCGCGCGATTCGTTTCCGCGTCAAACGCCTCTTGAGAGGGTCCGCAATACGCCAGGAACACGCCACAGCAGACAAGAGCGCTGCCACGCTTTGATAGGTACGCCACGTTCGATGCATTTGCCATAGTTCAGGCCTCCAGTGCCGCTAGGCGGCATGATGTTGGGAGCCCAGTCTAGTACACTTTACTTCTCGATGCGACGTTAGGCGCCACGAGAAGAACGTTCGGCAGCTAGTTGAAGGTCGCCTTGGGCCAATGGCACACGTAAGTGCTCAAACGGCGTCGCCGTTTATTCCACTGCCACGACGCAAGCGTGTTCGGCTATGGGCGTGAGCCGGCTTACGGGCCAGACTTAAATCCACACGAACCGTGCGTGCTGCCGGCTTTTGGCTGCGGGCGCGCTCGAGTCGAGCGCCGCCGTCGAAGTGCGCAACCCGCTTAAGCGACCACGCGCGCCCCACCACGTTCCTACTGAGTCTCAGCAGACAGTGAAAGAGTCGCCTCCGAAGATACGAGCGCGTGTCGTCAAAACACGCTGATCTATAACGGAACTCTTCGGAACGTATGTTACGAAATGCACAGGAGTTGTCGGGAGTGAATCCTGGTAATCGTTCAGCGGGTCAAGACAGCGAAAGCGTCGCAGGAAAGAGCAAGTGGGCGCTGGGACCCCACGCGCAGCTTTAGGTTTGTGGGGGAGGGTTTGCGGGATTCACTCCCGTAAACCCGGGGGCATGCGTGTAAAATGCCCCCTGAACGCTTACGAATCCTGCAACTCCGTTCCAAAAAAAACTAGGGCTGTGCGCGAGGCCGCCGAGTTCCCTAAATACTTACGCTTTTAGGCTCGGATATTATTGAAGGTATCTCTACGAAATTGCAGCTAGTTATGGAATCAAGGGCCAAAAACCTGTCGGCTGTCGATATAATTTTGAATTACTTTCTTGACACCTAAAAGCGCCGCAAAATACGTTTAACCTAACAATAGATCCGTGGAAGGGGCCAAATTATGGCGAAACAAAAAGAATCCGTGCTTGCAAAGAAAACCGCGAAGCAAGCGCCAGTCTCGAAGTCAACCAAAGTGGCCGAGGCAGCAACGCCTTTAGCGTCAGAAAAGAAGCCGGCGGTCGCAAAGACTAAGACGCCTAAGCGTGCGGCTGCCAAGAAGCCCGCGGCCAAGCCGAAAGCTCAAAAGACGGCGAGCACAAGTCTGGTTGAGGCGCGGTCGTCAAGGAGCAAAGCTGACGGGATTAAGGCGAAAGCGGTCACCGCTGCCAAGAAACCCGCTGCCAAGAAAGCCGGCAACAAAACGGCCACTGCCAAGAAAACCACTGCCAAGAAACCCACGGCCACGAAGCCCGCAGCTAAAACGGCTACGGCCAAGAAAACAACTGTGAAAGTCGCTGAGGCAGCAAAAGCAAGAGCAACCAAGTCAGGCACAAAAACCACGGTTGTTAGCAAAAAATCTGGCAAAAAGAGCCCGGCTAAGGTCAGTCCCTCGAAGGTCGGCACCGCCAAAAAGGGCGCGACGAAAAGCGGCGTAGCGGTGAAACCTGCGCGTTCGAATCAGGGAGCGGCGCGCAACACCTCCAGTGCTAAAGCGGTCCAGGATCGAACGGCCAAGGGCTTGTCAGCCAAGAAGTCAGCGGTTGCCAAAGTGGCTAAGAAAGTTAAAGGGGCTGCGAAGGTAGCCTTGTCACCAAAAACGGCACCAAAAACGGCCAACAAGTCAACCAAGGTGACGACCACTAAAGGGACCGAAAAGTCGGCCTCTGCGGCCAAGTCCGCACCTAAGGCGCCAACAGTTGCAAAACCCAAGGGACCGGTACTGAGTGATGCGTCCTCGCGGAAGAAAGTAGCTGCCCCTAAGCCGAAGGCGAAAGCAGCGCTGCGGGCAGGGACGTCCAAGCTAAAGAGTGCGACGCTTAAGCAATCGACCATGAGGCCAACGGTGGTCAAAGTGGTGGCGCCGACGGCGGACGCTGCGGGCAAGAAGATACAGACTCCGCCTCTCAGGCAGTCGAGCGCGCGCGGCAAGGCGCGGCTGAGCCTCGCCCCCAAACTCGCCTCGGTGGATGTGGCGGCGCCAAAAAAGAGTCCCGGTGGTGCGAAAGCGACCCGTTTGCGTGTTGCAGCTAGCGCATCGGTGCGGGACAGCGCCGCGCTTAAGGCATAGACTGCTCCACTTCGAGCGGACACATCTCGGAATAAGCTGTGTGACTCGCGCTCGGGCCGCGGGCGTCAACGAAGGGTCTTAGCCGGCGTTCCGGCCTCGCCGAGGATGCCCTAGCCTAGCGCAAGGCTAGCGTTTCTTCGGGGCTCGCGGGCGAGTAGGCCAACGCGTGCGTGTTATCGCAGCCTCGCCATGGAAACACGCACACCGAAATGGTCCCGCTACCGCGCTTCCGTCGGGTTCTCAGAGTTCACCCTTTAGGGGCGCTTGGGACTAGGGCGTGCCGCACTGGGTTTCGGGCGCATTCAACGCCAGACGTCTGGGACAGATATCACGAATATCGAACACCCGTGGTGCCCCCCATTGGCTGCGGGGAACATCTCGAAAGCCTGTTAGGCTTGGTCGACTTGCTCGCAAGGTAGGCGTTCAGGGAGTCGAGAAAGCGAAAACGCTGCAGGAACGCGCCGCGTGGGCGGTGGGTCCTCACGCGCAGCTTTAGGTGTTTGGGGAGGGTGTGCGAGATTCATGCCTGAAAACCTGGGACATTTTGTAAAAATGTCCCCCCTGAACGGTTGCCTCGCAAGGTACGCTGAGGCGTCACTTGCGTGCTCTGAGTCAGTCCACGCCAGCCTCTAAGGTTTGGTCCGCTGCGACCCTGCGCTCCGCCTCGCACGTTGCCTATCATGCGGGTTCAGCCTTTTTCTTCAGCGTCGTAAACCCCGGAGCACCGCATGGACTTCCTGGTTCAGCGGAGGTCGCCAAGCTAATCGGGGTGGACGCGCCGGTTCGCTGTGCCGACGCCTCCCTCGAAGGGCGCCGCCGGGGAGTGGCTCTCCTGCATCAAGCTGCGGCTGCTTCCTGCACGTGGCGGCTCGGCCGCAACGCAACAGGAGAGGGGAAAGTTGAACAAAAACGCGAAAGGTTTTTGGGAGTGAAGCTCGAGGTCTCTCCCCGCCGCACCTCAGGAAGGTGACCTAAAGCTCCGCGCGGGGCATTCAACAGACGGCAGACTTTTGTGCGTGCTCGACCCCTGAACGCCGACGCCGTAACAGTCGGACGCATTTTGATCGCACAAGCGACAGATGACCCCACGATCGCGATTACTCGACTGGCCAGCTTTGCGCTCCACGAGTCCGGGCACAGCCATCGCGTGTTCAGCCGCATTCGGCCCAGCGCGCGGTCACGCTATTTCGATGTTTGGCTGCAAACATGTGCCTGTGGCGAATCGCCCATGCCTCGCAGGCTTGTTATCGACGCTCGGTACGCAATGCCGTGAAACCGTCCTGCATGCGTGGTGCGAAAGTTGCACACGTGCTCTCGCGGCAGCCCATGAATCCAACGGTGTTGGTATGACGCGGCTCGCGGCGTGATCTCTTGCGCCGTTGGTCAACGGGCTGATGACATGGACTGAGTGAGTCGGCGTCAACGGTGGAAATCGTTAAAAGCCCCAGGGCTTTCAAGCGATTTTTCCGCGTGGCGGCGCTCCCAGGACTTTGGAACCGTCGAGGCTGCAAGTGCGGTGTTCTCGGCGAAACGGTGTACGGGTAGGAGCTTCTCAATGGTCAACCACGTTTCGAACTTCAGGCGCCGCACGCATTTCGATATGCGTGGCGGTGCGTACGCGCTAGGGCTTGCTCAGGTGGCGCTTGCGCTTTTCATGAGCATCGCTCCGCATTCGTTCGCCGAGGCGCAGCGCTATGATGCCGAGGTCGCGGAAGAGGCTTCCGTGCGTGAATCATCCGCGAATGAAAGCGGTCGAATGCGCTCAATTCTCGGCGGTAGTATCGAGCTTTACGGCGCGCATACTATCGACCGGGTCAATCGCGAAGATAACCTCTTCGGTTTCGGTTTCGGTGGAAGTCTCTATTTGGAAGTCAATCCGATTGACCTCGTCGGTATCCAGATCGGTGGCTCGGCCATGTGGCTCAGCGCTCGGGACAACGAGGAGTCATCCGAGTGGCTAGGCCTCGCGGCGGGTCCTCGTTTGCATCTCGCGACCCTCTGGGAGAGTCGCGATGATTTCTGGGTCGATGTCCACTGGGTTTTCGGGCGTTCAGGCTCGATTGCCCGCCACGGTTTCGATTTGGGCATCGGTTACGAGTTCGCTTTGACAAAATCTGGTTTCTGGCGTCTTGGGCCCATGTTTCGTTACATGTGGGCGAGTGACCCGGGTGAGGAGCGCACCGCGACGGGTGCGGTTGTGCGCCGCGACCGGAATAATCCTCAATGGTTGCTTTTTGGCATTTCGTTAGGTATCGGCGGGGCTAGGGACCGCGCTGACGAGGAGGACGACGAGCTCCGAAGGCCGCCACCGCCCTCCGACTTAGACGGCGACGGCATCCCGGATGACGAAGATATGTGTCCCACGGTCCACGCAGGTGACCGGCCGGATCCGAACCGCCCAGGCTGCCCTGATATGTCGCCGCTGGACACTGACGGCGACGGGGTGCCTGACACTCAAGATATGTGTCCCACGGTGCCCGCCGGTCCGACGCCCGACCCAACCCGACCAGGTTGCCCCGCGTCTGACCGTGATGGCGACGGCGTTCCCGACCACGAAGATATGTGTCCCGACACGCCCATGGGGCCGCGTCCGGACCCGAATCGTCCTGGTTGTCCCATCCCGGACCGTGACGGCGATATGGTGCCTGATGATGTGGATGCGTGTCCCGACGAGCCTGGCGCGCCAAGCACAGACCCGCGCAAGCACGGCTGTCCCGGCCTTGTCCGCGTGCAAGACGGACAAATTCGTATTAACCGGCCGGTTTACTTTGCCTTCGATAAGGACCGTATCCTAAGCAAGAGCAATCCTGTCTTGCGTGCGGTCGCCGACGCTATTCAGGCATCTTCGGACGTTATCTGCGGGATTCGGGTGGAAGGCCACACCGATTCCCAGGGAAGCGAGAAGTACAACTACAACCTCTCGGAGCGACGCGCGAAGAATGTGGCTGACGTGCTTATTCGCTACGGCGTGAACCGAGATATGATGGAAAGTGAGGGCTTTGGCCCATCTCGACCCGTCGAATCCAATGAAACAAGCGAAGGTCGCGCAGCGAACCGTCGCGTCGAGTTCCACATCACCGAATGGTGCTCTGGGGATGGCGGTCTCGGTGGAGCACCCTCCCAAGACGCTGACAGCCGTTTCTACTGAGAGAGGTCACTAAAGGCTGGCGGGCTTCTCTGGGGAGCACGCCAGCGCTTCAGTGAGTGAAGCCGCGCTCGTGGCCTTCAACTAGCCCCTGCATGCCTACGCGTGCAGGGGCTTTTTCGCTGCGGCCTTTGGCGCGGCGACTCCGCACCGAGCGCCCTCAATGCCCGCCCGCTTCAGTCGAGGCGAAAGTAGTTTTGGCGCAGCAGACCAACGATGATCGACGCGGTTGCAAGGTCGCTCTGGTTCGAGCGATTGAGTATGGTTTCGACGTGCCCATAGTTGTGAGCTAGTTGGACCACGTTGAGACTATCTGCATCGAGTTGGCTGAGCTTCGGGATTAGCGGAACTGCGAGCGAGATGTGCGCTGTCAGTGGGGGCATGTCCGACCCCAAGCGCGCGAGCTCATCGGCTTGATGCATCGCTTCCATCAGCAGGGCCTCGGTCGACATATTTAGCGATTTGGGGAAGGTATCTTCCTCTAAGCCACCCATCTCAAACAAGCCGTCGCGCCACGCGATGATGCGAAAGGCGCTCTTAGCAGGCTCAATATCGTCGTTGCCATTGAGGGTCGCAAATGCGACGCGCCCATCTACAATGTGGAGCTTGCCTGTGTCGACCTCATTGCGAACTGTGAGCGTACCTGTTTTTTTCGCGGCGGAAAAAAGCTGAAGCAGGTCCGCTATTGGGACCTCGCTGACGCTTCCGCTCATCGCTTTGCCCTTGCCGGTACGGTATTCCGTAGGGTTCCCGTCATCATCTTCTGCCGCGATCGGGACCATGCTCGCGGCTCCCGCTCCGCGAACGATGCGAATGATGCTTGTGCCGATCAATAAGCGGTCGCCTTCGCTCAAGCTCGCTTTTTGGACGCGCTCGCCATTGACGAACGTACCATTGGTCGAGCCCAGGTCTTCCACCTCCAAGCGGTCGCCTGTGACACGAATCGCTGCGTGACGCCGCGAAACCATGTCTTCCACGAGCACCATGTCGAGTTCGCTTGAACGGCCGATGCAGATCTCGCCGCGTTGTGGCAGCGGGAAGTGCCCGCCTTGGTACTTTCCAGATATGAAGCGCAACGAAAGGCGTGACGAGACGCCCGAGTCGTTAGCCTCCTCCAACGTTATCGATGACGGATCTGTCAAGGTTTCACCACAGCGTTTCAATCAATGTCAGATCAGCGAGGAAGCATGCGCAGCGCGCGAGCGAAGCGCCTACGACCCATGCTCGCCAGACCCAATCCCCGTAAGTCGAGTGTAACCCAAATCGACACGTATCTTCTTCAGGGAAAGCGTAAGTACGTTACATTTTGGCCTGCGCTTTAGGTGACGGGTTTCCCTTGAGGCACCTCAGCCACGCAACATATTTCGAAAATTCTACCTAGATGCCATCGCTTGTGCCTGCGGCCGCTGCTCGCACCCTAGCGCGCCATTCGCGAGCTCTAATTGCGGTACTTGCTCTAGGGTATATTGGTCACGGACGTGCCTAGCATTGCGTGCCCGAAACATACAAAAAAGTGGTTGAGCGTCCCGGAGGTCTAGCGCCCTCACACGCGAACCCCGCTGCCGGCTAGGCTCAACCTATCGCTTCAGCGTATTAGTCCAACCGCTTTCAAGTATGCGTTGAGAGCTTGAGGGTGCGTCTTCTGGTCAAGAGCGCGCAGGTTGCCAGCAGGCACCACGGCCAAGGAAGTCCGCCGCGTCCCAGTGCGCATGCGTTTTCGAAGTAGCGCTCAGTGACGGGATCGATGCAGGTGCTCAACTCTTGTGGCGTCAGGCGCCCACGGCCATCAATGGCGCGAACAGACACGCAGACTGCATCACGGGCCTCGTGTTCCGCCAGGTTCATCACGAGTGTGACCTGATCGGCCGCAAACCCACGCGCACGCGCGCGCAGCTCAGGGAGCTTTAAGCCGGAAGCGCGTGTCAGAAAAACAAGGTATTCGAGGCTGGTCGCAGGCCCATCGTCCGTCGCAACGGGAAAGGTGATATCGAGCCTAAATCTAGAATCAGGACAACGAACCTCGCGAGAAATAACCTCAAGGTCGCGGGCGAGTTGTGGGTTGCTATTGTCGTTCCGATTCGAGGTTCTGAACGAGAAGGTGAACCTCGCGTCTTGATCGACGGCACTAACGGCATATTCAGTCATCGACTCGAGCTGCCGCGCTGGCACGAAGAATAGACTGTCCCCCTGCCTCTCGATCCGGCCCGCGAGCACTTCGGAAGACGGTACGTGGGTCACTGTGATAGGGGCCGGATCGGAGAGTAGAGCATCGAGTGCCTCCCCGTATTCAATACGTATCCAGCTATTCCGCGGCGCGTTGAGCACGCCTGCGGCGGGCCACACAGCCTGAACGCCCGCGGTGACCTCTGCCGGTATCGGACACGTTACCTCGGCGCGTGCGGTGGCACGCGTGAAGAGGCTGTTTTGGTTTAGATTGGGAGGGCCCCCGCCGCGTGCGACGAGGGCAATCGCCGCGACAGCGCCGCCGAAAACAAACAAGGAACCCCAAGTCCCCCGGGCGGCACGTAGTGCGCGAGATCTCCACATGGCATGGCTAGCCTAGCACTCCTCTCGCAGCCAACGCAGGAGGCGAAATAGCGAGCCGCGCCTGATCACTAAGGGTATGTGCCTGAACCTCGTGGAAAAAGCGAATCGTCCCACGCGAGGATCACGTAGGCAAAGCGAACATTCTGGCGCACGCTCACCTTTCCGCGCGGCAAGACCACCGGCAGTTTGGGCCCCGGAGTCTGAGAACGGATGCCTTATGCTTGATCGGTGCCTGAGTTGTGTGGTTATGTTTGGGCTAACGTGGGGGGAGTGCCCGATAGCTGGGAGCGGCGGCAAACCTCAGAGGTCGTGCCGGCGGAGGCGGCGAATGCCGCAGGGACGCGGCGCGTCTCGTTGCTTCCAACCCCACAAAGAGTGGTCGCTCAGGCTCGCCGGGCGCGGCTTGCAGCGGAAACGCTGGCGCGTGACGCGCGTCGGGCTGAAGCGCTTACCGTGGCGCTTGAAGGGGCCAGGCTCTTAGCGCTTGGGCCTATTGCCCCGTCGGCGGTTCGTCTGCTCCTGCAGTGGCTTCGGGAGACGCTCGGTCTGTTTGAAGGCGCCGACATCGCGACACTTACGGTCTCTCCGGCACTTGCCGCCTCCCTCGAGACCGTCTGGCCGGAAGCGTCGCTCGACGTTGTGAACGTGCGTGTAGAGGTTGATGCGGGGCTGCGAGCCACCGAGTTCAGACTGACGAGCAGCACGGCGAGTTTCGACGGACGTCTGAGCGAACGCTTGAGTCGCCTTGCAGCTCGGCTCGGCGTTGCGTTGCCAGAGAGCCACGCCGAATCTGTGCACTCCGAGTTGAGCGTTTAGGTCATTGGTATGCCGCCAGGTGAGCTGCGGTTTGGGTCAAGCAGCTCGTTCGTGGACATTCACTGAATGTGAATGCCTCAGAGAGTTAAGCGGCCTGTGCCGCGCGGAAAAGCTGGTTGAGTCCCCAAACTTCATAGGCGCGGATTTTGAGAAACTGCACGCCTGTCCCGGCGTGGCCGACCCAGCGCACGATGGCTTCGAGCTCGCTTACGCGTTTGAGGCCGGGTATCTGAAAGCGTATTGCAAGGGTGTCACCGTACTCGAATGGCACGTCGGACACAAAGAGCACGCCGCCCAGGCTGATGTCGCGAACTTGGGCAGCTATGGCTGTGCCCTCTCGCACGATTTCCGCGTCGATATCACACTCATAGCGCTCGTGGATGCGTTGACTGCGCGAGGTTTCCTGCACAAATCCAAGGCTACAGTGTTCTAGGTCGCGGCGTCAACGGGTCGCGTGTCGATGCCGGCTTTGAATGCTGCCAAGTGACAGCGCCGGGGGGGCGCTCGGGCTAAGCGCGCCGCGTGCGTGCCGGGGCCTGGGTAAGGTCGTGGTTACGAGCGCTCCCACGCGCGTGCACGTTGCTCCCGAGGCGATTAAGCATAGACTTCCTCTCTTTGCTGAGGATAAGGACTGCAGATTTGCGACTCGAACTTTCCCGCGCGCTTTTCGTTCTGCCTAACGTCTTCACGTTTTCTAGCATTCTGTGCGGCTTTTATGCGATTTTACTCGCAGGTCAGGCCGAGGGCGAAGGTGAGGCTCTGTACCGTGCGGCGCTTCTGATCTCGTTCAGCATGGTGCTCGATACGGTAGACGGTCGGGTGGCGCGCATGACCAAGACCCAGAGCGCTTTTGGCGTACAGATCGATTCTCTCGCCGACATTATTTCGTTCGGTGTGGCGCCAGCGATATTGTTACATCGATGGGTCCTCCAGCACCTTGGCGCGTTTGGCGTCATGGTCGCGTTCATTTATCTGGGCTGTAGTGCGGCGCGATTGGCCCGCTTCAATGTGCTCGCGACAGACGAAACCAGTGGTCGGCCCAAAAAGGTTTCGCCCTACATCGTGGGCTTGCCGACGCCCGCGGCGGCGGGTGTGGTCGTGTCCCTGGTGGTTGCCGCGCATAATCTCGAACGTGAGGTTTCTGAGTCGGCGGTAGTGGCCGCGGTTGGGGTGTTGCTGCTCTCCACGCTCATGGTGTCGTCAGTGCGTTTTCGCTCATTCAAGGACCTGCGCTTCAGCATGGGGACCTTCGTCGCGGTCTCCGCTATTCTTATTTCAGGTCTGTGGCTTTCCGTCCGTTATCATCCGGCCTTCGCCCTAAGTTGGCTCTTTGCGGCCTATGTGGCGCTTGCCCTTACGGAAGCCGTACTGCGACGGGTGCGGCCAGCGAAGGCTGGCGCAAGCGGAGAAGGGCGTTAGGCGACTTGCCGTGCCGCTTCCTTATGAGGCGGCAAGATGTGCGGTGGCTCTGGGAGACCCGGTAACTCGGCGGGGCGCAGCGGCTGCGTACGAAGCGCGCCTGGGTAGCGCGTGCGAAATCCGACGTAGACGAAGCCCACTGTGAAGAGGATGAGGAACGGAATGCTCGGCCAACTTCCGGTCAGCAACGCTGCGGCCATCGTGAAGATAAAGTAGAGGGCAAACGCAAACTCTACGTAAGAGCGCTTGCCGCGGCGTCTGCAGTAGCGATTATCCTTGAGGCGACCGTCGGCAATAAGATTGCCGTGTTTAGGTGTGCGCACGAAAACATTGCTCTGGCTAAAGAGCCCCTCGAGAACAGCCTTCGAGTTGTTGATCGAAAGACCAATGCCAACGGCCATCGTCATGGGCAGCCGCTTCAGGGCCACCCTGTAGTCAGGGTAGAGTGCACGATGCGCAACGACGTAAAACGCCGTGATTGAGCCACAGGTAGCCACAAAAAGCGGTACATCAAGCAGTAACCACCACGGCGACTGCATCTGTGAGCGAATCAACATATTCGGCAGCTGGAGTAATGCCAGGAGAACGAGAAATAAGTAAGCGAAGTTATTGGTTAAATGGAATATCGATTCGAGCTTGATCTTCAGCGGCAAGTCCGACTTAAGTACCACGGGCAGCAGCTTGCGAGCTATCTGGGCATGGCCCTTGGCCCAGCGGTATTGTTGGGTCTTGAAGCTTGTCATCTCACAGGGTAGTTCGGCGGGAACGTGTGCATGCGGTACGTAGACGAAATCCCAGCCGCACATCTGCGCGCGTATCGAAAGGTCCATGTCTTCGGCCACGGTGTCGTGGTGCCAGCCGCCTGCGGCCTCGATGGTCGATTTTCGCCACATGCCGGCAGTGCCGTTGAAGTTGAAAAAGCGTCCCGAACGGTTGCGGGCGATGTGCTCAATGATGAAATGTCCATCGAGCATCATGGACTGAACCCTCGTCAGAAGTGAGTACTCCCGATTGATGTGACCCCAGCGTCCCTGGACCATGCCTACCTTCGGGTCGGTGAAATAATGAATGAGCTGCCCGATTAGATTAGGGCGCGGCTCAAAGTCTGCGTCCAGAATGAGAATAAACTCGCCCTTGGCCTGCTTGGTGCCTTCGCCAAGCGCGCCCGCTTTATAGCCGGTGCGTTCGGCGCGATGCAGATGTGTGATGTCGACGCCCTCCGCTTGCAGACGTCGCGCCCAGGTTGCGGCAAGTTCTCGCGTGTCGTCGGTCGAGTCATCTAGGATTTGGATATCCAACAAGTGACGCGGGTAGTCTAGGGCTGTGACGCTACGGAGCAGACGCTCCACAACGTAGTACTCGTTGAAGATCGGCAGCTGCACGGTCACCCGGGGCAGACGCTCGAAGCGCTCAGGCGTGGGCCGTGCGTGCTTGAGGTGCTTCCAGTAAAGGTAAAGCAACTGGGCTCGGTGAAAGCCGTACACGGCTAGCACGCCTATCGCCAAGAAGTAGAGGACGAGTGTGGTGGCCTTGAAGGTCAGCGTTAGGTCAAGTTCGCTCAGCATGAGGTGCGTTTTCTGTGAGTCGGTACGGTTTCTTGGCGTGCACGGATTCTATGGTTACAGCCCCAACGGCGGGATGAGCGAGCCGAAGCTCAACGCCGCTCTGTGTTCGGGCGCGACATTGTGGTCCGTTCCCTCTCGCCGTCAATCCAGGGAGGTGGCTAGGCGCGCACCTACACTGGCGGCCAGAGCTGCGACGGGAGTCCTCGAGTCTGCAAGAGTGCGGCGACATCCATGCTAACCGCAACGGCTACGTGTATAAAGAAACCGCTCCAGATGGAGCGGGTGCGCAGCGCAAGCGTGCCAAGCACGATCCCTGCGATGATGGCCCCCAGTGCTTCGAGCCAAGGCTTGCCGAAGTGAATCATGCAGTAAGGAACAACCATTGCGAAGATAGCGCCGGAGCCAAGACTGCGTTCGCATGCGTGTAGCCAGTAGCCCCGAAAGAAAAACTCCAAAGAAAAGAACTGTGCCGCATAGAGGAGTTCCCAGCCCGCAAACTCGGCCCAAGAGCGCGAGGCGTTCTTGTAGAAGGGGTAGTAGCCGGAGAACTCCGGCGAGTAGCTGACGACTACGACCAGCACTAGAACCACAACGTAGGCCAGGGCATAGAAGGGTGCGTACGCGCCTAGCCCCTGAAACGAGAGACCGTAGTCGCGAATCCGTTCGCCCATGAGTTTCAGGGAGATAACGGGAATAAGGAAGTAGCCGAAGACGCGCCAGCCACTCCACCAGACGTAGTCGAAAAAGCGCAGGAAGGGGTGTCGGCGCAGGCTCTCTGCGAAAGATGCGAGGCTCCACCCGCCGGTGCCAACCCCAGCATTACCCACCGCGGAATCATAGGCGCTGCCGTCGCCAGCGAGTGTTTCGAGCAACTGCCGAAACGCCCGAGAGTGACCGAAATACTCCATCAACGTGAGCGATACTGCGCCAACACACAGCACGACCAGCGGTCGGTAGTCGAAGCGCGCTGTCCCGCTTGGGTTGGGTGGCGTTCTCCGTGCATCGATTTCCCTCCAAGACTCGAGAAAAAACACCCTAGGGTGCAGCGTTGCAAGTCCTGCACGCAGGCGCGTCACAACGGAGCCTCTTCTGCACCGGAGCGCAGAGCCTGTGCTGCTGATCGAAGGCGGTCGCAGCTGCGTTCGAGGCCAAGAACATCGAGAATTTCAAAGAGGCCTGCGTTTTTGCTTTGACCGGTAAGTGCCACGCGCGCGGGCTGCGCGAGCGCCTTCATCGAAAGGTTGCGTGCGTCTAGCCAGTCTTGGGTAGCGGTCTCGAGGGCACCAAGCTCCCAAGTCGGTAGGCTTTCGAGTAGTGCCGCGAACTCTACCAGCAAGGCACAGGCCGCCTCGGAGAGAAACTTGGCAACCGCGCTGGAATCATAGTGGGGCCTCGGCAGCAGCGCATAGCGTATCGTATTGGCCACCTCTTCGAGCGTCGTTGCGCGCGAAGTGGCCGTAGCGATGGCTTTGTCGAGCGTGACGTTGTCCGCCAGCCAACGCGCATCGACGGCCTCATCGGAGCGGATGGCGGCGCGAACCAGCTCGGCAAGCCGTTGTGGGCTTTGTCGCCGAAGATGGGTCGCCTGAACATGAAGGAACTTCTTGGCGTCATAGCGAGCCGCCGAAGTGCCCACGTTCTCCCAGGCGAAGAGGCGAATGAGTTCCTCTTTGGAAAAGATCTCTTGGTCTCCATGGGACCAACCAAGCCGCGCCAGGTAGTTAAGGACGGCTTCTGGAAGGTAGCCTGCATCCCGATACTCAAGAACGCTGACGGCTGCGTGCCGCTTCGACAACTTTTCCCCGCTCTGGCTGAGAATCATGGGCACGTGGGCGAAGCGCGGCGGCTCGTGGCCCAAAGCTTCATAAATGAGCAGCTGGGGCGGCGTATTTATGACGTGGTCATCTCCGCGGGTCACGATATCGATTTTCATCGAAAGGTCATCGACCACGCAGCCAAAGTTGTAGAGGGGCAGACCGTCCGAGCGCAGCAGGATGAAGTCTTGCTGCGTCTGATTGGGTATATCGATGCGTCCCTTGACCAGATCGTTCCAGCCGGTTTGTCCGCGCTCGTCAACCTTGAGACGGATAGCGTAGGGTTGATGCTCGGGCCAGTCTGTGCGATCGCGCCAAATACCGGGGTATTTGAAGGGCGCCTTCGAGCCACTCGCCGTATGTGCATCCCGAGCCGCCTTCAATTCTTCGGCGGTAGCGTAGCAGCGGTAAGCCACGCCACGGGCCACTAATTGCTCGGCAAATTGCCGGTAAATGGCTTGACGTTCACTCTGGAAATAGGGGCCAAAATCGCCGCCGACCTCGGGGCCCTCATCCCAGTCAAGGCCGAGCCAGCGCAGTGATTCGAGGATCGCCTCCGCACTCGCTTCGTCGTGGCGAGCTCGATCGGTGTCTTCGATGCGCAGCACGAAGCGGCCGCCCTGGGAGCGCGCCCACAGCCAAGAGAATAGCGCCGTTCGCGCTCCGCCTAAGTGGAGGTAGCCCGTCGGCGACGGAGCAAAACGTACCCGAACCATGGCGGCGCTTTAGCCACGACTCAACGTCTCGGTCAAGGCGCTTCCGTGCCTATACGAAGTTGGCTCCGGCAGGCAGCGCGTGTGTGCCGTGCTCGACGGGGCACCGTGATGCTTTCATTCCGTTATTGATGTGAACGTGCTGCTTTTAAGGAATATGTCTTGACTCACGCGTCGAGGCTCGCGACCCTATAAAATCGATGGCGAGCCGTCCGCACCGCAGCGCTTTGCGTTCGCAATCCAGCCCCTTAAGTCACGCGTTTTTGGGTGTAGGGCTTGAAGTGCGAGAGTTTGCGCTAGCGAACGGTTTGCGGGTGATTCTAGCGCCACAGGCGCACTCTCCCGTGGTGAGCATTCAGACTTGGGTGCCGGCGGGATCCGGCTGCGATCCGGCGCGCCTATCAGGGCTTGCGCACCTGGTCGAACATCTGACCTACCTCAATACGCCCGGCGAGGAGGATTACGACATCGCTGTGGACACGCTTGGTGGGGAATCCAATGCAACGACATGGACCGATTGGACGCATTTCCATCTGAGTGTCCCCGCGTCTGGGCGGCGGCAGGCGCTTAGGCTCGAGGCCAGCCGTTTCGCTGCGCTTACGGTTAGTGAACCATCCTTTTCCCGAGAAAAGCGGGTGGTTGAAGCAGAGCGTTTGCAGCGGGTGGAGGGAGACCTCGAAGCGTGGGTGAGTGAAACGCTCTACATGCAGGCGTTTCGTCGCCACCCGTACCGCTTTCCCACCGTTGGTACTGCGCAGGCGATTCGCGGCCTCACCGCTGCGCACTGTCGCGCATTTTTTGCCGAGCATTATCGCGCAGATCGTCTGTGCCTGATCCTGGCAGGTCACTGCGGTGATGCGAAGGTCATGGCTGAAATCTTGGACTCATTCGGCCAGCTTCCCAGGGCTCAGGCCAGTGCTCCTGGCGTGCTTAAACGCGCCCCGCACGCAAACAATCCTGAGGCTAAGCAGCGGCGCGCACGCCACCTTTCCGTTGCATATCCCGGCAGATACAGCGCGCTTTCTGTGGGCTGGAAATGCCCACCTGTGACGCATCCCGACTGGCCAGCCCTCGCGCTGTTGACAGAAGCGCTCTCTGGAGAGGGTGCTCGCGCTTTGCCGGAGGCTTTGAGCGCTGTGCTGGGTTCCTGTATTCAGTTCTCTGTTGAACTGACACCCTTTGCCCATGCGGGGCTGCTTGAAGTATTTGTGTCTTTTCAGCGCCCGTTTAAACAGCGGCTTTTGCCGGAAGTGGCGCTACAGGCGGAGCTTATCCGCGCCGCGCGAAAACTGAACGAGACTGATCTGGAGCGCGCCCGTCTGCAGGTCGCGCTGCGCGCGCAGGTCTCGCTCGAAAGCGCGCATGGTCGAGCCACTGAGCTCGGCTTCAGTGCCACGCTCTTCGGCTCGTTTGCTGGGCTCAATGAAAAGCTTGCGGGCTATCCTCGAGAGACGCTTGCGTCGCTCAATGGGGCTGCGGAGCGCTACCTTAAGACGTCGGGTCGCACCGCGGTGCACGCCTCGCCGAGCGCAAACCTGAAGCCTGAGCTCCCGCGGGCCGCGAAAGCGCGTCCCCGGAAGGTAGCCGAAACTGATCGCCACCGTAGTGAGAACGCCGCATGAGTGACCCAAGTCCACCGGCGTTTGCGCGCCTCGCAGCGTTTCCAGGCTGGGAGGGCGCGCTCCAGCGTCAGGGTCAAACGCGCTTTCGGTCATCGACAGGAATGACGGTGATCGTGGAGCAGGACACTTCCGCTCACTTTACTACGGTCGAACTCGCCCTACGGCGCAGTCTGGAGGATGAGAGCGCCGCGGAGTTTGGCGCCACTTGGTTGCTAATATCGCAAATACTTGGAAGTATACCGTCTTGCTATACTTCGGGGTCCCGGAATCCCGTTGCCGGTTTAGCGGAGCGCGGGGTGGCGCTGAGGCGGGAGGTTCAGGGGCAGGTAGCGCGCCTTGTCGCAACGTTGCCTTCTGTACAGCTTCCGGCTTTTCTTTCGGCGCTAGGACAAGGTCTCACTTGTTATCGAAGTGTTTCCGGCCTTAAGCGGGCGCGCGCAGCCGTTGGGCGTGAGCTAATGCCAGGGCACCTCGGCGATGAAGAGCTTGCGCGGCTGCTGCTTGCGGTACCTGACTCTGCGTCGGTATGGCCGCCGATTCCCCCCGATCTTGCGCATCTGACGCCCGCCAGTCTCAATGCGTTTCAGCGCCGTACCCTCGTAGGCTCGAATCTGGTGCTCGGCGTCGCGGGGCCGCATTCGCTCGCAGAAGTCGCGCTTCATGTCGGTAGCTGCTTCACGCATCTTCGTCCGGGGCGAGTCACCAGTGGGAGGGTGAACGGTGGTTGCGCGCTCGCCGCACGTAGCCGAGGCAGCCGCCTGCCCCTGCGCAAGGACGGTTGCGCATTGGTTATGCGGTCCGCGCAAGGGCCCGCGGGCGTATTGCTTGCTTTGAGCGCGCCGCGTAGTCGACAGACAGATCCGCTGGCTTTACTTCTGGCGCATCACGTTCTTGGCGGATCCTTCGCGTCGCGTCTAGTACGCGCCCTAAGGTCGGAGCACGGTCTTGCGTACGCAACCCATGCCTCCCTCGATTTCCACGATCGTGGCGAGCAGCTGACGCTTTGGGCCGCGCCGCGTAGCGAAGATGTAGGCGCTACGATGGCGGTCATGCTCGATGTCGTCGGACGTTTTGCTGCTGAGGGGCCGTCCCCAGCCGAGCTAAAGCGTGCAAAACATGTGCTGGCGTTGCAGCAGCGGGGCGTCGGCGAAACCGCTAGCGAGCGGCTGCGCGAGCATATCGACCTTGATGTGTGGAATCTGGGATCGGGCGCGAGTGACGGCCTTGCCGCGCGCCTCATCTCTGTCTCGGCGGAAGCGGTGCGTGCCGCAGTCGCTGCGCGTACCGGTCGTTATTGGGTAGTCGTTGATACCGAAGACGCGAGTGGGAGAGCGTGGTTTGAGGCGCGGCAGCAACGTGAGCTCTGCACTGCGTGGTCCATCGGTGCCAAAGATGGGCGACTCTTCAAGGGTATCCCCTAACGTGAACCATGGGCCCCGCGTCGCCAGCTCTGGTCCTTAACGTTGATGCGGAATCTAGACGTCTGGCCTTAAACCACGCGTGATCGGTTAAGCGAGCTGCGTGTTCGGTTGAGGGTCTGAGGCGAGCGCGCCCACAGCCAAAAACCGCAGCGAACTTGGGGTTCGTGAGGATTTTTGGCGAGGACGTAAGCCGG
>SLQV01000072.1 GCA_007131285.1 Myxococcales bacterium
ATTCGCGCCTCGCTTCTGCTCCCGCGTTCATGACAGCAACGCTTCACCGAGAAGCTGCAACGCCCTCAGCGGAGTACGGCGAGGTGCTTTTTGCCGTAGCGGTCCATGGCGGGCGGCGTGAGATCCGGCGTCGAGCTCGGGCGCGGGCGACCGGTATCAGCCTGCCCGGGCGGCGTGCTGCGGCGGAGCATGCCGGTCATGAAGGCTTCGGCGGCGCGGTAGCTGGAGCGTACTAGGGGGCCAGCAGCAACGAAGCGAAAACCCATGGCCAACCCCGCCTCTTTGTAGCGGTCGAACTCGACGGGCTCTACGTAACGGTCCACGGGCGCGTACTTTTTGCTCGGCCGCAGATACTGGCCGAGGGTCACGACATCCACATCGGCATCCCGAAGGGCTTCGAGCGCGTCGTAGACTTCCTCTTCGGTCTCGCCGATACCCACCATGATGGAGGATTTGGTCACCGCTGCGCCCGCTTCTTTTGCGCCCTCGAGCACCGCGATGGAGCGATCCCACGAGCAGCGCGCGTCGCGGATACGCCGCTGCAGCCGCGGCACAACCTCTACGTTGTGGGCGAAGACATCCGGCCGACCGTCGCGGATGACCGTTGCCACATCGTCGAGGTTGCCCTGAAAGTCCCCGAGCAGCGTCTCGACGAGCATATCCGGACACCGTGCGTGGATTTCGGAGACGGTTTCGGCGACATGTGCCGCGCCACCGTCTGGAATATCGTCGCGGTCCACCATGGTGAGCACCACGTAGGCAAGGTCCATGGCGGCGAGTGCCTTCGCGGTATTAATCGGCTCGGCGGTGTCGGTAACGCCCTTGGGATTGCCGCTTTTGACGGCACAGAAGCGGCAGCCGCGGGTGCACACGTCACCGAGGATCATGATGGTGGCCGTGCCTTCACTCCAGCATTCACCGATATTTGGGCAATGTGCTTCCTCGCAGACCGTCGCCAGGCCAAGCTCGCGAAACTGCTGCTTCAGGCCGGCGTAGCGCTCACCGCCGGCCAGCTTAACCCTTAGCCAGTCGGGCTTAGGCGCTTTGAGTTCAAGACCGCTCACCCGAGCTGATCTGAAGCCAAAAGGCGATTTAGGCCAGCCCAATACCCCTGAGCGATCCCCTCATTAACTCGAGACGCAGAAAGCCGCGGGGAAATGGGCCTGGAGTAAGTATGGTGGGGTGGGTGGGTCCGCGCTCGGAAGGCCCATTTCCCCGCGGCTTTCGTCCCCCAGGCTCACCCTGGGGATGGCTCAGCCAATACCCCGCTGTACGCAGGCGCGGCCGCGCATGCGGCATGGCACGCCTGGAGGAAGGGCGCGATGACTTAAGATTGGCCGCTCAAAAACCATTGGAAATGCTGGCAAGCTCGGTGAGCGCCGTGGTGGAGGCCGCGCGACTCAGGACGGAACCGCTGCCGTAACATTGCGCGAAAGCGTGGTGATGGGGCAGACTGCGCGGGGTGAGTGGGGCAGCACTACGGCCAACCTGCAGCAAGCGGTCGGGCGCGCCTTCGGGAAATGCCAGCAAAGTGCAAAAACATCCACGAATGAAGGGGTGCGGCCTGACCAGCGCGTTGTTCGCGCTGGCAGCAGGCGCTGCGGCGTGGACCATGGGCGCCGCTGTGGCCCCGGGGCGGGCCCGCGCGGCAGGCGCCGGCGCAAGCGTCGATGATCTGTCGCTCGTCGTGGTGCTCATCTTGGGTGTTGCGCTGCTCTACTTGGCTGCCCACTTGGTCGTGGGACGCTTACAAAAGCGCTTCTTGGTGCTGACCGGCGTCGAATACCTACTTCTAGGCGTGCTCCTGGGGCCAGTGGTACCGCAAATACCTGCCCTCAATGCGCTGACTTCGCTCATGCCGATGGTGGCGCTTGCCGCCGGCTGGATTGGTTTACTGCGTGGCATGGAGCTCGACTTTCGGCGCCTAGGCCAAGCGCCTTCCGGCGCCGGCCGCATCGCCGTGCTGCACGGCATATTCGGTGGCGGCATTGTGGCGCTGGGCGGCGCTCTCTTTTGGCGAGCAGGCTTCCTACGCGGCCTAGATGCAGAGGTTACGACCACGGCGGCGACCCTGGGCTTTCTTGCCTGCGCGGCCGCAGCAGGCGCAACGGGCCCCGTTGATCTGCTCGAAAGCCGCTACAAGACAATCGGCAACAACGGCGCTCTTTTGCGGCGCGCGTCGCGTCTATCGGATCTCTTCGCCGTCTTTGTCTTCGGCATGCTTTTCTGCGTCTACCACCACGATGGGAGCAAATCGGGCCTGGAGCTGCGTCCCACCGAATGGGCGGTCGTCTCCGTGCTGCTTGGCGCGCTTCTGGGCTTTCTCTTTCGGCCGTTCCTCGGCGGCGATGAGAACGAAAACAACCGCTTTTTGGCGCTTGTCGGCGTGATCACCTTCGCCTCTGGTGCCGCCTATATTCTCGAGCTCTCTCCACTTTTCGTCAACCTCACCCTCGGTGTAACGCTGGTCAACACCGCGCAAAGCGGCGCCCGCATTCGCACCACATTGGAGAATACGGAAAAGCCGATGGATCTCGTGTTGATGGTTCTCGCGGGCGCGCTCTGGACACCGCCGCCCGTCGTCATCACCCTCTACGCCATTGCCGCCTTCATCGCCTTTCGCTTCGCGGGCAAACTCGTCGCCGGAGGCCTCTCGTCTATCGGCAATGCGGGCCTTACGCGCATCTATCTAGGCTTGCTCGGCCACGGCGAAGTAACCGTCGCCATGGCGGTTTCGTTCAAGCTGGTATACTCCGGGCCCCTAGTGGATGTCGCCTACACGACGGTGCTCGCATCACTGGTGGCGCATAACTTGGTTGCGCCGCGCATTTTGCGTACCTTTCTCGTCGATGTGGGCGAAATCAAGAGCGATCCACGTTCGACCAGCATGACCATTCCGGCAGCCAGGTGACACCTTGAATAGCGACGCTCTATTTATGCTCTCGACAAATGAGGCGCTGCCGCAAGCAGGCTCCTCTTTCGGTGGATTGAGGAATCAAGCGTGCACATTGTTATAGTCGGCTTAGGTGAGGTAGGGCGGCATCTCTTGGGTGTGCTTGAGGGCGAGGGTCACGATGTGGTGGCCGTCGATTCCAGCCCGGCGGCCGTCGAGTACGCCGAAAGCCATTACGATGTCCTGTCCACGGTGGGCTACGGCGCCTCCCTTGATGTCCTCAAGCGCGCGGGCGCAGACCGCGCCGGACTCTTTGTCGCGGTCACGAACAACGACGAAATCAACCTTATCGCCGCCCTACAAGCCAAACAGCTCGGGGCCAAACGTGTCGTCGCGCGCACCCAGGGAGACAACTGGGCCCGCTGGACTGAAGGCGTGCGCTACGACGTGCTCGGCGTAGATGTTGTCGTCAATCCACGCGTGCTGGCAGTGCAGGAACTCGCGCGCATCGCCCGCTCCCACGGCGCCCTAGATGTCATCGACCTCGCGCAGCAGCGCGTCGAGCTTGTGCAAATCGGCCTCGGCGAACAGAGCCGACTTGTCAACAAAGCCATGGGCAAGTTGGGCTTGCCCCGTGATACGAAGCTTGTTGCCGTGGTGCGCGAGGGCACGCTCTTTGTCCCCGGAGGGGCCGATGTCCTGCTACCCGGCGACCGCGCGTATCTGCTCGGCAGCCCCAATGACTTACTGGCGGCGGAAGACCTCTTCTCTGCGCACCGGGAAGCACGCCGGGTAGCCATTGTGGGCGGCGGCGTCATCGGCCGGGGGCTTGCACGAGCACTCGTCGCGGCGGGCGTCGAAGTGATGCTCATCGAACGCGATCGTGAACGTGCCGAGCGCCTGGCCGCCGAACTCCACAACAAAGTGACCGTTCTCTGCGGTGATGCGACCAATAAGGAGCTC
>SLQV01000182.1 GCA_007131285.1 Myxococcales bacterium
CCCGGCCGCCGCCGGGCTCAATCTATTCCTTCCCCGTATTGAGTGTCTCGACGTGCGCTTTCAGCTTGGTGCGATGAAGCCTGTGCGCTTGATGCGCAGACTGGTTGGTAGGTGCGACTGGTCGAGGGTGAGGGTGCCAGCGTGCGCGCGATGAAAGAGCGTTGCGAGAGGTTTGCGTGCCTGAGTCCCAGTAAGTACCACCACCGTCTCGGGCTGCGCCCAGCCTTTGAGTGCCGCGAGGAATGCCTTACGTATGTCTTGCTTGAGCACCGGGCCAAGCGACGTCTTGTTCTGCACTTCGCTCTCGATTAAGGGGTCCAAGAGCAAGACCCGCCACGGCGCATCCACCGAAACATCCGCTGCCGGGGCGCCTGAAGGTTTTAGCGCGGACCGTTGCTCCCGAAGCTCATTGAAGGCGAGCGCGGAAGCCAGTTCATCGGATTTTCCATCTTCAAGGCCCGGGAAATAGTGCAGCCAACAATCGATGAGCCGCGGGATAGTCGGCAGGAGTCCCTGCGCCGCAAGTTCGCGTTGCAATCGCCACAAACGTTCGACGATTGCGCTCTGTTCGAGCCGTCGACGGACCTCTTCGGGCTTGTCGTTTCGATAGTGCTCAAGTGCCGCAATTGTGGTTTCAAAGCGAAGAAGTTCCGCGCCGACCTGACGCAGCGCCGCGTCCAACACGGCTTTTGGCCAAGCATCACGTTCTGGCAGGTTCAGCTTAGAGTAGGCGGCTACACCAGGTGGGGAGTCCGTAACCGGTAGCAAGTGCGGGCTTAGCGTCACGCCTCGTGCGGCAGCCCACGCGAGTGCGTCGAAGGTGCCGCGTGCGTCGGGCAGCTTAACTACGGCCGAGTTTGCGTCAGGTGGGCGAGCTAATGTGAGTTCAACGTCCAAGGGAAGGTTGGGTAGGCTGGCTTCTAAGCGGTCACGCAATGCTGAGCCGACGGTAACCGGCAGCGCGAAGCGGTGAGGCGCTTTGGGTCCCAAAAGCATGTCGGTAGGTTCGGCGGTCGTCACACCGGCCTTGGGGTTGAGTGCCTGAACTTGCCTGCGCATGCGTTGACGCCATTCGAATCCTTCCGCCGTGAGCAAGGCAAGCAAAGGTAGAGAAGCAACGGGTGATGCAAGTGACGCGGTTACACCGAGTACCACGAGCACAGCACACAGCGCGCCGTAGCTGACGGGTACACGTGTGCCAAGACTGAGTCGAACGCCTTCGTCGAGAAGTCGAACGGCGAGGAAACAGGTTGGCAAGAGCAGGACCAGCGCAAAGCGGCCATGTTGAGACAGCGCAGGCGCAAGTCCGATTCCGCTGAAAGCCACGCTCGCCGCGAAAGCGGCTAGCAAAACCACAACGAACGCCGCAAACTCGATGCGGAGCAGCGCGACGAGCCCGTCAGTGGTCCCGAGTACTCCAAGCCCTGCCCGCACCTCGTCTTGAGCGCTGCGGGCGCCCTGGGTTCCAAGAGTGCCTGCGCGTCGTTCCGCTTCAATGCGCTGTTGCTCACCTGGCAGAGCGTCGAGACCGAAGCGCGCCGCAAGCTGGGCCAGGCGCTCGCCACCGCGTAGAAGAACCCCACCGTAGAAAAGCGCGAGCACCGCGGCGGCGAGCGCTTCCGCACCGGTTCTACCGGCGCGACCAAAGGGAATAAAGGCAGGCGCGAGTAGGGTGGCAAGCGCCGCAAGCCAGCGCAGGCCGATGCTCGCGGGCAGAGCCCGCAGAAAGGTCGTGCCGGAATCGATGCGAAGCAGTGCGGCAACCACAGCTACGTAGAGCAGTGCGAGGGCCGCGCCGAGCCTGTCCGGCGCGACCAGGATGAGGGCGAGGAAAGTGAAAACGCAGGCCCAAAGTGACTTCCTATGCGAGAAAGATTGAGCGTAAGCGCGCATCAAGCCACCGAAGCTGCCGGAAGGGTACGGCGAGGTTGCGCGCTCGGTCATAGGCTTAACCGCCGCCGCGCGTTGAGCGCGTGCTCCAGCGTCACGTGATCGGTGTATTCAAGTTCGCCACCCTGGGGGATACCGCTCGCGATGCGTGTCATCTTTAGGCTCGGCGAATGCAGAACTTCTGCCAGATAGAGGGCTGTCGCTTCTCCATCCACACTAAGCGGCGTCGCGAGGATTACCTCTTCGATTGCTTCGGTTTCGATACGCTCCCTGAGCGCTGCGACGGGCATTGTTTCCGGCCCCACGCCGTCCAGCGGCGCGATGAGCTGATGCAGGACCATGTAGCGACCTCGAAAGTAGCCACCCCTCTCGATAGCGACCACATCCTGAACGCGGGCCACGATGCAGAGTGTGCGTGCGTCCCGCCGAGGATCACTGCAAATGCTGCAGAGTGACTCTTCCGTGTAGTTGCCGCATTGTTCACACAGGCGAATGCGGTCGTGCAGACCTGCCAATGCCCCGGCTAGTTGGGTCGCTAGCTCTCGAGGCTGGCTGAGTACGTGAAACGCGTAACGCGTTGCCGTGCGGTCGCCCACCCCCGGCAGGTGACCAAAGAGATTGATGAGCTCGTCCAGTGCGCGCACCTTCACGGCTGGTACGCTCCCGCGTGTTGTCCACGATGCTCGACGTTGGAAGCAAGATCGCCGAGGCTTGACGCGTTGGTTTCCCCATTACCGTTTTTTCGTACTGTGCCCGAAGTGGGCGAGGCGAGGGCGCCGGGATCCGAGTTGGCGGCCTCGCGCACGGCGATAGCAGCTTGCGAGAGTGCCGACTCGTCGATGCGTATGCGGGCCCGCGAACGCGCCTCGGGGAAGGCGCTCAAGGCTGCTTGAACGGTGGGGTGACTTAACGCCTGTGATTCTAGCTGAGTTCGCGCCTCACTTAAGTAAGCCTCGCGTGCTTCCACGTAAGTTTTCTGTCCGGCGGGCGTGGCTCCCGTTACAATATCGATGCGCGGCCGCCCCCCCAGCAGTGGCTCCAGCGCGATGCCTAGGTCGGTCTGTGCTGATTTCGCGCGAGCTTGTTCGGCGAAAAAAGATCCATCGGCGAAGCGCAGAGAGACGGCGTGCTTTTCTATCTGCTCAGGAATAGCGTGCTCAAGTACGGCTGCCAGCGCCGGCCGCGTGACACGCAGCGATTCGAGCAAACGCTCCCACAACGCCGGCGTCGCCTTTGCAGTAGAGGGCGCTTGTTGCGCCGGGGCTGGGCGGTCGCTGATTCCATCTGCTTGGGCAACAGGTGTGGCTTGGGTCGCCTTGGACAGGGTGAGTCGCGTGGCTTGCGCAGCGCTTGATGCTTGGGCGTGTTCAAGCGCACCCGACGGTGTGCTTGCGGGCATCGCCTCGACCTGCCTCATCGCACCCGATTGCGGAGCGGAGGCACTGTGTTTTGGCGGAACGCGCTCGGGCACGGTGTCGACCTGTTCGGAGTGGCTGGCGGGCACTGACGCAACCAAAGACTTGGCTTCATCCCTAGCAGTAGACGGCGCGTGGACCTTCGCTGACGCCCGAAGATGGTCGCCTTTTGCGGATTCTGCGAAGGGGGGGGCAGATCCGCTTTGCTCACTTTGCGAGACCTGCTTTGCGTAAGGAGCGCTTCCCGTTCGATCGGATCCGCGCTTATTCGCGGCGCCGGGTGTGTCGCCGGTTGTTAGCGCCGTCTCTAGTGCCGCAACACGCTCGATCAGTGTTGAGATTGCGCCGAGGTGGGTACGTTCGCTAGCCCGGAGCAAAGTGAGCTCGAGATTTAGCTTGGGAAAGCGACTGTGGCTGAGCCGGTCGAAGCCGGCGGAGAGAAGCGCAAAGAGTCTTTGAAGGTCGAGGCTTGCGGAGGGCTCGAAGTGAGGCAAAAGCTCGGTGACTTCCGCCACCGTCAGCATTGTGGGGCGCCCATCCGCGGCGCCAAGGGACGCACCCAGCGCGAGGTCACGTAACGCTTCAAGGAGCTGACGCAGGAAAACGGTGGTTGGTGCGCCGCTCACCTCGGCCTGCTCAAGCGCTCCGAGGACGCGCGCTGGGTCGTGCGCAGCAAGGCCCCGCAAAGCTTCCTGGAGCGCGGCGCGCGGCGCTAGACCCAGTGCAAGGTCAACCGCGCCTGCGCTGAGATTCTCGGGTGTGAAAGCCCGCACCTGGTCAAGTAGCGTTAGCGCATCGCGGAGCGAGCCTGCCGCCTCGTGGGCAATCCGCTGACAGGCTTCTTTTTCGAACGCAATTGATTCGGTTGTCAGTACGGCAGCGAGACGCTCGGCGATGACGTCTCGGTCGATGAGCCGAAAGTCGTAGCGCTGGCAGCGCGACCGCACCGTAATTGGCACTTTGTGAATCTCAGTTGTCGCGAAGATAAATTTAACGTGGTCGGGTGGCTCTTCGAGCGTCTTGAGAAACGCGTTGAAGGCTCCGCTCGAGAGCATGTGGACTTCGTCAACAATGTAGACCTTAAAGCGCCGGTGCGACGGCCTGAAGGGCAAGCCATCCTGGAGGCGTCGGACGTCTTCCACGCTGTTATTGGAAGCACCGTCTATCTCAAACACGTCGACATCTTGTCCGCGCGCAATCGCGGTGCAGGCGTCGCACACGTTGCACGGTTCCGCGGCAGGTCCCTGCTCGCAGTTCAGGGCTTTGGCGAGCAAGCGCGCCGCGCTCGTTTTGCCGACGCCTCGAGCGCCGGTGAATAAGAAGGCGTGAGCGATCCTGCCTTCGGTGAGGCCGTTTTGCAGCGCGCGAACCACCGACTCTTGTCCTAGTAGATCTGAGAAGGTTTGCGGACGGTAGCGCCGCGCAAGTACCGTGTAGGTCATAAGTTTTTCAGCCGGAAACGATCCTGAAGAGAGCGAGGCGAAATGCGACAGCACGCCCGACCAACCTAGCTGAGTATGCCCGGTGCGCCCAGGTTGCTAGCCGTAGTAAGCATTGCATTGCCGCGCGTTGGCCGACATGACCGCGAACGTAGCGTCATCGGCGGGAGTGACATAAACCATGCCGCGGCTATTTTCTACGCGTCTCGCCAGAAGCTTTTTGGCCACATCGCCGGCCAGCTGCATACGCGGCCATCGATGCTCTGGCGTCACGTCTCCTGCGGCGGTATGGCCTGGGCCATGACGGACGGTCACACCAAGTTTATTTTCGTCACTGGTGGCGTGGTTTCTTCGATAGGCAAGGGTCTTGCTGCCGCTTCTATGGGGGCTCTGCTCGAAGCCCGCGGTCTGTCGGTGACCAACCTCAAGCTCGATCCGTACATTAACGTCGACCCGGGTACGATGTCGCCCTACCAGCACGGAGAAGTATTTGTCACCGATGACGGCGCAGAGACCGACCTCGACCTCGGTCACTACGAACGCTTCACGTCATCGACGATGACGCGAAATCACAATTTCACCACAGGGCGCGTCTATGATGCTGTCATCTCTCGAGAGCGCCGCGGCGAGTACCTAGGTGCGACCATACAGGTGATTCCTCACGTTACTGACGAAATCAAGGCCCGCGTTTTGCGGGGCGCGTTAGGTGCCGACGTGGCTATCGTCGAGGTCGGTGGCACGGTGGGCGACATTGAGTCGTTACCCTATTTGGAAGCCGTGCGTCAGTTGCGTGTGGAGCTAGGGCCGCAGAATACGACTTCAGTCCATGTGACCCTCGTTCCTTACATTGCTGCGGCGGGTGAACTCAAGACTAAGCCCACCCAGCACTCTGTGAAGGAGCTTCTCGGTCTTGGTATCCAGCCAGACGTGCTGATCTGCAGAGTCGACAAAACCTTACCTCAAGAGTTTAAGCAAAAAATTGCGCACTTTTGCAACGTTGCCGAACGTGCCGTTATTTCGGCGCCGGACATCGAAGTCATCTACGAGCTGCCTCTGGTGCTGCACCGTGAGGGACTCGACCAAATCCTTGCGGAAAAGCTCAATATATGGTCACGGCAGCCCGATCTTTCTGCCTGGGAACGCACCGTAGCAGCGCTCAAGCAGCCCGGCCATGGCGAGGTGAAAATCGCTATCGTGGGCAAATATGTGCATCTGAAGGATTCTTACAAGTCGCTACACGAAGCGCTTGTCCATGCAGGCATCGCCAACAGCACCGGGGTCGTGCTCGAGTATATCGATGCAGAAGCAAGTGATGCGGAGGCTATCAAGGCGAGTCTGGCGGATAAGCATGCGCTGCTGGTTCCCGGAGGCTTCGGAGACCGCGGAACAGAGGGGAAAATTGATGCAATACGGCAGGCACGAGAGTCCGGTCTTCCCTTCTTCGGGATTTGCCTCGGCATGCAACTCGCTGTGGTTGAGTTTGCACGCCACGTATGTGGGCTCGACGGCGCAAGCTCCGTAGAGTTCAGTGCCGCGAGTAAGCATCCAGTGATTCACCTGATGGAGTCGCAGAAGGACGTTTCGAGCAAAGGTGCAACAATGCGCCTCGGAGCATACCCCTGCTCGCTCGATCCCAACTCACTCGCTGCGGATATCTACGGCGTTCGCGATATCTCCGAAAGGCACCGCCACCGCTTCGAGGTCAACAACGCTTACCGACCGCAGCTTGAGGCTGGCGGTCTGTCTTTGAGTGGTCTTTCTCCCGACGGTTCCCTTGTTGAGCTGGTTGAGCTTCCCGGCCACGCTTTCTTTGTTGGCTGTCAGTTTCATCCCGAGTTCAAGAGTCGGCCGCATGCTGTACACCCGCTATTTGCACGTTTCGTTGCGGCGGCGCTCGCTGAGCGCAATCGACGCTCCGAAAAGCCGGCCAAGGCCGCACCCGCTGCCAAGCGCGGCGCTGATACCGTGATCGAAGGCCGAAAAGCAGTTCACGTCTGAGCTACGGAGTGCGTTGGCAGCTAGCCAATTTGCCGAGGAGCAGCGGTGCGCTCTTTGACGCTTGGCATTCGCGGCCACCGCACAAGCCGCAGCGGGAAGTGGACTTGATGTGGCGCTCTGAGACAGTCAATAGCCAAGCGCGCGCGGCGCGTGCTTGTGTGCGTCAAAGACGGCGAAGTAACAGGTTGAGCCAGCTTCGGCCGAGAAGAGGGCGCATGGCGGGCGCGTGGCTGCAGGGCCCGGGGGGCTACGGCGCTCAGGCGCACCCTCCGGAGCCCCCAACAATTGGGCACTGCGCGCGCGGCTTCGTACTCTGAATCCCCCCGAGACCCTCTGCGAGCCCCGCAGCCACGCGCTCGCCGGGACCCAGCCTTCATGAGAGAGGGATCGTTGCGAGCAGCGAACACAGGACTGAAGAGGATCAGCCTTAAGCGGATCAAGCTCTAAGCTTCGCGCCTTCGGCGCACGTCAAGGTTAGTGTGTCTTGCCGGTGACATCGTCACCAAGTAGGTCGACGCAGGCCCGCGAAGTACTACGAATTGCAGAGGGTGGGTTAGTCCTGTAGGTCCGCAAGCTTCTTTTGCATTTTCCGTATCAGCGTCGCGTAGCCGTCTTTATCCAGGATGCGGCCGAACTGGGTTTCGTAGTTGTCGACCATGCTAACGCCATCTGTCACCACGTCAGTAACTTGCCACTGGCCGGTCGTCGAGGAAGGTGTTTTAGCGCTCGGTGATCCTGAGGTGCTAGTGAGTAAATAGTCAATCTTTACGGGCAATGCACGGCGGTCCCGTTTCGACCGGGCCTCGGTGTTGACGCGAACCTCGCCGGTCGTGGTCGCTGCGCTTTCTTTATATTCTATGGCGTAGTTGATGGTGCTGCGGATACTGCGTCGGTAGTTGGCCTCGACAAGACTACGCAGCAGTGTCGCAAACTCGGCTTGCTCGGGCGCGCTGCGAGCATCCCAGCGCTTCCCCAGTGATCTGCGCGCAATCGTGTCGAAGTCGATAAGGCCATTGAGGGCAGAATCGAGCGCACTGCGCGCGGAAGCATCCCCCTTATCGACCTTGGTCATGAGCGCGAAAAGCCTCCTCTGTTCCCCTCGAAAGAAGTCTAGGGCTTCGCGTGCTGCTGGCTCGGTACTAGCCGATGCCGTTGATTGACCAAGCGTTAAGACAGAGAGGGCGAAGATCATCGCCCATTTGGCCGCCCGTGAGTTTAGGGCGCGCCCCAATTCGTGCTTGATAGCGGCACCGCACTTGGCGAGACAGAGGGTGGCAGGGGTCTGAGTTGAGCCATTGTCTAATTTAAGCATGATACCGGTCTCCGTTGAGTCTGGGGCCCTAGGGTACCCATTAGTGTCAGCAGCGCCAAGGCGCCACGTAGAGCATCCTGAATGAGATGAGTATGAGTCGGACGTGACGTGCACCTCGATGATTCATCCGAGTGCAGGCACGCTCTCGGGTCTCGCGACAGGGGCGGCCTCCCGGCGTATCCGCATCCGGAGTTGTGGCCTCAGCTGGGTTCAGGTCCCGACGCGCCAAGAGGTTCGTCAGCGAAGGCGTCTACGTCGGCGTCCTCGTCCGTTAACTCGGCCTCCAAACGACAAGCGTTGTCCCAGGTTTCCTCAGGTACCAATGCCTCTCCTACAACATGTTCTAAGCGAGCGAGTGCTGTATTTCCCGAAAAAATTGCGGTGAGAAGCTTGAAACGCGCTTCGAAGTAGGCTTTGACTGCGTCGAGTAGGTCTCTCGAATCCGCCGCACCTACCTCATAACCTTGGCCCGCAGATACCAGCCACTGACGCATTTCATGGGTGCCGCCCTCCCAGAGGTTCCGTGATGTGCGCGCCTCAACCCAAGCTTCGAAGGTATCTCGAACTTGAATCGCGATCCCCTCTTCAGCGGCTTGTGCCTGCGCTTCAACTTCCTTGAGCTTGGCGGCTTTCTCTGCACTGCGCGCTCTATTGCCGAGAATATCCAGAGACCAGCGCGCTATCAGCGCGGCGTTAAGTGTGCGAAAGTTGCCATTGTCGATGATGAAAGGATTGTTCTGGTCAGTGATGCCAGGGGTGTGGGTCGTTGAGGCGCGCATGGTAAGTGCGATGTCTGGGTACAAGTGCGCTCGGGTCGCCGTGAGCTCTGCACGACGAGCATTAATAGCCTCTCGGAGTTGGAGAAGCTCGGGGCGATGCTCGGCAGATGCCGCCAAGTAGGCGTCAGAGCTAAGTGGCTCATAAGGGACAGGTTCGCTCGGACAGTCAGGAAAGCGACTCGGCGCGAGTTGACTAAGAGTGGTCAGTGCTTGTTCCGCGACGGCCTTTGCTCTTCGAGCTTCCAGGAGACGCGCCGCAATGTCTTTAGCTGCCAGGCTGAGACGGTAACGGTCTGCGCCGCGAGCCTCAGAACCCTCCTTAGCGATCTTGAGGGCAGAGGCTACCTTGTTTTCGCCTTCTTCGAGCAAGTAGAGCGTGTCTATCGCAAACTGGTATCCGAAGAATGCTTGCCTTAACTGGAACGCTAGCTTTTGCTCAGCGAGGTTTCGCGCGGCCTTGGCGGCAGCAATGCCCGCTTTACCTGCCTTCCAAGCGGAACGTACCTTTCCGAACGTATACAGCGGCACAACCCCGGAGACCGCCGCACCTAGCACCGGTCCCCAGGGATTAGTAATGGGAAGCTGACGGTCAGGACTGAAGACAGAGGTGCCGCTTGCCTGGGGCGCCATCGAAAATAGGCCTTGAACCTCAAACTGAAAAAAGGGCGAAAACCGGGCCTCGCGATAGGTCGCTTCGGCGGCCTCCAATGCCGCTTCGGCAGCCTCTATCGATGGATGAGCCCGCATGGTCATGCGGGTAAGTTCACTGAGGGAAAAAGCCTGACCCTCTGCATAGGCAACCGAGGCCAGGCTGACACTACACAGCCCAACGCCGTAAAGGCATGCCGTGATCGGCACGAACGCACAACGGTCTAGCATTCCACAGCGCCCACCGGGAGCGTTCTTGCACAAACAACGAAACATGGCCCCCAAAACCTGTGGCACCTGCTGCGTTCGCGCTCGCTAGTCGCCGCGCGCGAGCGACTACTTCTTGGCGGGGGCTCCGGGCTGCTTTTTCTCTTTATTATAGAGTTGAATCAAGCGATCGGTTAGGTCCGAGTGCGAGGGCGACCATATAACGCCACCTTCATTGCGCTCAAGCACGAGATCGTAGCTTTCCGCTTGGCCAATGCGCTGCATAATCTTCTGCATGCGGTCGATGATGCCTTGGGTCAGCAAGCTCTCTTTCTGAGCGATCTCTTGCTGAAACTGCCCGTACTGGGTCTGGAGTTCGATGAAGGATTGCTGATAGTCCTCGAGGCGCTTCTGGAGGGCGGGTCTGGAGAGAACGCTTTTTTGTTTCTCTATGTCCTCCTTCATCGTCTTGAGTTCGTTCTGCTTTCTATCGAGCGCTGTTTGGCGCTCTTTGAAAAGCTTCTGCAGTTTAGCCTTGGCATCCCGACCCTCTTCGGTTTCTTGCAACGCGCGCTGCAGATCAACGACGGCTACCTTAAAACCATCTGCACGAGAAAGTGCGGGCGCGGTCAGCATGGACGCCAGCACAAGGGCTATGGACGAAGCGACGGTATAAGCTGATTTCATGTTTCGTTTCCAAACGTGAGTTGTCATGGGTTCCTTGCCGCGCGGGCGGTGATTAGCGGTTGCGTCAGGGTGGGTTGATAACGCGGTGGTTGCCGTGATGTTGGTGAGGCCCTCGAAATATAGCGGCACCCAAGCGGATGGCCGGTCGGCGCCTCTTAACACGCTCGCCGTTATTCAACCAGGCGCTCACTCGATTCCATCTCGATGCGGCGCACATGCAAATTTACAGCCTGTGTCCAAATAAGACCTCCCCGACAAGCGGACGTGAAGGTTTTGACGAGGGCCGTCCAAGAACTATTCATCATCACGCATGTAGCCGCCCGCCACTTCTGAGGTGCGTAACTAGAAGAAGTTGCCGATGGTAAACTCGAAGCGAATCGGCGCTTCGTAGGAACGCGGCCTAAAGGGCAGTCCCCACTCAAAGCGAAGCGGGCCGAGCGGCGAAAGCCAGCGCAGGCCGAACCCATAGGAAGTGCGAATAGCTAAGGGATTGACACCACACGGGTTTGTGGCGCCATCAGGTATGGATGTCTGGGGTAGCTGGCAGAGTTCGCTTTCCGTGTTCCAAACGTTGCCTCCATCCGTGAAAATCACGCCTCGAATGCCGACGGCGTCAACAATAGGGAACTCCAGTTCAAGATTGTAAAAAGCCTGTAGATTGCCACCGATAACGACGCCTTCCGGAGAGACCTGTCCATTCGGGTCCGTAGAAAGCGGCAGGCCGACGCGGGGGCCGACGGATTGGAGCGGGAAGCCGCGCAAGTTGAAGATGCCGCCGAGAAAAAAGCGCTCAAAAATGGGAACGCCACGATCAACCCGGGAATGTATATAACCAACCTCTGTGTTGAGTTTCAGAACAAGGCCCTTCCAGACGGGTTTGTAGAAGCGGCCAATAGCGGTATGGCGGGCAAAGATGTTGTCGGATCCGAGAAATCCTTCGGCGACCTCCGACGAAATGGAACCGTAGAGGCCGTCGTTGGGGAGTAGGCGATTATCGCGCGAGTCCCAATTAACAGTGAAGCGGAGCGATGACGTTAGCCCATCACGGAACAGGTTCGCCAAAGGAATGCGTCGAAAGATATTGAATCCCTGTCCGAATCCGCGGCCGAAGACGCCGCCGGTCTGCGAGTCAATTTCGACCCACTCGGCGCGGTACTGCAAAAAGAGACGCAACTCATCGACGAGTACTGGGTGCCCAAAGGTGAAGCCGCCTCCCGTTGAGTCTCGCGTAAAATCTTGAAATTGCCTAATCGTCTTAAAGGCATCAAGCCCAAGAGACCATTCTGTGTCGAGAAAGTAAGGCTCGACAAAGCGCACCTGCACAAGCTGGCGAATGCCAGAGAGCTGAAGCTGCAAAGACAGTGACTGGCCGCGCCCAAGGAAGTTTTGCTGCTGGATCTGTCCGGTGAGAATGAAGCTTTCGATTGAGGAGAAGCCTGCTCCCAACTGGAAGGTTCCTGTGGAGCGCTCCGTGACCTCGACGTTTAGAACAATGAGATCTGGTGCCGCACCGCGCGTTTCTGAAATATTGAGAGACTCGAAGAAGCCAAGCGCCTGTGCTCGTGCGCGCGAGCGCTCCACGAGACTTTGACTGTAAAGATCGCCTTCCGCTATCTTAAACTCGCGGCGGATGACCTTGTCGCGAGTGGTCGTATTGCCCCGAATATTGATACGTTCAACGTAGACCTTTGGGCCACGTTGAATGGTGATTTTGATGCCCACCTCGCGCTTCTCGTCGTTGACCGCAGTCTCCGGATTGATCTCAGCAAAAGCGTAACCCGCGTCTCGGTAGATGCCGGTTATGCTCTGAATGCCTTGCGCAATCTTCGATCTGGAGAACCAAGCTCCTTTCTGTCCTTGAAAGGGGGCAACTAGGTTTTCTGGCGGGACTAAGGCTGTGCGCGGATTGCCCGCATCATCGAGCTCCACGACCGAAAGTTCTGAGACGCGAAAGCGTGGTCCCTCCTGAACGGGAATGCGAATATCGATAAAGCGTTTATCGGTGGACAGCGTCGCGTCCGGCGTGCCGACGGTCGCGGTTAGGTAGCCTTTGTCATAATACAGCGCCTGGATGCGCAGCAGGTCTTCTTCGAGTGCGGCGGTATCAAACTTATTGCTCGACGTGACAAACGACCATACGTGGGTCTCGCTGAGCTGAATGACAGCGCGGAGGTCTGCGTCCGAAAGGTCTTCATTGCCGGTGAAAAGTATGGACCGAACGCGCGTCGAAGCGCCTTCATCGATGGTAAAGACAACGTCGACTTCGTCTGTATTTTTGTTGCTGGGGACGAGGTTATACTCGACCTCCGCCAGATAATAGCCCTCCTCGACGTAATGCTGCTTGAGCGGTTTTATCTGCGCTCGAACTTTGCCTTCATCGAGAATCGATCCCTCTTCTAATTTCACCTTTTCGGCCAAGTCATCGTCGGAGATAGCCTTATTGCCCTCGTAGCGAACCTGCCCCACTGCCGGTCGCTCAGCGATAACGACCGTTAGATCGATTTCGCCAGATTTGCGCGAAGTGCCCTCAATTTGGACATCGGCGAATAGCCCAAGCTCCCAGAGCCGCCGTGATGCGCGCTCAACACTTGAACGCGTGCACGGTGTGCCAGGCTCAAAGCCTAGGTTGGCTCGTACGTCCTCTTCGGTGACGCGGCGTGTCCCTTTGACGTCGATGCGAACGATGCGTTCTCCGCGACAGAGCCTGCCCATGAATGAGTCTGCCGGGGTTGGAACTTTCGGGCTAGCATCCGCGGAGGCGAGCGAAACGCAGAGCAGGCTTGTCGTCACGAGCAGCAAGCACACCGCCGGCACGTGAGCGCGCGGGCGGGCGTAATGCCTTCGAACTTTACTCGATATCGTGTGGGCGCAGAGAAACATGAGTATCATGTCACGCGCTGACGCGTGCGACCTGTGGCGCATCTGCACCGAGAGAGCCGGGAGCGCGCTTTGGTGATGTGACCGTGCGGTCATCCGCGATGAGCCCATCGCGCATTTCAATCGTGCGCGGCATCGAAGCCGCGAGGTCGCGGCTGTGCGTTACAATGAGGAAGCTGGTGCCGTAGCGCTCGTTGAGCCGATGGAAAATAGCCCTCACGAGGTCAGATGTTGCGGTGTCAAGGTTGCCTGTCGGTTCGTCGGCGAGTACCAGCGGTGGTTCGAGCATAAGCGCGCGAGCGAGGGCAACGCGCTGTTGCTCACCGCCGCTCATCTCCGAAGGACGGTGATGACTGCGGTGGCTGAGGCCCACCGCATCCAATAGCTCCGCTGCGCGTTCTCGTAGCTGTTTGCGGCGCTGGCCGCGGATCATGCCGGGCATCATCACATTTTCCGCTGCGGTAAACTCTGGAAGTAGGTGGTGAAACTGAAAGACAAAGCCCAACTGTTCGTTGCGAAAGCGCGCAAGCTGCTTTGGCCGCTGATTATCGAGACGCTTGCCTTCGAACCACACCTCGCCGCTGCTCGGTGTCTCCAGCGTGCCCAGGATGTGGAGCAACGTGCTCTTGCCTGCTCCGGATGCACCCACGACACTTACCATTTCACCGCGCGAGATAGAAAGGGTGACCCCGCGTAGCACTTCGGTTCTGGCGCCATCCTTCGAGAACGCCTTGGCGATGTTTCGTGCTTCGATCAGCGGGGCTTTCGCCGTGCTTGCTATGGCTTCAGCCTCTTGCATGGGCTCACTCGTAGCGCAGGGCGTCCGCGGGAACCAACCTACCGGCGCTCAATGCCGGTAAGACCGTGGCCGCAACGCAGACCAGAACCGAGGCTGCGCCCACAAAGGCGAACTCGGTGATGTCGATAAAGATAGGTAATCGGTCGATATAATAGACTTCCGGGTTGAGGCGGACCCCATAACGTTCCGCAATGAACGTCACAGAAAAACCTAAGGCGAGTCCCATTGCGGCGCCAAGCACGCCCAAAATAAGGCCCTGAACGAGAAAAATGCCTACGATTTGTCGCGTTTCGGCGCCAAGGGTGCTGAGTATGGCTATTTCGCGACGCTTCTCGCGCACCAGCAAGGAAAGCGTGCCAAATACGCAAAAGCCGGCGACCAAAATGGCCAATCCGAGCGTGATAAACATCGCTAGCTTTTCGAGCGCAAGCGCGCCGAAGAGATTTTGATTCATCGAGCGCCAATCACGGATCCTGACAGTCGGGTAGTCGGCCGCGAGCGCAGCACGGAGGCGGTCTGCAACACGTGTCGTGTCGTCGATGCTCGGCGTGCTCACGGTGAGGGCAGAGATGCCATGTTCATGTCCGAGGAAGCGCGCGGCCGTTGGTAGCGCTGCATACACAAACTTCGCATCAAACTCGTACATGCCGCTGTAGACAATGGCGGCAATACGAAATCTGCCGGTTTTTGGCATGGGCCCGGAGGGACCAAGCGTGCCAAAAGGTGATACGATCTCAACGGTATCGCCGATAGACAAGCGCAGAATGGCTGCAAGCTCGGCGCCAAGCGCAACCGGCTGCAGCTTTCGTTCGCTTTTATCCTTCACAGATCCGCCGTCGAGTACGGCTTCAGAATCGGTGAAGAGGTCGTCGAACGTGCCCTCTCTAAACTGGGTGGCGAGTTCGGTCACGGATCGAGCGCTAGCTTGGTCGATGCCTCGAAGTTGAGCGCCCGCGAGATTGGTAGGGCCCGAGAGCATCACATCACCGCTTACAATTGGGGTAACGCCGACCACACCTGGTACCTGCGCGACGCGCTCACGAAGATCTCCCCAGTCTCGGAGCAAGGCGCCCTCTTGGTCCAGTGTGATGTGTGCGCTTAACCCGACGATTTTGTCTTTGAGGTCCTTGCGGAAGCCTCCCATGACCGAGAGCGTGGTCACGAGTGAGGTAGAACTCAGTGCGATCGCAAGGATGGCCAACAGACCGATCGTCGCGAGAAAACCCCGTTTAATCGAGCGCAACTGCCGGGCCGCAACCGCAAAGCGAAACCCGATACGCTCGCTGAGCGCCAGCGTTGGACCAACGCTCCGAAGCGCAACGCGCATGCAGAAAATGATAGCGATGCAAAAGCGCGCGAGTTCCGGAAGCCATGTCGGCAGAGCCCATGTGAGAAACAGGCTTGCGCCAAGGCAAATATCCAGGACTACGAGCGCCCTTCGTCGAAGCTGCGGCGACGCGCTTGACCAGCCTATGATGCCGCGCACGAGGGCAAGTCCCCACGCTAGCTGGAGGATGCTTAGCAGCTGCGTCCCAAGGGCACGTTCCGAACTCGAAAGCAGGAAAAGCCTGGTAGCGATACTCATGGAGCCGTCGCGCAGCGCTTCGCTGGCTAGACCGGCGCTCGTTATCAGGTTGACGAATCGACCCGCCACAAGTCCGAGAAGGCCCCACTGCGCGATGTTAACAAGGCGGTACTTGAATGGTCGGTTCGGGTGCAAAGCATCAAGGAATCCGATGCTAATGCCTAGTCCCATTAAGAAGTATCCCAGCGTTCCCGGCGGTAGGCGTCCGAGGTGCAGCGCTTCGTGGCGCGAGCCATCGGTACGCAAGAGAAGTACGCCCCAGCTCGGATCGAACGGCATGAGGGCAACTACTAAAGCTGCGCCGAGAAGGACCAGCATCGTCCGGCGTGCGTACTGCAGCTTCATGCGCGATGTCCGCCCCTAGACGCAATCGCCTGGGCGCCTGCTGTCATTTCTTTCGCGGCGATGTCGCTGTCGCCATCGCCAGTGCGCTGGGGGCGCAGGAGTGGAAAGAGCAGCACATCGCGGATGGAAGACTGGTTGCACAGGCTCATGACGAGTCGGTCGATGCCTAAACCAAGACCGGCGGTGGGTGGTAAGCCGACCCGCAGCGAGCGGACATAGTCTTCGTCAAAGTCCATCGCTTCTGCATCGCCACGCGCCCGCGCACCGAGTTGTTCGCGAAAGCGCTCCGCCTGGTCATCAGGATCGTTTAGCTCGTTAAAAGCGTTGGCCAGCTCGCGCCCCTCGAGGAAGAGTTCGAATCGGTCGACGAAGCGTGGGTCCGTGGATGATTTTCGCGACAGAGGTGAAACTTCTACTGGATATTCGAAAACGAATACCGGCAAGGAGTGTTCGCCTGAATCGTCACGAAAAAGCTGTGGCAGCTGAGGCTCGGCCAGCGAGTCAAAGAGCGCCATAAGTTGCTGCCCGTAGCCCACGACCGTGGCGGTATTGCACGCTAGTGCTTGGCAGAGTGCTTGCGGTGCTGACGCGAAATGCGCCTCGAGCGCCGCGGCATCGTCAAGTAATTCGGCGGTCTGAGCGACGGAAGCTTCGGGATGTAATCGTGCGACACGCCGCACCGCCTCGCGTACGGTGATGCGGGGCCACGGGCTTTCGGGCAGGACAAACGAGCGTTGGTCGGCGAACCCGGCGTCCGCAGTGAGGAGTCGCGCGTCTGCGGCGCGAATCAGCTGTTGCACAAGTGTTGCCAGGTCATCAACTCTTAGGTAGGCGGCGTAGAGTTCTACCATCGTGAACTCGGGATTATGGCGGGTACTGATGCCTTCGTTCCGGAAGTTGCGTCCAAGCTCAAAGACGCGCTCAAGACCGCCGACGACGAGTCGCTTGAGAAAGAGCTCCGGGGCTATGCGCAAAAAGAGGTCGAGGCCAAGCGCCTGGTGATGCGTCGAGAATGGTCGAGCCGTTGCGCCGCCACGAGTGGCGTGAAGCAAAGGGGTCTCAACCTCTAGAAACGACTCGTTTTCTAGGAAAGTGCGTACGCTTGAAACGATCAGCGATCTTGCGCGAAAGACGCGTGCCACATCTCGATTGGCGTAAAGATCAACATACCGCTCCCGGTAACGCTTTTCGACGTCTTTAAAGCCGTGCCACTTCGCAGGCGGCGGTAGCTGGGCCTTGGCAAGTAGTAAGACTTCCCGTAGTGCCAGCGCCAGTGCACCCGTCTTGGTACGCATGGGCAAGCCTCGAAAGAGCACGTGGTCCCCGAGGTCGAGCCCTGCGAGGGTAGCCTGGCCTGTCTCCGAGAGCTGCTCCGATCTGGCGAGAGCCTGTAGGTCACCAGCAGGGGTGCGCACAATCAAGAATGGCCCACGTTTTCCGAGTAGCCGGCCGAAAAGCGAGCTGAGTTCACCCCCCTCGACGATGCCAGCTTCCTCAGGTAATGCGGCAATCGCCGAGCTATTCTTGGAAAGCGCGGTCAACGCATCGCGCGCTGCCTGATCGGCTGCGGTGACCGACGAAACAGGGAACGGCTCGATGCCCGCTGCCAGCAGCGTGGCTTGCCGGGCCTGTCGCGCGGCGATGAGTTCGGGCTCAGTGCTCATGTGCGAGCGCCATCTTGGCCTCGGGCCGTCATTGATTCAAATGTTCGCGTGGGGACCGAACTGAAGCTTGGCAGATAGTGCCCTCGAGCGCGCCCTCTTGCGGCGCGGAAAATGCTGCAATCCGACGCAGATTCTTTCACTTGGTCATTCGGCGGGTATGCGCGCGCCGGGGCGCTATCCGCTGTCGATTATTTCGTTTGGTGCTCTGGGAGACCGAGGTCGATCACGCCATTGCCCGGGCTAGGGCGACCTCTCTCAAGACGTGAGCGCTCACGTCGAATATAGCGACGGGCCCTCGAACGACCAGCCTGCCTTCGGGGTGCGCCACGGCGCCGACAGCGCTGTCGAACACCACTTGCTGCGAGCCGCGCTGACTCACGCGCTATGGTCACCCTTGGGCATCCGCTTCTTTCTGCCGGGCGCGTCGTTCGGCTTGGGTGAGCAGATACGACTCAATAAAAGGGTCAAGCGCACCATCGAGGACTTGGTTGACATTTGAGGTCTTGAACTCGGTCCGCTCGTCCTTAACCATCTGATAAGGCGCAAGGGTGTAGGTTCTCACCTGAGACCCAAAAGCGTTGTCCTGGCGCTGCGAACCGAACGATTCTTCGAACGCGGCTTCACGTTCTACCCGTCGCTGTTCGAAAATGCGCCCTTTCAGCATCTTCATCGCGGTGGCCTTGTTTTTGTGTTGTGAGCGTTCGTTCTGGCATTGCACGACGATATTGGTCGGCAGATGCGTAATGCGAACCGCGGACTCGGTTCGGTTGACGTGCTGGCCGCCGGCGCCGCTTGCGCGGTAGACGTCAATGCGCAGCTCTTCCGGGGGGACGCTGTCGATCTCTGCGTCGTCGGGAAGTTCGGGCACGACGAATACCGCTGCGAACGCGGTGTGACGGCGCGCGTTCGAATCGAACGGAGAAATGCGAATGAGCCGGTGCACTCCGCTCTCTGACCGCAGTTTTCCGTAGGCATAGGCGCCACGAACGATGATAGATGCGCCCTTGATGCCGGCCTCTTCGCCTTCTGCTCGGTCGACAAGCTCGCAAGAGAGCGTCGATCGCTCGGCCCAGCGTAAATACATGCGTAGCAGCATCTCGGCCCAGTCCTGGGCATCAACGCCACCTGCTCCTGGGTGGATCGTGATGATAGCGGCGGCATTATCGAACTCACCCGATAGAAGGCGAGAGAGTTCGAGCCTTCGCACCAAGGCTTCAAGACCGGCGGTCTGACTCACAATATCCGCCAGCAGGTCTGCGTCCTCGTCGCTTTCTGCGAGCTCGGTGAGCTCAAGCAGCGCCTGAGACTCACTTGATGCTTGCTCAACCGCAGAAACAACGGCGTCGGCTTCAGCTCGTTCGCCGAGGTGCTGTCGCGCTGCTTCGGCATCATCCCAGAATCCCTCGCGGCTCGAGAGCGCGTCGAGGTGCTCGATGTGTGTCTTTAGGCGTTCGACGTCAAAGATACCTCCGGAGCTGAGTGGCTCGGTCGCGGAGGTCGATCAAACGGTCGGTCAGTTCGCTTGGCATAGGCTGAAACTATGCAGCGCATCAGATGCTTGGCCACTTCAATCATGCGTCGCCCAAAAAAACGGTCAGGCCTGGTAGCCAGGCGAGCTCGCTTCGCCAAATTCAGCGCGTCGCATACGAGGGGCGCGGTGCCGGAAAATGGGATCTGCTTGCGGGCTTTCGTTTTGCTGGGTCGTGCGCTAGCGTAATCGCCTCTTAAGTGAAGAGACGCGATACCGCTTTGGGGCCCGCGCGCAGTGCACGGGCCCCAAAGCGGTATCGCGCGTGCTAAAGTCGTTTCGAAAGCCCTACCATGACCACAAGCGAAGCCCAACCAGCCTCGCCTCCCTTGAACGCCGAAACGCGTGTCGAGGAGCGCCCTGACCAGACCTCTTGCGAGGTGTCGGCACCACACGGTTCCCCGGAACAGACGCGCGAGAGCGCGTGCGAGGGCGCCGAGGCCGATATCGAGACATCACGGGCCCCGCAGCCTGGGTCCGGTCTCGTGGATTCTGGCGGAGCGCGCCGGGATGAAGACAAGGCGTCGTCAGGCGCGGCGGACGTGGCGCAGGACGTTGCTGCCTCAGCCGATGAAGGTTCGTTGCCCGTAGGCGACGATGCGCGACCCGTGGATGCCGGTGCAGAGAAAAACGCCCAAGACGCCGTCTCAGGCTCAAAACGCAAGCGAAAACGTGGCAACAAGCGCGACGGGGACAAGGCCAGCTCCGCCAGGGAGCCTGCGCGCGGCGCGTTTGCGCCGCTATTTACCTCGGGGCCGCGCCGCCAGGCGATGGCTGTTGGTGAGTTCGTCGCGGGGCTTGTGGATGCCACGGGTGATGGTGCCTTCAGGCTCGACCTTTTTGGTCGCGGCATCGCGTATGTCGATGTCAACGAGCCTGACCTTAAAGAAGTGAGCGAAGCCGAGATCGCGGCGCTTCGCGCCGAATCTCTTAGTCTCGACGCGGCTATCGCCCCCGCTGGTGGAGCGGGGGCGACTATAACGTCAGGCGCTTCGCTTGCGTTCGCGACGGGGGAAGCTTCCGCGGCGGGTGACCCAGTCGGGGCAGCGGTTTCAGACGTTTGGGCAGATGCATCAGGTGCGCCGCAGGTTAATCACGGTGAAGCTATTAAGTCTGAGCCAAACGCTTCTGAGACAGAGCCGGTATCGGCTACGCCAGCGACGAGCGGAGATGCAAAAGCGGAGCATTCAGGTGACGCAAACGACGAGAGTGGCCGCGCGACAACTACGCTCGCTACCATTGAAGAACGCGCACGACGCGAAGCGCCCAAGCCAGACACCATTTTTCGAGGTCGCGTTGTTGCCTTGGCGGAAAGTGGTCATTTGGCTTTGGTCAACCGCCCGGTAGATGTGCGAAGAGCAGCTCAGGTGCTTGAGCAGGCTGCTGCGGGACGGGAACGCGTTTGGGGATTAGTCTTCGGCTATAATCGAGGTGGTTTCGATGTGCTCGTCGAGGGCATTCGTGTTTTCTGTCCAGCATCGTCCATAGATACGCATACGCCCTCCGAGCCCAAGACTTGGCTGGGGCGCAAGTTGCAGTTTCATCTTTCGACCAAGAAATCCAAGGGGAGCGACTACGTCGTAACCCGACGCACGATTGCTGAACGTGAATCGCGGAAGCGCGCTGGGGAACGACTCAAGCATCTTAAGGTAGGCCAGAAGCTTAAAGGCGTCGTCACGAGTGTGCTTGATTACGCGCTGATCGTCGACCTCGACGGTCTCGAGGGTTTCTTGCACGTGTCCGAGCTGAGCTATGACCGGGAGACGCAGCCTGCGAATTTAGCAAGTATCGGCGATGTGCTCGACGTCGAGGTGCTACGCATTGAAGGCAGTGGTCGCAAAGATAGCCGAACAAAAGTCTCCCTTACCCGGAAGCCGTTTATCGATGACCCATGGGATGCGCATGACGAGATCCTGACGGCTGGGCGTCCGACGGAAGGCATCGTCAGGCGCGTGGCAGCTTTCGGCGCGTTCGTGGAGCTCAGTCCAGGAATTGAAGGGTTGCTTCACGAGAGCGAGTACCAGAAGGGCCCGGACCGTCTGCCCAAGCCACCGGAAGTTGGCTCGACCGTAACTGTCGTGGTGGACAAAGTAGATAAGCGAGCACACCGCATTGGGCTCTCTTTGCTTTCCGAACTGGAAGCGAAGGCATTTGAAGCCGCAGGCAGAAATTTCGATGCGGAACTGCTCCGCAAGTTGAAGCCGGGTGCTGAACTGATCGCGCAGGTTGAGAAGATTGATCCACGCGGTGTCCATCTGCGAATCAAGGGCATCTTCGGCCGCCGTGGCCGAGGCTACATGCAGTCACGCGAGTTAGGTGAGGTGGAGCGTGGGGCGCTAAAGAAAGCGCCTGAAGGCAGTCACGAGCTAAAAGTAAAGCTTGTAGGCTTTGAGCGGGACGGAACGCTGAAGCTTTCGCGTCGAGCGCTGGTGCAGGATGAGGAGCGTCGCGCGGTGCAAGAGTACCGTAAGGAAGCATCTAAACAGGGTTTTGGCACATTTGCCGACCTGCTTAAGGCAAAACTCGGCGGTTAGGGAGCGGGTTTGGGCGCGCCGCGGCGCACTGATGTGGATGCGTGAAGACCCCGAGTGCGCTTGACCAAATCTTGGTGGTGCGTTCGAGCGCTTGGTGGGATGGCTTCTAGCAGATGCTGTGCGAGACCAAGAGGGACACGCTCCTATCTATCGAGGGTGTTCGCAGTAACTTAACAACGTGGGAAGTCATTGATAAACCAGCTTGCCAGGGCGCACGCGCATGATAAGCATCGGGACCGGCGAGCAGGCGGCGCATCTGCGCTGCCCGCTTGCCGGTCGAGTTCTGGGCGATTAACTCAGGGGTAGAGTGCCATCTTCACACGGTGGAAGTCGCTGGTTCAAATCCAGCATCGCCCACCCACTAGAACGCTAGAGTTTAACGTGTCAATCGGGTTTCGGGGCGGCGCTTATTGGAGCCGGGCTTATCGTAGCGGGGCTTAGATGTCGAAGGCAACGAAATCGAGAGCCAATGACACCGCCAGAGCCATGGCTCTGGCGAGCGCGGGCGTCTAGACGTACCGACGTCTGGGGAACCCGCGTCTGGGTCGCCCGGGTCTGGGTCGCCCGGGTCTGGGGGTACCATCGAACCGAAAAGATGAGGGGCGCTAGCGTGAGGGTGGGTCCGGTAATCGCGGCGGCCTGGCGCCGGTTGCCGGGGAGCGTTTTTGAACGACAAGCATCTAGAATGTGTCCGCGACTACTTGAAACGTGGCATTGCCGTCCGTGACACGCACGCTGCCGCCTGGGCTTTGGGAAGGTGGTGGCCGAACCGCATCAGAGGTTGGTCGCACTCTGGCGCTGCCACGAATGCTGCCGAGTGCTTCTAGCTCGATACGCGGCGCCGCAGCGACGCCCTGCGGAACCGAAAAGGAGATGCGTACGCTTTTTATGGGCCCCGCTTCAATCGGAAGTGGAAGCGCATTCGAGGTGCCGTTTTGCGGTACAAAGGCGCGCATAGCTAGCTTGCGGAACTGCCCGGCGGAGTAGTCTACCCGCAGCAGGTATACGTGGAGTGGTGCTCCCACGCTACGCAGCCGGATCGCACTTGGCTGAAGCCCTGTATCTGCGAAGTTTAGTGTGATGTCGCGGTCATCGAGTCGCGTCTGATGGCCTGCAAAGGCTGTCCATACATACTGGTTGTCTGGCTGAACCTGCTGTGATGGTGTCTCCGATGATTGGCTTGCTCTTCGAACACTAGCGCTTTGGGAGTCGTACGGCGCGGCGTCAGGTGGCTGACGCCCCTCACTGAGGATTAGGCGCGTCCCTTGACGTAGAGGACGACCATAAACCTCAATTCGTAAGGGTCGCTGACCGGCTGCTAGCGGAATAGGTAAACCGACGTTCCGGTTGAGTACGAGCGTAGGCGCCTGAATATCGCGGAAGCGACCTTCGGTTAGGTGTACGCGTATTCGCGACAACTCGAACGCACCGTGCTCAACGCCGAGCCTCATCCACTCGTTGCGTAGGTGCTCATCGCTGACGTTGAAAGTCACAAGGCTTTGCGCTGGGGAAACATCACGTGTCCCGACGACACGTTCCGCTGTCGCTGGGTTGGCATAAATCCATGACGCGCTCGCGAGACCAGCGGCGATTGCGATGGAGGCCATGTGCGTCCCTGGCGCCTTGTGGCCGTGTAGGCTCGCGCGGGGCCTTCCAGGCCGTCGAGTAACACCACTCAAGAAGAGCAGGCCGAGTAGTCGTCGTTTCAAGTGGTAATTCCAGTAAGTCATAGGGGTTTCTTTAGACGCTCCGGAGCGCTCACGGCTTGATATGAGTGGCCAGAGTCCTAGCCACTGGATTGCGATGAAACGGCCATGATCGGTGCATTGGATTCCCATTAACGTACCGATATTTTGTGTATTTTCACGATACGTCGAGCTGCATCGAGCCGCCACGTCAAGATAGGTTGCAAAGGGTATGCCTCGGGGTTGGGGGTTGCCCCGCGGCGCCCCTGGCGTCATACCGCGTCACCATGCGACGCGTCCTATTACTCTCAGCCAAGCGCACGCCCGTCGGCGCTTTTCAGGGAAAACTTGGGTCGGTTCCCGCGCCACGTTTGGGGGCCACTGCAATCCAGGCTGCGGTCGAAGCAGCCAGGGTAAGCAAGACTGGTATCCAGGAGGTGTACATGGGGCAGGTCTTGAGTGCCGGTGTTGGGCAGGCACCTGCTCGGCAGGCAGCGCGCTTCGCTGGACTGCCGGACGCCGTAGCGACGACTACAGTTTCAAAAGTTTGTGGTTCGGGCCTTCAGGCCGTGATCCTTGCGGCCCGGGCCATTGGTGCTGGAGACATTGATTGCGCTGTAGCGGGTGGCATGGAGTCCATGTCGCTTGCGCCTTATCTGCTTCCAAAGGCGCGCGGCGGCTACCGGATGGGTCACGGTGAGCTGGTCGATTCGATGATCATCGATGGGCTTTGGGACCCCTACGATGATCAACATATGGGCAAAGCGGGCGAGCGCTGCGCGGCGCACTACGGCTTGACACGCGAAACTCAAGATGCGTTCGCGCGTCGTTCCTACGAGCGAGCCCGCTCGGCGGCGACCTCGGGTGCGTTCACGGCGGAGCTCGTTCCTGTTGAAATCGCGGGGCGCAAAGCAACGACTGTGGTGCAGGAGGATGAGGAACCAGGGCGGGCAGATCTCGAGGCGCTCGGTAAGTTGCGTCCCGCGTTTGATCCAGCTGGAACGATTACCGCGGGCAACGCTTCATCGCTAAACGATGGGGCTGCGGCACTCGTACTTGTGGCTGAGGATGCTTACCAGCCGTCCATGGGTGAACCGTTGGCGGTGCTCTCGGGAGCTATGGCCCACGCGCAAGCGCCCGAGTGGTTTACGACGGCACCTGTGTTTGCCGCACGCAAACTTCTGGACCGACTTAAACTCAGCGAGAGCGATATCGATCTTTGGGAAGTTAATGAGGCATTTTCTGCGGTAACGCTGGCCTTTGAGCGGGAATTGTCGGTGAATCCTGCGTGCGTTAACGTTCACGGGGGCGCGGTTGCGCTAGGACACCCCATCGGCGCGTCCGGCGCCCGTATTCTCGTGACGCTACTCCACGCGCTAAAGCGCGAAGAAAAACAACGCGGCTTAGCAACGCTGTGCATCGGTGGTGGTGAAGCGGTTGCAGTCGCCGTCGAGCGCCTCTGACTCGCCCAATCAACAGGTTTACAAGCAGCATAACCAGGATACATGCGTTTCACTTGGACCTGGGCTGCTCTCGATAGCTGACTCCCGCTGCGGCGAGCCGCGTTCTTCGCACGTGCAGGGCTGTCTTGCGTCGACCCTAGACGTATTGCCAACGTGGGGTTTGCGTGCCCCGTCTATTCGGATAGAGGGGGGCTGCCTTAAAAGCCGCACCTCGGCAAGTGTACGTTAGTTGCCCACAATGGGCTCTTGGATCTAATAAGACTTCAATAAAACTCATAAAAATAAGGGCTTAGGAAGGTGTGGCATTGTATCTGCAATGTCAGCGCTTAACCTATGTTGGTTAGACTTGCCCACCCCTTACGCCCATACGCCCTGTCGTTTTTCTTTGGCGGCATTGTCGCGCTGCTAGCCACCTTCATCGCGCCGGTGGCCCTCGCTCAGTCTCGTGGAGGCGGCGGTTCTATGCGCACGGTCGAAATGGGCACATTATCTGTGCGCTTTCCGACTTTTGGTTCAACTGAGTCGCCTACGGCGCGACTTGTCGAGAATCTCGACCGCCAGGAGCGCATGCTTTGGAACAAACTCAACGCCGATAAACGCGCCGAAGAACACGCGCTCAGGCAACGAGAGAGCTCAAAGGTTCAGGGAAGCGCGCGCAGCAGGGCGCAAGGTGGGCATGGCGACAAGGTATGGTGGGCCGAGGGCAAGGGGGGCGCGACGCCAAAGGGCTTGCCGCCCCAAACCGGCAGCCTTAAACTTAAAGAAAACTCAGCGCATCCAGTCCGCGTACGCAGAGAGATTACGCGTGATGCAGCGGTGAGTGCGGCGCGCGCGAACGATGCAGATGCGTCAGCAAAACCGCCGCAGCGAGGTTTTGCTAACAGTGGCGAATCCTGGTGGCATGCGGGTCAAGGTGGGTCGCGGCGAAGCGCACGTTAGTGCGCCTCGAGCGTAAGCTTGCTCTCGCTCAGCGCTACATTTCCCTCTCATCGAAGATCACGCCGATATTCAAGAAAATATGCCCCCGGGCCGGCATGCTAGGGGGCGCCGAGGCATGGCGCATCCGCTTTCGGGTCCGTCCCGACTCTCAAGTGTTCCGCGGAACTGCCCGCAGCGTGACTTTTGTATTTCGCGTACTTTGGCGCCGGCCAGATCATATCTAGTTTAGCGACGAATGCCTCCGTGTGATGCTCACCGACCGCCTTTGCATGGCTCGGGGGTCACTCGGTGCGGCGCTCGCGGGAACTACTTGTCAGGAGCTGCAGCCTGCCTCTACGCTGGGCGTATGGATGAGGTCGATGTGCTCGTGGTCGGTGCAGGTCAGATGGGTCGCGGCATCGCGCAGGTGTGCCTAGAAGCGGATTGCCGTGTTGCTCTGGCCGATACGCAGCCGGGGAGTCTAGCGCGTGCCCGTGATGAGCTGATGACAGGGGCGTCCTCCGTGGCATCGCGTTTGCGCACGGTGAATTGGCCAAGTGCTGAGCCGCTACAGGCCAGGATCGCTATTGAAGCGGGCCCCGAGGACTTCGCTATCAAAGCAGAGATCTTTTGTGAACTCGACAGGTTACTGGGCGAAGAGGCTTGGTTAGCCTCCAATACATCCTCGATTTCAATCACTGCCTTGGCCGCGAATGTTCGCGCTCCCGAGCGCGTGCTCGGACTCCATTTTATGAATCCCGTTCCGAAGATGCGCCTGGTGGAGATTATACGCGGCTTGCAGACGTCTGATGCCGCCATTGCAGCGGGCCGGGCGCTTACTGACAAGCTAGCGAAAGTTTCGGTGTTAACTAAGGACGCGCCGGCGTTCTTGGTTAATCGCATGCTGGTTCCACTGGTTCTCGAAGCGTTTTTTTTGCTGGAGCAGGGGCAGGCCACGCCGGAAGATATCGATACCGCAGTCAAACTAGGTCTCAACCATCCGATGGGGCCCCTGACCCTCGCGGATTTTGTCGGCCTCGATACCCTGCTCGCCATCTCCGAAGTGTTGATGCGCGACTTAGGTGACGACAAGTACCGCGCGCCCGTTCTCCTCCGGCATTACGTCAGTGCGGGTTGGCTAGGTCGCAAGGCCGGGCGGGGGGTCTACCGCTACGACGCGCAGGGAAAGCAGGTACGCACATGACCGACAACGCACACTTTACGCGACTTGAGTCTGTGGGTGATTTTGCCACGCTGACGTTGAGTCGGCCTGAAGCAAAAAATGCGCTCTCTCGGGAAATGCTTCTGGAAATCGAGATGCATTTACTGGCTATCTTAGAGGCTTGTCAGCATTCAGTGGGGCCACGCGCGCTCATTCTTCGGGGGAGTTCGGGTGTTTTTGCTGCAGGGGCGGATATTCGTCAGATGGCGCACGCGGATGACGCTGCGCTCATCGCTTATCTTGCGCTCGGTCAACGCGTGGTTGCCTTGCTACAGCGCTTGCCATTGCCCACGCTTTGCGTAGCAGAAGGTGCTGCGCTGGGAGGAGGGCTTGAGTTCCTTCTGGCCTGCGACTGGGCGCTGGCCACCCCCAAGACACGCTTCGGGCTGCCCGAAGTGAAGCTAGGCATCATGCCGGGCTTCGGCGGCACCCAGCGACTGGCAAAGCGTGTGGGCGAGCTGCGCGCTAGCGAACTCGCCATGACCGGGCGAATCATCGACGCAGACGAAGCGCTCGCCATCGGCCTTGTCCTGGACGTAGTGGAGCCGGCGGACCTGGAAGCACGCATCGAAGGCTTGCTGGCGCCTCTTGGGCTTACGTCTCCCGCCGCCGTCGCCGCGACGAAGCGTGCCCTTGCTGCCGCAGAGACCTGCGACATCGAGCGCGGTCTTGCCTTCGAAGCCGCCGAGTTCGCTAGCCTCATCGCCGGCGGCCAGCGCGAAGGCTTTCAAGCCTTCCTAGAAAAACGCCTACCCTCCTTCGCCCGCACCCCCGGCGAAGACTGAGGGCAGCTTTCCTCCGGGTTAAGCCGCACCCGAAGGCGCGGCTGAGGGCGCGTCGGCGGGCGTCGGACTGGCGGGTGCGACGGGGTCACGGGGGGTGGAGAGCTTTTGCCAGAGGGCCATAACGAGCGCGTCTAAGCCTTCGTGGGTGACCGCGCAAACGGAGCCGATGCACTCCGGAAGCGCGAGTAGGGCAGCTTCGTCTTCGGCGGCCTCCTCGTTGACATCCCGGGCGTTAAGGTCGCTCTTGCTGCGGACTATAAGCGTCTCCTTGTTCAAGATGTCGGGGTTGAAGGCGGTTAGCTCGGCCTTGAGCGCCTTGAGCTGGTCAAGCATGGATGCGGGGCCGGCGACGTCGGGTGCGACAACAAAAAGCAAGATGCGGGTGCGCTCGATGTGGCGCAAAAAGTCGTGGCCGAGGCCTTTGCCCGCCGCGGCGCCCTCGACAAGACCCGGTATGTCCGCGATGACAAATGAGCCTTCCTGGGTGACGCGGTCGCGGCCGCCCGCGTGGTTCGCGACCGCCACCACACCCAGGTTGGGTACTAAAGTGGTGAAAGGATAGTTAGCAATTTTTGGCTTGGCGCGAGATGTCGCGGCGATCAGTGTGCTCTTGCCGGCGTTGGGAAAGCCCACTAGGCCCACGTCCGCGAAAAGCTTCAGCTCGAGCGACAGCTCAAGGCTCTCCCCGGGTTGCCCGTCTTCGGCGGTGCGCGGAGCCTGGTTTGTTGAGGTCGCGAAATGGATGTTGCCCCGTCCACCCCGCCCGCCCTTCGCGATGATGCAACGTTGACCGGCCTCGGTCAGGTCGACAAGTTCAGCGCCCGTTTCCGCATCGCGCACGACCGTGCCGATGGGGACGCGAATTTCGTGGTCGGCGCCCGCTTTGCCGTATTGGTCTTTGCTTCGGCCGTGCTCGCCACTGGGCGCTTCAATACGCTTCCGGTAGCGCAGATCGAGGAGCGTGCGTAGCTGTGGGCAAGCGACGAAAACGATATCGCCACCGCGCCCGCCGTCTCCTCCAGACGGCCCCCCTAGCGGTTCGAAGCGTGCGCGGCGGAAAGCGGCAGAGCCGTTGCCCCCGTCGCCTGCTTTGACGGCTAGCCTAACTTCATCGACAAAATGCATCATGGGGCTTGGGTGGTATCAACTGGTGCTGTGTTGTCGGGGCGACCACGCCAGCGCTACTTCAGATGCTTAATGACGGCCTCGGAAAAAGCTCGGGTACCGCACGGAACCGATCCCTTGCCGGCGATGTCTGCGGTCCGCAGGCCCGATTCGAGGGTGCGCGCCACGGCACGTTCAAGCACGGTGGCAGCCTGTGTCTCGCCCAAAGACAATCGGAGCATGAGTGCGGCGCTTAGGAGGGTCCCAATCGGGTTTGCGATATCGCGCCCCGCTATGTCCGGGGCCGAACCATGCACCGGCTCGTAGAGCCCCATCGTACCCTCCGCGAGCGAAGCGCTGGGCAAAAGCCCAAGAGATCCGGCGAGAACGCCCGCTTCATCGGAAAGAATATCGCCGAATAGGTTTTCCGTTAGGATAACGTCAAACTCTTTCGCAGCCGAAATAAGCCTCATGGCTGTCGAATCGACAAGTTGATGAGAGAGGGTGACATCCGGATACTCTTCCGCAACGCGCGTCACCGTGCGCCGCCAAAGGCGCGAAGATTCCAAGACGTTTGCCTTGTCGACTGACGTTACATGCTTGCGCCGGCTCCGGGCAATGTCAAAGGCGGTACGCGTGACGCGCTCGATTTCCTGGGTGGTGTAGACCATCGTATCGACGGCGCGCTCTGAGCCGTCAGACTGCCGTTCAGTTCCTTTAGGCATACCGAAGTAGAGTCCCCCCGTAAGCTCGCGGACGACCAATAAATCGACGCCCTGGGCGTACTCAGGTTTGAGGGGCGAGGCGCCATCAAAGCCTGACCAGACCTTTACCGGACGCAGATTGGCGTAGAGCCCCAACGCCTTGCGAATGCCGAGTAGGCCTTGTTCAGGTCGTACTTTCGCCTGGGGCGCATCCCATTTCGGCCCCCCCACGGCACCGAGGAGAATGGCCTGAGCATGCTTGGCGGCTTCGAGTGTTGCCGCGGGAAGCGCTTCTCCTGTCTGATCGATGGCGCAGCCCCCGATGAGTGCCTCACGAAAGCTGAAGCCAAAGCCTTGAAGTTCGGCGAGCGCCTCAAGCACAACCTGCGTTGCTTTTGTGATTTCCGGCCCGATTCCATCACCGGGGAGCAGCAAAACTTGGTAGTTATTCATAAGAGTCGTGCTTCGTAAATTGAGGGGGTAAGCGAGAAAGTGTCCGAATGGTAGCCGTGCACAACAGGGTATCTAATCGGTACAAGCACTCCCGTGTCCGTTCACGCTCGTGCAACGCTGGCAATCCTGCCATTCGCCTTTTCGGGCTAAGCCTAGCCAAGGAAGTATGCGTTCGCTAGGTGAGCTTGGGCAAAATGGGACCCTGATCCGGTGACAAGAGAGGTTGACCTACCGGGCACCGGGCGATGGCGTGGTCCCCATATTCGAGAGCGGGCAGCGTCGTAGCCCCATGAGTACTTTGGATATTCCGCGGCCCTTGATATTCGAACTAGGCGTTGTGGCGCAGGCAGTGACTAGGGATCTTGACGGGGAGAATCGGTTTGAAGGCTGCCGCTTTCGTTCAGCAGGGCAAACTCAAGGCCGTCGATCAGGGCGAGCAGAGACGCTGCAATGATATTAGTCGAAGCTCCAACCGTGCTGAAGGTGCCGCCGGGGCCGTCGTGAGTAATGAGTACGCGCGTAATCGCCCCGGTTGCAGCATCCTCGTTAAGAATACGCACCTTGTAGCCGCTGAGAGTGACGGCGCTAAGTTGCGGGTAACGCACAGCGAGCGCTTTGCGGAGCGCTTGATCGAGGGCGCTGACCGGACCGTTACCGCTACCGGCAGTGTGCACGGTGTCGCCGTCGACCTGAACTCGGACGGTCGCCTCGCTGAAGGGCTCCGCCGCGCCGCGCTTCCCAACGGTAACCTGAAAATCTGTCAGGTTGAACGGCGGAGCGTAGGTCGGTTCGGCGCGCTTGATAAGTAGTGCTACGGAAGCTTCCGCGGCTTCGAAAGCAAACCCCTGAGATTCGTAGAGCTTGATCTGATTTACAATAACAGCCGCTTCTGCCGCGTTGGTCTTTAGGCCGAACTCTTCGGCCTTGGTAACCAGATTAGAGCGGCCGGATAGCTCACTGACGAGCACGCGTGAGACGTTGCCAACGCGTGCAGGATCGACGTGTTGGTATGAGTCGATTGAACGGCGCATCGCCGAAACATGTACACCGCCCTTGTGTGCGAAGGCACTGCGGCCGACGTACGCGGCGTGCGGATTCAATTTGGTATTGCATACCTCAGACGCGAGTCTTGCCAGCTCTCTGAGCTGGCTCAGTTTCCCTGATTGAAGGCAGCGCAAGTCAAGCTTGAGCTCAAGGCTTGGAAGTATCGAGCATAGGTTGCCGTTGCCACAGCGTTCGCCAAAGCCATTGATGGTCCCCTGGACTTGTCTCGCGCCGGCCTGCACTGCAGCGAGCGAGTTGGCTACGGCGCATTCAGTGTCATTGTGCGCATGGATGCCGATCACGGCTTGGGGGAAGCGGTCGCGGACCGCGCAGACAATTTCGTGAACCTCCCAAGGCAACTTGCCACCGTTGGTATCACACAGGACAAGCCGGCTTGCTCCTCCTGAGAGCGCTGCTCCGAGAACGCGTAGTGCGAATTCGGGTTCCGCGGTGAAGCCGTCGAAAAAGTGCTCCGCATCAAAGAAAACTCGCCGCCCGTGCCTCGCAAGGTAGGCTAGGGAATCCTCGATAAGTCTGAGGTTATCGTCCTCGGAAATACGAAGGACGTCATCTACATGCAGTCGCCAGCTCTTGCCGAAAAGCGTGCACACCTCCGTTTCAGCAGCGAGCAATGCGGCAAGGCCGCTATCGCTCTCGGGCGTGCGTTCAGGGTGACGGGTGGCGCCAAAGGCCACAATCTTGGCATGGCTTAGCGAGAGCTGGCTAACCCGTGCAAAAAGCTCCACGTCTTTCGGATTTGAGCCTGGAAAGCCCGCTTCGATGTAATCGATGCCAAAGTCGTCGAGGGCTCGGATAAGGCGTAGCTTATCACCAGCTGAAAGCGAAAGTCCTTCCGACTGTGTACCATCGCGCAGCGTTGTATCGTAGATCTCGACCTCTGACGCCACGGCGCTCCTAGGTGCTGGATCAGTAGGCACGCGTGCTTCGTTCCGCTTCATAGCGTTCGATGTCTGCCTCGAAGTGCAGCAAGTAACCAAGTTGATCCAGCCCGTTGAGCAGGCAGTGGCGTGCGAAGGCGTCAACCTCGAAGTTGGCAATATGCTCGCCACCGAGTCCAAGGGCGCACATCTCGAGGTCCACGGTGAGTTCCGCGTCGCGATCGGCCGCCAGAGCGGCCAGGACTTTGCTATGCTCTGTCTTGCCGAGCGCAACGGGTAACACCCCGTTCTTGAGCGCGTTATTGCGGAAAATATCGGCGAACGAGCGTGCGATTACCGCGCGGAAGCCGTAACCCAGCAGTGCCCAGGGAGCGTGCTCGCGCGACGATCCAGAACCGAAGTTCTGGCCAGCCACAAGAATCGCTCGGCCTTTGGCCCAGGGCTGATTGAGCACGAAGTCTGACTTGGGTGTGCCGTCTTCCGCGTAGCGCCAGTCGGCAAAAAGGGCGTCACCAAGCCCAGCTTTATCGGTCACTTTTAAGAAGCGCGCGGGAATGATCTGGTCTGTGTCGATGTTGTCGCGGTGGACAACCAGAGCCTTTGCCGTAAGCGATTTGAGTGCTTCCATCATCTTCTCCAAAGTGCCGAAACGTGTCTGCTGCGATCTGCTAGGCCCCGGACGTGTGGCGCAGGCTATTCCACGACCGTCACTGCCGCCACCGCGTCTGGCCACGGTGAGGCTGCGGCAGCACCTCGGCCGAGCGCTCAGCCTGCTGTGAGTGTCCTTGGGTCTGTGACACAACCTCTAATGGCCGCGGCTGCAGCCGTGCGCGGCGACGCCAGAAAGGTACGGCCGCCCCGGCCCTGGCGTCCTTCGAAGTTGCGGTTGCTTGTGCTTACGGCGTATTGACCTGGCGAGAGCTGGTCGCCGTTCATTGCAATGCACATCGAGCACCCAGGCTCGCGCCACTCGGCGCCGGCGGTGCGAAAAACGACGTCAAGTCCTTCGGCTTCTGCTTGGCGCTTGATATTCTGGGATCCGGGGACCACTAACGTGCGAACGCCGTTCGCTACTTGTCTGCCCGAGAAGATCTCAGCAGCCTCTCTCAGGTCACTAATTCGTGAGTTTGTGCAGGAGCCGATGAATACCACGTCGACAGGATGACCCAGTAGGGTCTTGCCCGGTTCGAGCCCCATATAGTCTAGCGCCTTTCGCAGCTCCGCTGCTGCCTGGTCTGACTCCAAGTCCTCCGGCCGCGGCAGATGCTTGTCGATGGCCTGGCCCATGCCCGGATTAGTCCCGAAGGTAATCATCGGCGCAAGCTCACTCGCATCGATGGTCAGTGAGCGGCTGAACGTAGCGCCTTCATCAGTGCGTAGGCTGCGCCAATCGGCTACCGCGGCCTGCCATGCTGCCCCTTTGGGCGCGAAGTCTCGGCCTTCTAGGTAGGCGAACGTTTTTTCGTCCGGTGCGATAAGCCCCGCACGGGCTCCCGCTTCGATCGACATGTTGCAGAGCGTCATGCGACCCTCCATGCTGAGGCTCTCGATAGCGCTTCCGCGAAACTCGAAGACGTGACCGGTGCCGCCGTCTGTACCAATTTCCGCAATGATCGCAAGAGCGATATCCTTCGCGCCAACGCCGGCGGGCAATGCGCCGTCGACATAGACTTCAAAGGACTCGGGCCGGTGCTGGAGCAAGCACTGGGTCGCCAAGACATGCGAAACCTCGGTGGTGCCGATTCCAAACGCAAGCGCCCCAAACGCACCGTGGGTAGAGGTATGACTGTCGCCGCAGACGATGGTCATGCCCGGTTGCGTCAGGCCCAGTTCGGGCCCGATGACATGCACAATGCCATTGCGATCGTGACCAATGCCATAAAGGGTGACCCCGTATTTCTCGCAGTTGTGCCTTAGCAGGTCGAGCTGCTTCCGTGATTGTCCATCGAGCACCTCTAGCCGCCGCGGGTCCGTCGGGGTCGAATGGTCCATGGTCGCCACGGTGCGCTGTGGCTGCCGCAGCTTGAGGCCTCTCTCCTCAAGTGCAGCGAAAGCTTGCGGAGAAGTCACTTCGTGAATCAGGTGTAGGTCAATGTAGACCATCGAGGGTCGACCGGGCTCTTCACTCACGATATGGCGATCCCAGACCTTATCCACCAAGGTCTGTGCTTGCTGACTCATCTTAATCTCCAGGGGCTTGGTATCGTTACGACGCAACACGTTAGAATAGCGTTTGGGGGCCCTTGCGTCCCGTAGAAACGGGTTAAATTCGGTAAAGTCTCGTTGCCTTAGGGCTGGACGAGGGCGGTCGCGAGGGATCGACCGCTCAACGCGGGAGCGCTGGAGGCGTCGACCCACGTCCCGCCCTCTTCCTTGAGACCACCTAATGCGCTGATATGCCGGTTAACCGCTGCGAGGTAGGCCTGGGCGCTCGCAATCAGCACGTCAGTATGTGCCCCGCTGCCACTGAAAAACAGCCCTTGGCCTTGCTCGGATTGCGGATTGAGACGCCCTTCCATCCGCGGTGCATGAACGCGCACGGTCACTTGTCCAAGAGCATCGATGCCCTCCGTCACGGAATGCACCGTGTATTCCATTAGCGAGCGATTAGTCGGCAGGAGCGTATCGATGGCCTTATAAATGGCGTCGACGGGTCCCGTGCCCACGGAAGCGTGGGTCGCAAGGGCGCCGTCGGGGCGTCGTAACCGCACGGTGGCGGTGGCGAGGCCGTGGTGGCCCGCTGACACCTGAAGGCTATCGAGTACATAGGCGACCGATAAACTCTCGGTGGCATTGATAACCAGCGCTTCGAGGTCAGCGTCGGTAATCTGCTTGCGACGATCAGCCAGTGCCTTAAAGCGATCGAAGGTTTCGCTCAGTGCTGTCTTGTCGAGCAGGTGGCCGAGTTCGCGTAAACGGCTTTCCAACGCGTGCCTTCCCGAGTGTTTTCCCAGCACGAGTGCCGTTTTAGCCGCACCCACGGATTCCGGCTTCATGATCTCGTAGGTGTCAGCGTTCTTGAGCATGCCGTCCTGGTGAATGCCCGCCTCGTGGGCGAACGCGTTTGCCCCAACGATTGCCTTATTGGGCTGTACCACCATGCCGGTGCGCTGACTTACAAGCCGGCTTGTTCGAGTCAGTTGCGTGCTGTCGACGCCGGTTCGCAGGCAGAGAGCGGCGTGGCGCGTGCGCAGTGCCATCACGATCTCCTCGAGGGCGGTGTTGCCCGCGCGCTCGCCGATGCCGTTGATAGCGACCTCTACCTGGCGAGCACCGTTAAGTACCGCTGCAAGGCTGTTCGCCGTCGCTAAGCCCAAGTCATTGTGACAGTGCACGGAGATAACTGCCTGATTAATGTTGGGCACGTGTGTCCGTATCCCAGCGATGATCGCGCCCATCTCCTGGGGCAATGTGTAGCCCACTGTATCTGGGATATTCAGCGTTGTTGCCCCAGCCTCGATGGCGACGCTGAGCACCTCATGCAGGAAATCGCTTTCCGTCCGCCCTGCATCTTCTGGGCTGAACTCGATATCTGGGCAAAGAGAGCGCGCATACCCCACCATGGTGCGCACGCGTTCAAGGATTGCTTCGCGCGTCAGCCGAAGTTTGTGCTCGCGGTGAATTGGAGAGGTCGCTATGAAGGTGTGGATCCGTGGGAAGCGCGCATGGCTGACCGCGGCCCAGGCCTTCTGAATATCCGGCTCGGAAGCACGGGCTAGACCGCAGATAGTTGGAACGGACTGTTCGCTACGCGAGGGCACCTCAGTCTGGCCCACCACTTCAGCGATTTGCTGGACCGCATAGAGGTCGTCGGGCGAAGCCGCGGGGAAGCCTGCTTCAATGGTGTCGACCCCAAGTCGCGAAAGCGCCCGCGCGATCTCGAGCTTTTCCGACGAGGTGAGTGTAGCGCCGGGCGACTGTTCACCATCGCGTAGCGTGGTGTCAAAGACACGAACGTAATCAGAACCTTGCGCGCACTCATCTGTGGTATCCACGGTACTCCATTCTTGCCGCACACGGAGCCTAGCGACCTTGCCGCTCACTTGCGGTCTCTGGCCTGTGGGCTACTGGCCTTCTTTAATTTTGATAGGGTCTACAAAGGGCATCATGTCGCGTAGTTTTTCGCCGACGCGCTCTAGCAGCAGCTCATGCTCCGCATGGCGCCGTCCGTGAAAGTTGCCCCGTCCGCCGCGGTCCTCTTCAATCCAGTTTTTGGCGAATGTGCCGTTACGTATATCCTCGAGCACGGCTTTCATCGCTTTACGGCTTTCATCGCCGATCACGCGTGGACCCGATACATAGTCGCCGTACTCGGCGGTATCACTAATGCTGTAACGCATGTAGTTTAGACCGCCCCTGTACATGAGGTCGACGATGAGTTTGAGCTCATGAAGGCACTCGAAGTAGGCGACCTCAGGCTGGTAGCCAGCGTCGACCAGCGTCTGAAAGCCGGCCTTGACGAGTTCACTCACACCGCCGCACAGTACGGCCTGTTCACCGAAGAGGTCGGTCTCAGTCTCCTCAGAGAACGTCGTTGTTAAGACGCCTGCGCGAGCCGATCCGATGGCCGCCGCGTAGGCGAGCGCCACCGACTCTGCCTTGCCGCTGGCGTCCTGTGCCACCGCGATGAGCGCAGGAACGCCGCCGCCTTCGACAAAGGTTTCGCGCACGCGATGGCCGGGGCCCTTGGGCGCGACCATCGAAACGTCGACATCCGCCGGCGGCTTGATGGTGCCGTAACGAATGTTAAATCCATGCGCAAACATCAATGTTTTTCCAGCCGTGAGGTGGGGTTTAATCGCCTCCTCGAATAGTTTAGGTTGCGCGGTATCCGGCGCGAGCAGCATGATCACATCACAGTTCTTGGCGACCTCTGCCGGCTCGGCGACGACGAGACCTGCGCTTTGCGCCACGGCGACAGACCTGCTCGAAGCGCGCAGACCAACCATGACGTTAACCCCACTTTCCTTGAGATTAAGCGCGTGGGCATGCCCTTGCGAGCCAAAGCCAATAATGCCGACGCGCTTGCTCTGAATCTCTTGGATGTTGGCGTCTTGGTCGTAGCGAATGGTGGCCATGTGATTGCGTTTCCTTCTCTTCGTGGCTTGCCCGACCGGCTGTTCGGTTGGGCCTCGGATGTGCTTTAGATGCCGGGTCTTTGAGCGCCGCTTCTGCAGACGCAAAAAGAGGGGTCAACCGCTGACGCGCAACGGCTTGTCACACCTAAGGCTGAGAGTTTAGCCCAAAGCGTTGGCGCGTCGAGAATGCGATTTAGTCGAATCGTGGGCGTAGGGATGCGGACGCGAGGGATGGTCCGTGTCCGCTGCCGCGCTCCATGGCAACGACGCCTGTTTGAACAAGCTCCTCAATTCCGTAGGGGCGTAGGACCGCCACGAGACCATCGACCTTTTCGCTGGTTCCTGCGAGTTCTATCATTAAGGTAGCCGCGCTTACGTCTACCACTTTTGCGCGGAAAACCTCGCAGAGTTGGAGGACCTCCGGTCGTTGAGCGGGTTCCACGCGGACCTTGATAAGCGCAAGCAAGCGGTAGACGGCGGGGGCGTCGGTGATATCCTCCACGTGCAGGACATTTACAAGCTTATAAAGGTTAGCCTCGACGCGGAGCGCGGTGTCACGGTCAGCGCTTGCGACGAAGGTCATGCGCGACACACCGGGCATGTGCGTCTTGCCGACGTTCAACGACTCAATGTTGAAGTTGCGGCGCCGAAAAAGCGACGCCACGCGATTGAGCACGCCGGGCTTGTCTTCGACGTAAGCGACAAACGTGCGCGAGCCTAGTGCAGTCATGACCTAGTCCTTAGCGGTTTCAAAAATGGGATTGTGGCCGAGCTCGGCGTCTGGGAGTGGGGTGCCGTCCGGTCGGCGGATCATGTCGCCGAGGGCTGCGCCGGAGGGGACCATTGGGTATACGCTGTCTTCTTGCTCGACCCTGAAGTCGATGACGGTGGTGATGGGACTTGCCTCTGCCGTTTCAATCGCCGATTTCACCTGGCTTCTCTCTGTCACCCTCAGCCCTTCAAGCCCGTGAGCCTCGGCTAGCTTCACAAAATCAGGGCTCTGAATCGGGGTCGCCACGTAACGGCC
>SLQV01000013.1 GCA_007131285.1 Myxococcales bacterium
CGAGATTTTCGCGAAAGGTGGGCGTGGGACTGGGTGCGGATCAACCCTAGGCGGAAGCGTATAAAGGATCGAACTTGGGCTGAAGCGTATTAGCTTCGCTGGCATGCCCACGATGAAAGGAATCCATTCCCTATGACGCGCTTACGATTCGCGACAGTGCTCTTCTTCCTGGTTCTGGCTTCAGCCTGTGGACGCAATGCGCCCGCTGCGGACACGAACGCCGCGCCCGGCGGCGACAGTGTGGCCCCGACGCCGCTTTCGGTGACCGTCGATGGTGCTGGTTATCATCCCAGCGCGCTGTCAGCGCCGGCGGGCCGTCCCGTCCGTCTGACGGTCACGCGCACATCCGAGGAGGGCTGCGGCCAAGAAATCGTGTTTCCATCGCTCGAGTTGCGCCGTGACCTCCCGCTGAACCGCCCGGTCGTGGTTGAGTTCACGATGCCCGCATCCGGCAGCGTCGCGTTTGCGTGCGGCATGGACATGATGCGCGGCTCGATTGTCGCGCAGTAGTCGAGCGCCCGTCACTGACACACGGCGGAGACCTCTGCTGGGCTAGGGCATGATCCGAGCGCGCTGCAAGGGCCATCTGGCCGCGCATTCATGCGAGTCCTAACGCTCAACCGAGTGATGCTCCGCACTCCGTTCCGGTGTGCCTACGCTAGACCTGATCCCTGCTCTAGAGCGCGGATCGAGAAAGGGTCAGCGGCACCCGGCACATCAGGGCACGCAGCTCGGGCGTGCCGAAAAGCGCAGCAAGCCTTCACTTTTGCCCGCGCCCGCGGCATGCATCCTGAAGTGCTAACTGTGAGCCCTAGCTTGGGTACCTGCTCCAGGGAAGCGAGGACGCCGGAATGAGTGACAGCAAGCGCCATGATCATGCAGCGTGTTGCGCGGCGCCCGCCCGTCAGACGGAGGAGGCGTCAGCGCCACTCAAGGTGAAAGATCCGGTCTGCGGCATGACCGTCGACCCGGCATCCGCACGGGGGGGCTCTCATGCGCACGCAGGTACGCTCTACTACTTCTGCAATCCGGGCTGCCGGAGCAAGTTTGCCGCGGAACCAGACTGCTACCTCAATGCGGCCGCGCCAGCAAAGCGCCCACCCGCTGGGGCAGAAGGTACTGTCTACATATGCCCGATGGACCCCGAGGTTCGGGCTTCCGGGCCTGGTGCGTGTCCTATCTGCGGCATGGCCCTTGAACCCGAATCCGTGTCGCTCTCCGATGCGCCCAGCCCGGAACTCGCCGACATGCAGGCCAGATTCTGGGTGAGCTTGGCGCTGACAGTGCCTACCGTCCTGCTCGCGATGTCCGACATGCTGCCGGGACAACCCGTGCAGCGGCTCATCCCGTCTTCGCTCAACACCTGGTTGCAACTCGCCCTCGCTACCCCCGTGGTCCTTTGGGGTGGGCTGCCTTTCCTCCAGCGTGGTTGGACGTCGCTGCGCACACGCCACCTCAACATGTTTACGCTCGTCGCCCTCGGCACCGTCGCGGCCTTCGGGTTCAGCGTCTTTGCGACGTTCTTCCCCGGGCTCTTGCCGCACACGATGTCTCACGGTGGCGCGCCCCCCGTTTACTACGAGGCGGCGGCGGTCATCGTGACGCTGGTGCTGCTCGGCCAAGTGCTGGAGCTGCGTGCCCGCCACGCGACATCCGGCGCGATTCGCGCACTCCTTGGTTTGGCGCCGAAAACAGCGCGCCGCGTAGACAGTAGCGGCGCGGAGGTTGACGTTGCGCTTGAAGACGTCGTCGCTGGCGACACGTTGCGCGTGCGCCCAAGCGAAAAGGTGCCGGTTGACGGCACGGTGCTGGACGGTGAATCCGCCGTCGACGAGTCCACGATTACCGGCGAAGCGATGCCCGCCGAGAAGTCGCCGGGGGCGCGCGTCACCGGCGGTACGCTGAACGGCAACGGCACCTTTCTGATGCGGGCCGAGCGCGTCGGCAAAGACACGTTGCTCGCGCAGATTGTCGCCCTCGTCAGCGAGGCCCAGCGCAGCCGCGCGCCCATTCAACGGCTTGCAGACGTGGTGGCGTCGTGGTTCGTGCCGACGGTCGTCCTGGTCGCGGTGCTCACGGCTATCGTCTGGGGCCTATTCGGCCCGGAGCCGCGGCTCGCCTACGCGCTCGTGAACGCGGTGGCGGTGCTGATCATCGCTTGCCCCTGCGCGCTCGGCCTGGCGACTCCGATGTCCATCATGGTGGGGACGGGTCGCGGCGCCCAGGTCGGTGTGCTGGTGAAGCACGCCGAGGCGCTTGAGCTGCTCGCGAAGGTCGACACGCTGGTGGTCGACAAGACGGGCACGCTCACCGCGGGCAAGCCCTCGCTCGTCAGCATCGTCGCCTGCAACGGCTTCGACGACCACGAAGTGCTCGCCCTGGCAGCCGCGCTTGAGAAAACGAGCGAGCATCCCTTGGCTGCGGCCATTGTGGCGGGTGCCGCCCAACGCGATGTTCGGGTGCCCGATGCCGTGAACTTTCGTTCCGTGACGGGGCAGGGGGTCACGGGCAGGGTCGGAGAACGCGACGTGGTTCTGGGCAACGCCGCGCTGCTTGAAGCGCATGGTGCGGACGTGGCCGCGCTGGCGGGCGACGCCGAGCGCCTGCGGCAGGCGGGCCAGACGGTGGTCTTTCTCGGCATCGTCGACCGTGGTGCCGGACAAGGCGCGGGCCGAGTCGCCGGGCTGCTTGGCGTCGCCGACCCCATCAAAGCGTCGACGCCGGACGCGCTGCGCGAACTCCGAGAGGCCGGGCTGCGTATCGTGATGCTCACCGGTGACAACGAGGGCACGGCGCGTGCCGTCGCGCGCCAGCTCGGCATCGATGAGGTGCACGCCGGGGTCCTGCCGGTGCAGAAAAACGCCCTCGTCGCGCAGCTCAAGGCCGAAGGCCGAACGGTAGCGATGGCGGGCGACGGAACGAACGACGCCCCAGCCCTAGCCACGGCCCACGTCGGCATTGCGATGGGAACGGGCTCCGATATCGCGATGCAAAGCGCGAGCGTCACGCTGGTGCAGGGCGACCTCCGCGGGATCGTGCGCGCCCGCAGGCTGTCAGCGGAAGTGATGAAGAACATCCGCCAGAACTTGTTCTTCGCATTCGTGTACAACACGCTGGGCGTCCCGCTCGCAGCGGGCATCGCCTACCCGCTGGTGGGGCTGCTACTAAGTCCGATGCTCGCCAGCGCCGCGATGGCCCTCAGCTCAGTCTCCGTCATCGCCAACGCCCTCCGCCTAAGATACACCCGCCTCTAAACACCATCGAGAAAGCAAGCCTGCGCCAACTAAGGTCCGCGCGGCTCCGCATGATTGTGGCCGCGAGGCGACTTTTTCCTTCCGCATCAACACCGCTGCTGGGAGCGTCGCCTGCTCGCAGCGTGTTTACAAGTGGCACCAAGGTGTACCGCCGCTCGAACGCCTCGTCGTCTAGCTGAAATGGCAGCAGCGGTTCAGCTGCGCCTCTTAAGTCAAGCACGCGCAGGGTATGCGCGACCTCAAACACGGCGATGACTACCCCCTGCGCCTCTTTCTCGAATACTTCCCAGCCGCGCTCCCTGGGATCGGACTGGAACCTCCGTGGGAGCGTTGCATGGTCGTCATCCCTCGGGCCTTTGTCTGACATCTGGCCGCATCAGATCTTACAAGTGGACGGGCTAATCCTTGCAATTGGACGGCACTACACTTACAAATGGACGCAATGCGAGGCAGCCACATCGTACCGCGACTCTTGCGACCTCGCGTCGAAGAAGCCTTGGCTGATTCGCCTGTGGTGCTGCTTCACGGGCCGCGGCAGTGCGGCAAAACGACGCTGGCTAAGGCGCTGGCGGCCGACACGGGCGC
>SLQV01000175.1 GCA_007131285.1 Myxococcales bacterium
GCGACGTTGCCCGAGCCGGAAATCAGGGCGCGCTTGCCCGCTAGGTCTTCGCCTACATGCCGCAGCATGTGCTGCATGAAATAGACGGCACCATAGCCGGTGGCCTCAGTGCGAATAAGGGAACCGCCAAAGGCCAGACCTTTGCCGGTGATGGTACCCGTAAAGCGGTTAACCAGGCGCTTCTGCTGACCGAAGAGGTAGGACACCTCGCGCGCGCCGACGCCTATATCGCCGGCAGGCACATCGGTGTTGGAACCGATATGGCGCTGCAGCTCGGTCATCAGAGCCTGGCAAAAGCGCATGACTTCGCGGTCGCTCTTGCCTTTCGGATCAAAGTTGGACCCGCCTTTCGCCCCGCCCATCGGCAGACCGGTAAGGCTATTTTTGAAGACCTGCTCGAAGCCTAGGAACTTCAGGACGCTCTGCGTCACGCTTGGATGAAAGCGCATGCCGCCTTTGTAGGCACCGATGGCGTTGTTAAACTGGACGCGCCAGGCACGGTTAACGTGCACCTCGCCCTTGTCGTCTTCCCACACGACCCGAAATATCACCGTACGATCCGGCTCGGTAAGGCGCTCCAGCAACTTATCGCGCTGGTAGCGGGGCTCTTTGAGGGTGAAGGGCACGAGAGAGTACATCACCTCGTGGACCGCCTGATGAAACTCGCGTTCGCCTGGGTTGCGCTCGACCACCGAGTTCATCAGCCCATCAAACACTTTTTGCGCGTCTGCGCTCAGCATCGCCATGATGGGTTAACGGTGTAGCGCATCGTGCTGGCTGAAGCTGCCAACGTCTGACAAAAACCCGAGGACTGTGCCAAAAAGTTACAAACCAGACCTCAGCGCCGAGCTATGTCTTGCGCTTGAGCTCGCACTAGGTGGCGCGGTACTTCAGGCAGATCGCCTTCAAGGTGGCGATACGTGTCGGGCATGGCGACTATTATGTGAGGGAGGACGATCACTTGTCCTCAAAACACGCGCAAACGCCCCGCCAGGCTTCTTTGAAGCCGAAGTGGCGGGGCTAGCCCTCTTGGCAGAGCGCGGCCTTGTTCACGTGCCGGAGTTCGTCGCGCAGGGACAAGCGGACGGTCATACTTTCCTTGTGCTCGCCTACATTGCCCGTGCGAGCAGCGCGGCTAACCTTAACGCGCTCCGTTTTGCCGAAGCGCTAGCGCGTTTGCATGCGCCCGCCCCCGGGGCATCGGGGCGTGTGGCCGATAACTTTATCGGTCCACTGCCTCAAGATAACGAGGGCGCCCACTCATGGCTTGAGTTTTTTGCGGCCCGGCGGATCGAACCGATAAGAGCCCGACTGTGGGATGCAGGGCTTGGCGATGCTGCCCTTGACCGGGGCCTCAGTGCCGCACTGCGCGCCCTCGAACGTGCCCTGCCCCCCATCGTCACGCCTGCCTTGCTTCACGGGGATCTCTGGAGCGGAAACGTCATGGCTCAGGATGGCGTCCCGATATTTATCGACCCGGCCGTCTACTTCGGCCACCACGAAGTGGACCTTGCCATGATCGATCTCTTCGGCGGCTTTCCTACCGGTTTCATCGCGCACTACCAGGCGTTGCGACCCCTTGAAGCCGGCCATCGTCAGCGACGCAAGCTCTACCAGCTCTACCCGCTTCTCGTGCATCTCTTCCGTTTTGGCAGCAGCTACCGACCGGCCATCGATGCCATCGTCAGGCCCTACGTCTGAAGCGTAGTCGTGCCCTTCGTCACGTACCGGAGAAAGCGCGGGCGCCCCCCGCAACGCGCGTGTCCACGCAAGCGGCGACAGCACGCTGTCGCCGCTTGCGGAAGCTTCTCGAGCCTCAGCGATCGATCGAGACAACATCATGCTCTACACTTGCGCGATGCCCCGGGGTTATTGGTTAATGAAGAGCGAGCCAGACGCCTTTTCCTGGTCCGATCTTGTGCGAGATGGCAGCACGTTATGGGATGGTGTGCGCAACTACCAGGCCCGCAATCATCTACGGTCGATGCGCGCCGGTGACCACGCGCTGCTTTACCACTCCATCAGCGACAAAGCGGTCGTCGGCATCATGGAGGTGCGTGCAGAGGCGCAACCCGACCCGACCGCGCTGAGCGGCGACTGGAGCGTTGTCACCGTCGTGCCGCTGCGGCCGCTCAAGGCACCGGTAACGCTGGCTAGCCTCAAGTCGGACCCGGCGCTTGCCGATCTACCTCTTATTCGACAGAACCGTCTTTCGGTCATGCCGCTCACGCCTGACCACTACCGTCATATCCTCAGCCTCGGTGGCCTTGGCGACATGCGAGACGCAACTGACTAGGAATCTATCCTGGCCCCGCCACAACGAGGTCCCCTCCCTATAAACCCGCCAGGGAAGACACCTTCCACGTCCGCCCTCTTTCCAGAACCGGCCACCTAACGCCAAGGGGCGGCTCAACTTCTTGACGCTACGGGCGGTCAGCGGCGCCTTCGGTTTCGGCTTCGGGCTCCGCTTCGGGCTCCGCGTCGAGCTTGAGGCGTAGCGCGTCGGCGAGCGCGCAGGCTTGGGCACCGGAGGCAACGCGCTGCGACACTTCTTCACTGTCGTCGGGATCAGGGCTTCGGCGCAGGCGAACGGTACGCATTGCCTTGGGCTGAGCATGCACGCGGCTCGTGAAGATGCGCGAGTTATCACTCAGACTCCAGATGTACACGTCGGCTTGCTGCGGCGCTTCAGCCTCCGTTAGCACGAGGAGTAGATAGTCGGATGCCAATATCTCGACTAAGCGTGGGAGGTCTCGTTCGGAAAGACGGCGGAACTCGTCCTCGACGACCCGCACCCCGATATCGTTGCGCACCGCCTCAAGGGCTGCGGCCCAAGGCGGCGACACGAGCTTCGACCGGCGCGAAAGCTCGTAAACATGTACCGGACCTAAACCGAGGCAGCGCACGATATCCGAATCGTCGTAGTGGCCGTCCTCGACCTTCAGCCGATCGAGAACCAGCTTGTCTAGATGCGCCCGGGACGCGTAGAGGTAGAGACCGCGTCTCTCACGCAGGGCATCAAGGCTGACCTGCGGATGCCGCAGCTCTGCGGGCGCACCCACCTCAACCGTCTCTAGAAGCTGGCGGATCTGCGCCTTCAGCGCTGCACTACGCGCTCGAATGGGCGCGAGCGCTGCCAGCTCGCTGCGCACACGTGCTTTACGCCCCTCGAGCTCCGCCTCACTGCGCAGGTAAAGCCACAGCCCGAAGAGCACGACGGGCGATAGCCAGAAGAGCCAACGCGCACCTTTTAAACGCGGCCAAAATGCTGGCCTGCGCCGCAGGTCTTCCAGGTCAGCGGGTTTGAGCTCCTCAGTCATGCGACATCGCGTTCGTATTCAGGCTAATCCCCAGGCCTACTTGCGCGTCCCGCACGCCGAAGTTGTCCCCCAAGCACTTACGCGGGAAGGGACGATAGGCAACGAAGAGAGCGCTTTCAAGGCGCCTGCATCGGTCGTGCGCGAAAGCGCGGCATATTCCCGAACGATATCGCGAGTGCGCGCAAGAACGACGGTGCACTCCGCGCACGGCACCTAGATAGCGTCACCCGCGTTATTAACCGCGAAGCTGACGTTGGCGTAACCCGACGCGCCAGCCGATGCCATCACACGCTTGATAATATCGAAATCGACCGCTTGGTCGACCTGCATGATGACCGTTCCCGGAAAGGACTCGGCAGGGTGCAGCATGCCCCAATCGCGGCGCACTTTATCCAAACCTTGCATCAGCTTCTCGATGGTAATCGTCTCCGTATCTTGCCGGAGCGCGTCGACATCAGCGACCTTAGTGCCGTCGAGAATTACCACACGATCGTCTACTTGAATGATCGGCGCTATTTCTAAGGGCACCGTATTCTCCGCTTCAGGCATGGTGATGGTCGGCACCTGGGCCAGTAGCTCACCCGACGCGTTGAACATGCTCAGCAGAAAGACCACAAGCGTAATCAGAAAGTCGATAAACGGCACCAATGCAATAGGCGCGTCGACTCCACGCCTGCCGCCACCCGCCACGCGGTCCCGGACAAACTTTAGGGGCACATGGTGCAGCAGAACTTTACCGGCTTTCTTAACAGGCATGTCTACGCGCCTTCCTCACCTTCGTTAAAGTACATGGCCGCTTGTTTGTCCGCCAGAGCCAAATCTGAAAAGCCAATGCCAACCACAAGATCCATCGTGGCAATAATATCGTTGTAGCTCACTTCATCGTCGGGCGAGATGATAATATCTGTACGGCTCGGGTCGGCTTTCTTCTGCGCTTCGAGCTCTTTACGCAAGGATTCGATATCGTATTTCGCGTCCTTTTTCGCAAACCGAGTCGGCGGATTTCCCTCAAGCCCCACCGCGTAGCCTGCTGCTTCCACCCTTAGAACCAGCTTCAACACTGGGTCTTCTGGCGCCTGCTCTTCCAACGATTCGCTGCCTGGCGTATTCTGGTTGGCATCGATGCGGGCGAGCTGGTTCCACACCGCCGTCACGAGCAGGAACATAACGCACACCAGGAGAAGGTCGATGAATGGCACGAGCGGAATTTCCGAATCAACGGACTTCTTTCCACCGTGGCCACCACCTCCGGTACTAATGCCTGCCATGGACTACCTGCTGCCCTGAACGTTGACCTTTGAACGGTTATTCACAACCAGGTTGACCACTTGGACCGTCGCGGCGTTGATATCGTCGAGTACTTTTTGCGTGTGTCCATTGAGGAGCGCAAAACCGAGCAGCGCGACCAGCGCCGAACCGAGACCAAAGGCTGTACAGTTCATCGCTTCCGAAATACCCGCGGCAAGTAGCGTCGCTTTCGTCGCGGCGTCTGCGGTCGCTACCGCCTTAAAGGCACTGATGAGACCCAGGACCGTTCCCAGCAGACCCGAAAGCATGGCGAGGTTAGCAAGCAACGCTAGGTAAGGCGTTCGCTTCTCCACCTTCGGCACTTCGACGAGCGCTGTTTCGTCCATCGCGGATTGCACTTCTTCGTCCGGACGGTTCACCTTGAGCAGTCCCGCCTTTACGATGCGCGCAAGCGGCGCGTTGGCCGCCGAACATAGCTTAATGGCCTGTTCCACGTTTCCCGACAGAATGCACTTCTGCATCGTCGCCAGGAACATATCCTTATTGATTGAGCTCTTATAGAGATAGACGGTGCGCTCGATAATAACCGTCCAGGCCATGATCAACCAGAAGGCGATGACGTGCATGAAGGCGCCGCCTTCGTTATAGTGATGTGCGATTTCTGCCAGCATGTGCTTTCAGCTCCTGAGCGTCTAAAGGCGCCTGCCAGCTACTCGGCAAGCTCTTTCTCGTTATCTCACTGAAGGCCTTCGCGTTTCCACCTTTTTTTAATCAGGAGGTGCTTCTGCGCCCGCTACAGGCAAGATTGCGGCCGTCTCCGGCAATGATCTCCCGCCCCGTCACGGCGCGCTTTGCACCGCGCGCTTCGGTCCCAAGCAGCGCCTGCAGGCGTTGAGTACGCCCCTGCTGCCGCCCACGGTTCCCGCAAATGCCGACCCGATCGCCATGGTCGAATGCGAGACCGGAATGTCGCCGTACTTGCATTGAGCTTCAATCTTCGTCTCGAGATCGCCAAGTGCGCGCACGTTGACCCGCCCCCCCGCACGTGAACGCGCGTGGCTCAATCGAGCCGCATTAAGCCCAGAAGCGTCGACGGCGCGTTGCATGAGAGGGCATGACGTGGCCGTTGCCCGAAGGTGGCCGTTGACAACAAAAGGAGGGTTGGGCTAGCGTCGCCAGGGCTGCCGGGGATTGTCGTGAAGCGAGCGCTGCTGCAAAGCACTCGCGCACGCAACCCGCACCGGGCGTATGTTTTTGGGCTTGCGCGGCAGGGAGACCGACGGAACTGAGCTGGGTTCAAAACCTATACGGGGCCCCCAGCTGGGCAAGCGGAAGTAACAGACCGGAATCCGCCATGAGCATGGCGGATCTTATCAAGAGCTGAGATAGAGAGTTGAGGAGCCAGGACGATGGAGACGATCTGGGAAGCATTTCACGAGGGCCTACCCTTTTCCGGTATCAACACCCTTGTGTTGTTTTTTGTGCTCGCGATCATCGCAGAGCGCACCTACTACATCCTGACGAAATATCGCGTGAACGCGACCACGTTCATGGCGCAGATCCGGAAGCTCGTGCAAGCGGGCAATATTGATCGCGCCATCAAGTTGTGTGAAGCCGAACCGTACCCGCTGCTACAAGTGATTAAAGCCGGGTTATCTCAGTTCAGCCGCGGCGATGAAGCCGTGATGGCTTCGATGGAGGAGCGGATGGCGGAAGCCGTTCCCGAACTTGAGAAGCGCATCGGCGCGCTTTGGTCACTCGCCAATATCGCCACACTAATCGGCCTTTTGGGCACCATTTCGGGTCTTATTCGGGCCTTCAAAGCCGTCGGCTTTATTTCCGACCCGTCGCAGAAATCTGCCATGCTCTCACGCGGCATCTCCGAGGCTATGTGGAACACGGCGCTTGGACTGGGAATCGCCGTCATATGCATGAGTGCTCACTTAGTGCTTCACGGTATGGCCAAGCGGCAGCGGCACGAGATGGAGAAGGCAACGATGAAGGTCGAGACCATGCTGACCATGCGCCGGGCCGACGCCTAGGCCCAGCTTATGCTTTGTTTCGTACACGGCGCGTCAAACGCCGCGCACGCGCCCCGGGTTCGCCAAGATTGATTTAGGTAGCTTGAGATGTCGGGAAAGCTCACTACACGGCAACGCCGTTACATTCGCAAGCAGACGAAGGTCAGGGAACTGGACCCTTCGGAGATGGCAGGCGAGCTGAACGTGATTCCCTTTCTCGACATTGTCGTGAACATCATCATGTTCTTGCTTGCCACCACGGCGGCGCTCGCCATCTTCGCGCAGGTGGAAGCCAAGCTCCCCACCTACAGCCGTGGCGTCGGTGGCCGGGGTGCCCAAGAGCCGAAACTCAATCTCAACGTCACCGTCGCCACCGAGGGCCTGATTGTGACCGGTTCCGGCGGCAAGCTTGCTCCGGGTTGCGAGACGACGGGATCCGGGAAAGTAATTACTGTGCCGCTTCAAGGGGGCACAACCTACAACTGGGCAGCACTCACCGAGTGCGTAGACAAGGTGAAGACCCGGTGGCCTGAGGAGAGGGAGGTGATTATCTCCGCCGACCCTCTAGTAGCCTTTGAACACCTCATCGCAGCGATGGACGCGGTTCGATCCAAAGGCGGGACAGAGCTATTTCCCAAAGTCATGCTTTCAGCAGGTGTGCGCTAAGGCCGTAAGGGCACTGCGTATTTCGACACGTTTAGGGCGAATGTAAGATGGTCGACAAGAAGCAGCCAGGAAAGCCACAGAACGGCGAGGCCGGAGGCGAGTCAGAACAGCCCGCCTCCTTGGCGGCTGTCAAACAGATCATTCGGGCTATCAAACGCCGCCAACCGCCTCATGAGGAAAACTTCCTCAATATTTACCCGATGATGGACATGATGACGATTCTGCTCGTCTTCCTCATCATGCAGTTTGCGTCTTCGTCGGCCTCGGTGTTGCAGGAATCGGACGAGCTGCGCATTCCTTATTCGACTTCGGAACAGACGACGGACGAGTCCCTTCCCCTTCAAATTTCCAAAAACGAAATCGTTGTCGACGGCAAAAAAGTCCTAGAACTGCGCGACGGCCAGGTGGACCCTAGCTTCAAGCAAGGGGGCGGCACGGGTTTCCTGATCTCACCGCTTTTCAGGGTGTTGGAGCGCGAGGCGGAAAGGCAAAAGGCCATCGCCGCCAGGAACCCGTCACGGCCCTTCAAGGGCGAGATGCTGATCATCGCCGACAAAGACACGCCTTTCCGCACCATCTCCGAAGTGCTCTACACGATGGGCCAAGCAGAGTTTGCCGGCCTCAAGTTCATCGTGAACAAACAAGGCGAATAACGGAAGCGCCTCGGCGCGCACCGTCGAGGGGCGCGCAAGCCAACCTAACTGGACTGGAGCCCAAAACCGCGCACCTCGACCAGGCGGCACCCTGGCTACACGCAAGCGACCGCATCCGTGTGTAAGACGCCGCGAGGAGTGCTACGCTCGCGCGGGTGCTCGTAGCGCTCCTAGCAGCAGCGACCCTCGGCGCGACGATAGGTTTAACCTCTGCGGCGCACTGCGCGTTAATGTGTGGACCTCTTGCGGCAGCGGCGTGCGGAGCACATCGAGAGCGGGCGCGCAGTGGCCTTTTTTATCTAGCCCTGGGGCGGGTTGCGGCCTTGATCGTGGTCGGCATCGCGTTGGGAGCCTCAGCCCACGTCATGCACGAAAAGCTCTCGGTTTCCCGGGAGATGCTACGCTGGCTGCAGGCCCTGTCTGCCCTTGTCGCAGGCATCTACTGCGCAGCGTTTGGTTGGCGGCTGTTCACGCGGAAGCGCGAAGACCGAAACACGTGGGTGCCCGCCACGCAGCTGGTCCGTCCGTCAGACGATCGCGCGCTGGCGCAGACGACGCAATCGACAGCGCGCTGGCGCAGCCGCGGCATCGGCATCGGCGCGGGCCTAGTGCTTTTGCCCTGCTCGGTCCTGTGGCTGGCAGGCGCGCTCGCCCTCAGCCAGGCCTCTCCGCTTTATTCTGGGGCATTGCTCGGTGCGTTTGCGCTTGCATCAACGCCCGGACTCGCACTCGGCGCAGGCGTTGGCGTGCCGCTTATCGCCCGCCTGCACTCGGGCGCGGGAGCGCGTTATGTGCTGGCCGCATTGGCAGGCATTGTCGCTATTACGCTCTTGTGGCGCGGGGCCTCGCAGGTGCTTGATGCCGGCGCAGGGGACGTCGAGCAGAGCGGATCCTGTCCGTTGCACCCGAACATGCCATGAAAAACAGCGTCTCTTCGCACACCCGAGGGAGAGGCCTAGCGCCGCCACCCCAAAAATCACTCCAGAACTGCGCGCATTGCGGACAGCCAGCCCCCCTCGGCCAACGCTTCTGCTGCTCGGGGTGTGCGCATGTTTTCGCACGTTTGCGTTCTCTAGGCCTCGAGAAGTTTTACGACCTGCGGGACCGCACCCGGCTCAAGCAGCCCGTCCTCGGCAACCCTATTCCGAACCGTGCAATCGAGGCCTTTGATGCCGGTCTCGCAGACGGTGCCGAACCTCGAAGCGTCATATTGAGCCTAAGTGGTCTGCAGTGTGCGGCTTGTGATTGGGTCGTGCGCCAAACGTTCTTTGCCGCGCCGGGAGCGCGCGGGTTGGTCACCCTAGACGACGCCAGCTTCGAAATTCACGTCGAGTCGCCCTTTAGTCTCCGGGACTACGCGCAGAACATTGCGCATCTCGGCTACCAGCTCGATGTCGTTGAGGCGGGTCAAGAACCGGAAGGCGCCTCCAGCGGCCTTGCGCTGCGGCTCGCTGCGACCTGCGCGCTCGCGGCCAACGTCATGCTGTTAAGCGCCAGTCGTTATTTTGGCCTGGTTCCTGAAGCGTTGGAGCTTGGCTTCCGAACCTTTGACCTAGCTGCGCTTGTCGACCGCATCGGCATCATCTTCGCAACCTTGGCCGCGGCGATTGTTTGGCCGGTACTCGCGCGGCCAGCCTGGCGGGCAGCGGCCATGCGGCGCTGGCATTTCGACCAGCCGCTCGCCTTGGGTCTGGGTTTGGCTTACCTCGGAACATTGCTCGCCTACGCCCGGCACGATGCCGATGCTTTTTACCCCGATACGGTGGCCGTCTTTGCCGCGCTCATTCTCCTCGGTCGTGTGCTGCAGCAGCAGGTGCGGCGGCGGGCCGCCGGGCGAGCCCCACCCGGAACACCCCTCGCCCGCACCTGGGTACGCTTGAGTGGCGACGGGCAAGCGCGCTACGCGCGGGCCGAATGTCTCGAACGAGGCGTCACCTTCGAGATCGCCCCGGGGGAAGTGGTGCTGGTGCGCGCGCAGCTAGTGGCCGCCGCCGGCCCTAAAGAGGCGCTCTTCAGCACGGAATGGATGACGGGAGAGTCCGAGCCCACACGCATTGAGGCGGGCATGGCTGTGCCCGCGGGTGCGGTGCTGCGCAGCGACACCAGCGTCGCGCTTGAAGCCTTGGAAGGCTTAAAAGCAAGTCACCTCACGCAACTGCTTGCCGCCCGGACGCAAGACATCACCGCCGAAGCGCTCGCGGCAGGGCGGAAGGCGCGCGCCTACTGCCTCACGATTCTTTCTGCGTCGGGCCTCACGCTCGTGGGCCAAAGTTGGGCCGTAGACCTCGCTACGGGGCTGCGATGCACCACGGCGGTGTTGGTGGTGGCCTGCCCCTGTGCGCTGGTGATTGCGCTACCGCTCCTGCGCCGCCTGGTGGCGCATTCCGTCGAAAAGCTTGGGGTCTGGGCTGTTGTGCCGCAGGCCATTGAAACCCTTGGAGATGTCCGGTCGGTGGCATTCGACAAGACCGGCACGCTCACACGGTTAACCCACGCGGCCGACCTCACGCCCCTTCCCTCGGAGGCACGAAGTGCTTTGCTAATGTGCGCCCAGGCATCGGCGCACCCGCAAGCCAAAGCGCTGCTCGACCACCTCGAAAGCGCGTCGGGCGAAGACTCCATCGCCAACCGTGGCGCGATGGGCGCGGTCCGCCACACGCCTCTCGGCGTCGAGGTGCGCTCCAGCACGGCACGCTATCGCCTCGGACGGCGGGATTTCGCCAGCGTACCCACGGCGGACCAAGCGCTCGGCTTAGTGTTCAGCCGCGACGACAGAGTGCTGCTGGACTTGCGGGCAGAAGAGACGCTGAGCGATGCCGCGCACGGGGCGCTTGAGGCGCTGAGCGCCACAGGCCGAAATATCGTGCTTATCAGCGGCGATACGGCGGACAAGGTGGCGGACGTGAACGCGCGCTTCGCGTTTGCGAGCGTTCACTCGGCGGTAACGCCCGAGGGCAAAGCGGCCGTGATCGAAGGGCTAGCGGGACCTGTGCTCTTCGTCGGCGACGGCGTCAATGACCTACCCGCCGCGCGGGCGGCAGCGGTGGCCATCGCCATGCACAGCGACCGACCCTTGCTTGCGAGTGAAGCTGGCATGCTCTGGTTTGCGCCGGATCTTAGCCGACTGCCGGGCCTCGTGGCGCTTGGTGGCCGCGTGAAGCAGGACGTTTCGCGCCTTGTTCACTTAAGCTTCGGCTACAACGTGCTGGCAGTGGTCTTCGCTGCCTTCGGCCACATTCCTCCCTGGGTGGCTGCCCTCGTCATGCCCGCTTCCTCCATTGGTCTCGTCGGCACGGCCCTGGGGCTCCACCGCCGGAGACAGAAGGGCATCGAAACTATCGCGCGCAATGCGACCGTTTAACGGTCGCCCTTGCGCAGCGATTGGCGCACTTTGCGCGGCGCCGATGAGAACATCGCGATGGCCCCCCGGCAGGATCGTCGACTACACTACGCGCGATGGCAGCGATGATCCTCATGATGTTTGTCTCCTTTGTGCTGGCAGGCCTTGGGGTCGTCCTTTTTGCCTGGGTCGCCGGCCATGCGCCGGTGACCCGCGCAGCTGCTTTACTACCTCTGGACGAGGATGCTATGCCTCCGTCCGGTTCCAAGGATGCGCCAAAGAAGCCAGAGGCGTAAACGGGGCCCGATACAATAGCGGGGCCCAACTCAACGTGGGTCGAGGGAGTTATGGAAGGTATATCAAAGTCCACCGCTGAGGTTCGTTACAACGACCGAGTGAGCGCCTACTTCGCCTGGGCTGCGATGGGCTGGGGTCTCGTAGGCATGTTGGTGGGCGTAATCGTCGCCCTGCAAATGAGCGTCTGGCAGCTCAACCTCGGCGAATGGCTCTCCTTCGGCAGGCTGCGTCCTCTCCACACCAACGCCGTCATCTTTGCCTTCGTGGGCAACATGCTTTTTTCAGGCGTTTACTATTCGACGCAACGCTTGCTGAAGACGCGCATGGCGTCCGATACGTTGAGCTGGTTCCATTTCTGGGGCTGGCAGGCGATCATCGTCTCGGCTGCGATCACCCTGCCCCTCGGCATCACGCAGTCAAAAGAGTACGCCGAGCTCGAATGGCCGATTGATATTGCCATCGCTGTCGTTTGGGTCGCCTTTGCGGTGAACTTTTTCTGGACGCTGAAGCGACGTAACGAGCGCCAACTCTATGTGGCCCTCTGGTTTTACATCGCGACCATCGTGACGATTACCGTCTTGCATGTGGTCAATAACCTGGCGATCCCCACCTCGCTCACCAAGAGCTATCCGCTTTTTGGTGGGGTTCAGGGGGCACTGGTGCAGTGGTGGTACGGGCACAATGCTGTCGCGTTCTTTCTGACGACGCCGATACTCGGCATCATGTATTACTTCCTGCCGAAGGCGGCGGAACGGCCCGTGTTCTCCTACCGACTTTCGATCATCCACTTCTGGGCGCTGGTCTTCATCTATATCTGGGCGGGCCCCCACCACTTGCTCTACACGGCGCTGCCGGAGTGGGCGCAAACGCTCGGCATGATCTTCAGCCTAATGCTCTGGGCGCCGAGCTGGGGCGGCATGCTCAACGGCCTGCTGACCCTACGAGGGGCCTGGGATAAGGTGCGCAAGGACCCTGTCCTCAAGTTCTTCGCCGCGGCGGTCACGTTCTACGGCATGGCGACCTTTGAGGGCCCGTTGCTTTCGATTCGCAGCGTCAGCAGCCTTGCCCACTACACCGACTGGATCATTGGCCACGTGCATTCGGGCGCCCTCGGCTGGAATGGCTTTATGGCTGCCGGAATGTTCTACTGGATGATTCCACGCCTCTACAAGACACCCCTGCGCTCCACCGCAGCGGCCAATGCTCACTTTTACATCGGCACCTTTGGCATCCTGCTCTACGTGGTGTCCATGTGGGTGGCGGGCGTTACCCAGGGATTGATGTGGCGTGCGGAGTCCGAGAGCGGTGGCTTGCTCTACGTGAGCTTTCTCGAGACCTTGCTGGCGCTGCAGCCAATGTACTGGACGCGCATGTTGGGCGGCGCACTCTACCTCGTAGGCTTTGCGGTGATGGCCTGGAACCTCGTAAGCACAGCACGCCAGGGCAAGCTCCAGGAAGACAGCATCACGGTGGCGAAACCCGCTCAGGTGGCCGAGCCGCACTGGCCACGCATCGTCTTTGGCCTGCCGGTCGTGGGCACGGTCCTCGTCCTGGTCCTTGTCATCGGTGCGGGATTTGCGGACTTCATCCCCGGCACCTTGCTGCTCACGCTTACGGTGGCTGCGTGCTTCCTCCTGGGGACGCTGCTCTGGCGCGGCAATAAGGAGGAGCCTTGGCATCAACGCGTGGAACGGCGCGCCGGCCTCTTTTCGCTACTGACCGTAGGCGCCGTACTCGTCGGTGGCGTCGTGGAGATAGTGCCGGTGCTTATCGCAAGCCCCGCCACGGCAGCGGTGGGCAAGAACATTCCTTACACGCCCCTTGAGGTGGCAGGCCGCGATGTTTATCTCGCGGAAGGTTGCTACCTTTGCCACTCCCAGATGATCCGGCCGTTCGTCTGGGAGACCGCGCGCTACGGCGAGGTCTCCCGCGCTGAGGAATCAGCCTTCGATCATCCCTTTCAGTGGGGATCGAAGCGCACCGGGCCGGACCTGGCCCGGGTAGGCGGCAAGTATTCACACCTCTGGCACTGGCGCCACATGATCGATCCCCGCTCGATTGCGCCCGGTTCTAATATGCCCGGCTACGCGCACCTGGCGGAACGCACCATCGACTTGGGTAAGCTTGACCGGCGATTGAGTGCGTTGCGCCTGGCGGGGGTGCCCTACCGCACGCCGCATATCGAGGGCGCCACGCGCGATGCGGAAGCGCAAGCCGCCGTCATCGTGCAGGCCCTGAAAGCCGAAAGCGTTCAAGGCGTCCAAGCGAATGCGAAGCTGGTTGCGCTTATCGCGTACTTGCAGCGCCTGGGAAGCTTCGAACAGAATCTGCCTTGGTGGGAACGCGCGGAGGGGCCTTGGTTCGGGGCCACCGCCGAGTCCGCGGGGCCTCCAAACGCCGCAGAGCAGAGCGCGCCGCCGCAGCCCGAAGCCATGCGCGATGGCCCGTCTCTTAAAGTCGCCGCAACGGAGACCCACTAACCATGCTTGGCAATTACGCAAAAAGCTTTTTTTCAGGCCATCCGTTGCTTATATTGCCACTGGTTGGCCTGGCCATCTGTCTCGCTGTCTTCGCAGTGATTGTCTGGCGGACCCTTCGGGCCCCGGACCA